>JAISUP010000070.1 GCA_031272025.1 Bacteroidales bacterium
AATCTTAAAAAAACAAATTATTTATACCGCTTTTAACACCCCCGCAAACAAATTATAAACCATTTTTATCTCCGTTTTACTCCAAAATTTGCACCAACACGCGAAAAAAACAAGAAAACACGGTACGGGCAAAAACGTTGTTTTTTTTAAAATGCCAAAAAGCCGATACTCATTTTCATTCCCAACGCGTAGTGCATGATCAGCCTTCGGGCAACAGATTCTTCATAAGTGAGGCTCTGACTGCTACCTTCGTGCTCACTGAGTTTCCATTTGCACAAAGGCAAACCCGCGAAAAAAGCAGTATTTATCCTGAGTCTGTCGAAAAATAAGAAGTCGTACCCTATCTCGAAAGCCAAGGAGCCGACTATTTTTTGCACATCCACGGTTTGTCCTTCCGTTTCCGAATAGGTAAAATAAGTTCCCGAATATGTTTCTTGCTCAATAATATCCGGTTGCCATATATTTGCTCGGGCAAACAATATGTCGCCTTGTATTTTAGCGTACCAGCCTAATGGTGCACGTGAATTTTCTCCAAAATATTGTTTGTAAAAACAGCCTACTCCATGAACAGTCATAGGGGCAACCTCTGAATATGTATTCCACCACTCTAATAAATTGACGAAATAATTACATTTAGTTTCAAACCAATGATAATGCGTGCCTATCGTGCCATAACGCCACGCGATAACTTCCATCGACGGGGTAAGCATGTAGTTGAACGCGTAATATTTTTCCCAATGCTTGCTATTGTTAAAAAAATTGGGATTGAACCACGCGGGCGAGAATGTTGCCGACAAATTAAACAGCACCCGTTTTCCCGTGAAACTGCCATTCCCCTGCGCGCAGGCAGGGTTTGCAGACAGGAATAAAATACTTACAAACAACAACAAAACACATATATATCTTTTCATTTTCTATCTCCTTTTTTTAAATCATACAAACAATCGTAAACAAAAGCGTGTAGTCTGCTCGCGGTAGAATAAGTCTCGTCTGTGCCATAGAGCCATGCTTTTTCCAATTTACCGGTTTGGATATTAAACACGGAAAATATTGATTGTAACGAGTGTCGTTCAAAACACAACAAAGCAATATTAACGGGTAGCATGGGTAAGTAAATGGCAGTCGTGAACAAATAGGTCCACTTAATATAAGACACGGTACGTTCTCTTTGCACAAATATTGCATTTGTTACCACATATTTAACATCCGGGGCAAGCGCATCCATATCGGGCACGAAATAAGGTTTGATATCCATGACTTTGGTTTGCAGGTAACACATCCATTCCGCGACTTGTGCATAGTTATTGTACTGCTCCGTGGTCATGAGATGTATTTTATCAGGGTCTATCTGCGTGTGGGAGATATGCAGTTGTTTGGCTCCGGCAGTGATAACATTTTGCACCATTCGTTTGCCCACCCGTTCTCGCCATACGGAACGTTTCGCGTTGTATTTCTTGTAAATATAACGCGGGGGAAAGAATAGCACGGGTTCTTCTCCAAGCGTGGGCAAATTGATCCTGTTTTTTTTCGGCACTTTTTTAGAAAGGGTTTTCGAGTTTACTTGTTCTACTGCCTGTAACGTGTACTCATCGGGGATTGTTCGTTGCATTTTAATAAAAAATGCAACGAACCCCGTGTCTTGTTTTAAGTCGGCAAGCATGTAATTCACGAGTTTAAACTTTGATGAAGGTTTTACTTTGAGCAAAGTGTTATTGGTTTTTTCAATTCGCTCGTACTTGTTTCCTTGTTTTGGTTTTTCGAGGGGCAGACTTTGGGTGGGGTCGTTTTTAGGCATGTCAATGCTATCGATGAGGGTTCCCAACGGGTAGTCGCAAAACTTATCCCAAGTCAGGTGATGATAGCCGATGAGCATTTTGGCTGCATCTTCGAGCATTTCCCTAATTTCGTGCTGCTCCGGACTTTCTTGATGTCTTTTCCACAATTCTCTCACCGCGAGCACATTTAGTTCTTGTCTGCTCATGCTCTTAATTAGATGTACAAAAGGGTGCATCTCACCTTCCACGCTACTCACTTCGGGGAGAATATCGTTTAAAGAACCATTTTCTTTATGCAGATTTAGCCCGTAAAGCGAAATGCTCATCACATTTTTCCACGCGAGACTGTCTTCGGGATACATTTGTAACCGATAGAGCAGATAAGCGTTGTAAAATGCTTCTGCAAAATGGTGATTTACAAGATAATAATTCAGACATTCTACGCGACAGAGGTGCTGCATCTTGACAAACAAAGCCGAATCCTGCACGAATGATTGTCGTATGTCATGGTCGGTCTCGCTGCATTGTTGTCGTATATTTTCACGGCGTTTGGCAATATTAGGATGAGTACAAAGCGTGTCAAGGTAGTCATCGCGGTTGTCGATAGGGTTCGTGTTGACGGGAAAATATTTAGCGGGAAAACTGTAGGCATCGCTTTGTAGAAAATCGCGATCAAAAGGGATGTTGTCAAAGGGTAGGTGCCCGTATTGTAGCACGTTGAATACCGAAACTGCCGCGGGAAGAGCATACTTTGAGTTTTTGAAAAAACGGGTAAAGCCAATATTGTCGGCTTCTGTTTCCCGTTCTCTGACAAAAAAAGGCATATCTATGAGGTCGTGTTTGTTATAATTCCATTTTCTCCATGCCACCTCGTGCTCTAAGGCAATATGCGCGACTTCGTGAGATAATATAAAGGCAAGTTCTGCCTCGTTAGAGACCTGAGCCAATAGTCCTGTATACACAAAAATGGTTTTCTGCTCGTGATATGCTACGGCTTGTACCACCGGTGATTTCACTACTAACAAAGTAATTTTTTCGCGCAGTTCGGGTTCGTTGATTAACAAGTGATTTAGAATGGTTTCGAGGTAAGTATTCAGTTCGGAGCCATAGACTATTTGTCCTTGTTCCGCGAATTTTTGGAAGAAACGCTCTTTTTTATCGGCGAGTGCCTTTTTCATTGCAGTCGGCATCTCTCCTTCCGAACGCAACCGCTCACCGGTCAATGGGGATTGAGCAGCGAGCGGAGCGACAAAAGCGAAAAGAATACTGATATTCAGTATAATATAAAAAAAATTAACCTTCATCATGGTTCTATACTAAAAGTAGTAAACGTAAGGTCTTTTTTTCCTTTATGTCCCGACATCACCACTTTGTTTTGATCAAAAAGAAAAACCTCCCACGGTCGCGCGACAATTTTATTGTTTTTGGTCAAGTTTAGTATGGTTTCCGTATTTTTCCCTTCCGGAGTAAAGACATCATGTAAAGTTTGAGTTTGTCCCATCAAATTCATTTGTAAGAGCATAGTCATGGATGCTATTTTATTGTAAAAGAGATGGATATTATCTTTATGATCTATAAGGATTTGATATTGACCAAATAGTGCCGCGTTCACGGAAATCACATCTCGCGAAACCTTATTTATCCAATTAAAAGAGCCGTTTTGTCTCACGTTCGCGAAGAAGATATCGCCAAAATGATAATGATAATAAGCGGTAGTCTTAACATAAACCACGGTAGTATATGCCTTTTTTGCCGAGATAAGTAAGGTGCCGTTTGACAAAAACTGTATATTGTCCACATACGTATCATATTGTTCGTAATCTTTACCCTTATCTATATCGCGTTGGGCTTTTTTGGTGTCTCCATTGTCCCAATCTCTCGTGATTAAATCAATACCAAATTCTTGCAATGTAACTTCCGGGGCTTCATCGGCAGTAATTTTTGCCGAGAACATGCCGAGCGCGTTTTTCATCTTGTCTCGCGAAAAAACACCCGCGCAATAGATTTCGTTGTTTGGCGACACCCCTACACACAAATCGGTGGCGTAATTTCCCGAAGGGAAAGGAATGTCTATTGCCTCGTATTCTTTATTGGTCTCCGTGACCATGGTAACAAAGGCTTCCGGTAACAATAGCCCACTTTTTTTATTGCCTTTTTGTTCGGTTGTGCCACAAAACCAAACTACCCCGTTGTTATCGACCACGAAATTATGTAGTATTGCCCTTTCTTTTTTTCCCGACACAATGCCTTTGTCTCCCCATAACTCGTTCATACTCGTGTCGAAAACTTTGAACCCCGAACGGATAATTTCGCCATTCTTTAATAATTGATATCCTATCAACAATTTACTTTTGTCGGGAGAGATAGAATAACGGAAAAGCGCGGGACGGTAATTCGATTCTCCTTCATAATTCAATTCTATTACTTTGGTCATTTTTGTAGATAAAGACATGGTACTCTTGTTCATGGTTTGCATGTACAAAGTATGTGTTTTTAGTTTTTTATCTTGTATAGAACTAAAAAAAAGGAAGTCTTCTCCAAACTCGATGGCAAATTCTGTTTCTGCTTTTCCAAGCGGGGTTTTGCAATTGTATTTTACGGCAAGCAGGTTTTGGTTTTCTATGTCATACTTGTACAAACAATCAGGACTTTTAGTCCATAGATTCAGAGCCCAATCGGCAGAAGCATACCAATAGACGGCTTGCGCGTCTGCCCCGATGGGTTTTAACTGAGAAAATTGGTTATAGGCACCAAATTTTGCCAATTTTGCCCAAGACAAATCCGGTATTTCACTTTGTGCATGTAAGTTAACCATGCACGACAAAATGATCGTGCTCGCAAAAAATAAGATTTTTTTCATATTGACTATTTTTGAATGATTAAAAAATTAGGCTGCAAAGATAACCATAAAATCTTTATGTCTGGAAAAAATAGCAAAAGTAGCCATATTTTGTATCAATGACATCCATCGTGTTTTTAGAATTTACCAGCAGCGTATCACCAATCTGCACATCGTCAATAACGTTACGATATATCACATTAACACCTGCTTCCCGCATTCTGT
>JAISUP010000091.1 GCA_031272025.1 Bacteroidales bacterium
GACTAAACGGTAAAATCAAACGACTCGTCGCTAATAACTACGGCGTGAAAAATAAAGATTTTTTACTATACCGTATAGCCAATTATTTTGCTTAGCACCGGTTTTTTATTTTTAACCTCTTTCTCTTTGCAAACCAAAAATTTACAAAATTTTTTATCCATTTGTGCATGAATTGGAAAATTTCATGTATCTTTGTCGCTAAATTTCATTTGATAGATAGAATATGGATACAGAAATCAAAATAGGACTTTTTGGGGTAGGATTGAATACTTATTGGGCACAATTTGATGGATTATTAGGTCGTTTAACCGATTATCAAGAAGCAATAGCAAAAAGGCTTGTCAACTTGGGGGGGCACGTGATTGATGCAGGTATGGTTGATTGTCCTGAAAAGGCAGAAATAGCCGTAGACTATCTGCGAAGAGAAAACGTGGAAATGGTGTTTTTGTTTATTTCTACCTATGCCTTATCTTCAACTATATTACCTGTGGTACAAGATCTTAAGAGACCGGTGATTTTGCTCAACGTGCAACCGGAGTCGGCAATTGATTATGCTAAAATTAATGCTATGGGAGACAGGGGCAAGATGACAGGAGAGTGGTTGGCTCATTGTCAGTCGTGCTCTGTTCCCGAATTTGCCTCCGTGCTCAATCGTGCCCGTGTAACTTACGACATCGTGAGTGGCTACATGCAAGAACAACAAGTGTGGACAGAAGTTGCCGAATGGCTTGCCGCCGCGCGAGTATGGCACGGCATGACCCGTAACCGACTAGGCGTGTTAGGACACTATTACGGGGGTATGCTTGATGTGTATGCCGACCTTACTTTGCACGCTACTACCTTCGGAACTCATATAGAAATGTTGGAAATGTGCGAGTTGAAATCTTTTCGTGAAGAAGTTACCGTAGAAGATATAGAACGAAAAAAACTGGAATTTCATCGCTGTTTTGAAGTATCCGCACGTTGCGATCCGGAAGAATTAAACCGAGCCGCACGCACATCGGTAGCCTTAGATAGATTGGTACAAGAACACCGTTTAGGTTCAATGGCTTATTATTACGAAGGATACGAAGGCAACGAATATGAAAATATTGTTACCTCTGTGATTGCAGGCAACACTTTGCTCACCGGGCAAGGCATACCGGTAGCCGGAGAATGCGAAATAAAAAACGCGCAAGCCATGAAAATACTGTCATTGTTGGGAGCAGGAGGATCGTTCTCGGAATTTTATGCCATGGATTTTAATGACGACGTGCTACTATTGGGTCATGACGGTCCCGCGCACTTTGCTATGGCAGACGGGAAAGTAGGGTTAGTGCCTTTGCCGGTGTATCATGGTAAACCGGGGAAAGGACTATCAATACAAATGTCGGTAAAACAGGGACAGGTAACCTTGTTGTCGGTAGGTGAAAACCAAAACGGGATTTTTATGCTGGCAGCAGAAGGCGAAGCCGTGCCGGGTCCCGTACTCAATATTGGCAATACCAACAGTCGCTACCGTTTCAATACCGGGATACGCGAATTTATCAACCGCTGGTCAAAAGCAGGTCCATCGCACCATTGTGCCATCGGAACAGGACACCAATTGCCCGTATTACGAAAAATAGCAAAATTATTTCATATCCAATTAATTGAAGTTTAAAATCATTTTTTATCGTGATGAAGAAAAAGCATTTTTTATTGTTAGCCATGTTTTGGGGGCTACTAACCGGAAATCTTTTCGCGCAATTTTCTATTGTTGGACAAATTAAAGATACCATGAACGATCCGGTGGCTACGGCAATGGTTATGTTGCTAAATTCCAAAGATTCGATACTGGTCAATTACACGATGACTAACGACAGAGGCACTTTTTCGTTCAAGAATATTCGGAAAGCAAATTACATCTTAAAAGTTTCTCACATGTCTTACATGCCGATACAGAAGATGATAGTTCCCAAAGAAGATGAAAAAGAAATCAACATGGGGGTCATTAAGATAAAACCTATTGCAAACTTTTTGATGGAAATCGTGATAAAAGAAGCCAAAGCCCCGATTTTCATTAAGGGAGATACGGTAGAATATGACGCGACTACATTTAAGGTGCCCCCGGGCTCTACGGTGGAAGATTTACTGCGGCGACTGCCGGGAATAGAAGTCGATGCCAATGGCGGCATTTCTACCATGGGGAAAGATGTGAAAACCGTTTACGTGGACGGGAAAGCCTTTTTTGGTACCGACCCTAAAACCGTTACACAAAATCTCGATGCCGCCGCCGTGCATAAAGTACAAGTCTTTAACGAACAAACCGAACAAGAAAAAATTACCGGAATCAAAGACGGCGCACGCGAAAAGGTAATGAACCTCGAATTGAAAAACGAATATAAAAAAGGATATTTTGGAAAAGCCACCGTGGGCTACGGCTCCGGGATAGAAAAAGAAACTTTTCATAGATGGCTGGCACGCGGAAATTTTAATTGGTTTACCGAAACACAACAACTTTCTTTTCTCGGCTATGGCAATAATATCAATGAATCTAATTTTAACTGGAGCGACTATTCCGATTTTAAGGGACAAAGCATGACCACGGGGTTTGACAACGGCACTTTTGGATTTAGCAACGGACGCTATGGCGGCGGCGGTATGAGATTCAGGATGTCAGGATATTCCGGCGGAGACGGATCAGGATTCTCGCAAAACGCGGGCGGCGGCGTGAATTATAATTATTATAAGAAAAAAACAAAATTTAATGCCGGTTATTTCTATACCCGAAACTATACTTATAGTGACCAATTTGCTAATCGACAGACTTTCCTGACAGACTCTACTTACCTGCGTACCGACACTTCTAACAATAGCAACGTGAGAAATAATCATAGTTTTTCCACCCGTTGGGAATACGACATTGATTCAAATAACAATATCATAGTGCGTGCTGACCTTACTTATGCCTTAACTACCACAGAAGCCACCAACACGCAATTTTTTCAAACAGCAGATTTTTTTAATATCAATAGAAATGAGATGAAAAATACTACTGACAACGGGTCATGGGATATCAATACCCTCGCGATATACACGCATCGTTTTAAGAAAAAAGGCAGAACTTTTGCCATGAGCGGGAACTACGTTTTTTCTGACGGGAAATCTCTTGATGACATCAACAATTTGAATACATTCTTCCATTTGTCTGATAATGAACAGATAAAGTTTATAGTGAAAAACAGCGAAAAAAAACGTACCCATACGGCGCGATCCAGCCTTTTGTACGTGGAACCATTAGGAAAAATGTTTACTTTGCAAAGTTTCTACAATTTTAGTGCTTCGATGCGAGATAACCGAAACGAATCGGAAGATGCCTACGCGAAACCGGTGGATTCATTGTGGATAATATATAAAAATACCTCCTTGTACAACCGTTTGGGAACTTCTTTAAACTTTGCGAAAAACGGCATTAATATTATGGCAGGGTTAGCCTATCAAAACCTGAATTTAAAAGGACACAATTCCTTAAAAACGGGAGACAGCACGGGGGGCTTTTCTTACCACAATTTGATACCCTATATAGAGGCAGATTTTGAATTACCTCACGACCTGCAACTCGATGCCTCATATTCTTATTCTGTGGATGAGCCGGATATATCCTACCTATTTCCCATGCCCGACCTCTCCAATAATTTGTATAAAACCGAAGGCAATCCTTCATTAACTACCGAACGCTATCACGAGATAAATACACGTTTTGGCTATTGGAACAGGGCGGCAATGTACAACATATCCTTAAGCGCGAACGCCGATTTTTATGAAAGTCAAATTGTTTATAACCAAACGACCGAATTTGTGGATAGCGTGGGCTATGTTACCGTTTCGAGACCCGAAAACGTGAAAGGCGGCGACAGTTATTCGCTATATTTATGGTCTCATTTTCCCATAGTTAAAACAATACTTACCATGAGTCTTTCTCTTAACGGGAATTTGAGCCACACGCCGGTTTTTATCAATGCCGTGAAAAATATCACGAACACAAGTGGCGTTAGTGGCAACGTGGGCTTTAATATTACCGCAGGTGAAAAATTGAATTTCAACGCGTCAGGAAGTATCTCTAACACTTATACCCAATATTCCATCCAGCGCGACCGTAACCAAAATTACATGAATTACTCGGCTAATGCCGGCTTTAAATGGCAAATGCTCAAGAAAACTTTTTTGGAAGGAAATTATCGTTTCTCGAATTATAATAATAAAAAATTAGAGTTTACCCAAAATATTCATACCTTAAACCTGTCTGTGCGACAAGTGATTGGAAAGAAAAATCAGTTCGAACTTCGCTTTGCCGCGATAGATTTATTAAATCAAAATCAATATATTAGACAAATTGCCGCGACCAACTATGTTGAATATCGTACCTCGCCTACGCTGGCACGTTATTTCTTATTAACGTTTGCCTATAATTTGAGAGGCTTTGATATTAGCAATTCATCACAACGAAGGATGATGAGACACTAATTTAATTTCAATTACCTTAAAATCTCAAAATTGTTTTTTTTATAAAGACATAAGTAGATTTCTAAAAAAAAATCGTATCTTCGCGTATCATTTTTATGGTTTTCTTTTTTTTAGTATATTATTATTCAATATTTTAAAATAAAAAGTAATATGAAAAAATTAGTGTTATTGTTAGTCATGGGTTTTCTTGTGGAGTTTAGTTACTCGCAGCCCAAGATTCAATTTGAACAAACTACGCATGACTTTGGCAGTATTAAAGAAGAAGGTGGCAAGCAAAGTCATAAATTTGAGTTCACGAATGTCGGCGACAGCGCGTTGATGCTCACGAAAGTGAAGCCGGGTTGTGGCTGTACGGCTACCGACCATACCAAGACAGCGATTATGCCGGGAGAGCGCGGGTACGTGATAGCAACTTATGACCCGATGAATAGACCGGGGGCATTCCACAAGTCAATTACCGTAACAACCAACGAACCCGCGGGAAATTCGCATATAATTTTTATTAAGGGAACCGTGATTAAACGCCCTCCCACCCCAAAAGAACAAGCGGGATTTATGAATTGCAGGGGAGACTTGTGCATCAAAGTTTCCAGCAAAGACTTCGAGATTAAAAATACCGAAACACGCGTGGATACCTTTATTTTGCACAACTTTGGTAATAAAACAATCACGGTAGATTATGAACGCAAACCGGCATGGTTTACAGAAGAATCCCGTAGTTTTGGACAAGCCATTGACCCCGGGAAAGAAGAGAGGTTGCTCATCAAATATAATGCCAAACAAAGAGGCGCTTTTGGTACGATCAATGACTATCTCTTATTAAAAACCAACGATTCTATAGAACCGAGTAAA
This sequence comes from Bacteroidales bacterium, assembly GCA_031272025.1. Classification (GTDB taxonomy): domain Bacteria; phylum Bacteroidota; class Bacteroidia; order Bacteroidales; family WCHB1-69; genus JAGVVH01. The sequence continues at coordinate 5,338 of JAISUP010000091.1, forward strand.
GGTCTATATTATAATATAAAGATAAGGGAAGATTTTTCGCAACTCACACCTATACAAAAGAAAAATGCCCCGCAAATCGTGATAGACAGTCTGTCAGTGAATTTCGGAACCATAAAAACCAAAGAAACAAAGACAAAAGATATTACCCTTACCAACACCGGCAAAAATCCTTTACTTATTCGTAACATTAAGCCAAACACGAGTATGGTGAAACCTAACATGGAAACGCTCACGATTCCTGCCGGACAAAGTCAAACGGTAACCCTAACTTTTAAAGCATACGACCGTCCCATGAAACAAAACGGGACCATTGAAATTATTAGCAATGACCCTAACCACGATGTTATTGTACTCAATTATAGTGCAACCGTAGTTCAATAAGGCTTATAGGGCTGCTCTTTTCCGGTCGTGTTCTACCCACCAACCGAAGATAGCGATAAAGACAAAGCAGAGCAAAGGTAAGACAAAAGAGAGACGTGTAGAAGACAATAGATTGCCAAACCACGTACCGTTGTCCATGAGAAAGCCTTGTAACGGGGGCATGATACAGCCACCGCCAATGGCTAATATTAATCCCGAAGATGCTAATTTGGCTTCATCTCCCATGCCATCAAGGGCAATCCCATAAATAGTTGGAAACATGAGAGACATGCACGCCGACACGAGCATCAAAGAGTATAGCCCCCAATAAGGTGCGAGATACTGACCATCTACGTAAGGTGCGTTGGGTAAAAATATTGCCCCTAAGATAAATAAGCCGCCTCCAACAGCAAGCACGGCAAGTAAACGACTGGCACGAATGTATTTTAACAAAAAAGTGCAGATAAATCGAAAAGTAACAAATGTCGCCATGGCTACCATGTTGAATTTTTGAGCCATTGCCTTAGGCATTCCCAATTCTTTTTCCGCGTATTGAATAATGAAAGTCCACACCATGATTTGCACTCCCACGTAAAAAGCCTGTGCCAATACTGACCACAAATATTGTTTATTAGAAAAAAGAATATTCAAGGTTTGTTTGAGCGTGTACGTTTTTCCTTCTGCGGCAGTGATTTTGGGCAAACGGGCAATAAAGAAAAACAGGAAAAAGCATAAAACCACGATACCTAATATAAGATATGGTCCGCTCACGATGTCCATGTCGGTGCGTTGTACTTGTAATAAAGCGGTTGGGTCGGTTTGTTGCAGGGCGGCACGCACGGTCTCGCCAAAAGGCTTTGCCGTGTCGATGGCAGTCGCGGCATCCGCGTTTCTTTGTTGCAAAAGATCCAACGCGTTATAGTCGTTTTTTTCTATTTTAGTTAAGATAACTTGACTGGCAATCATCATTCCCGTGAGCGATCCCATAGGGTTAAATGCTTGCGCGAAGTTGAGCCGGCGGGTGGCATTTTTTTCTGTTCCCATTGCTAGAATATATGGGTTAGAGGTGGTTTCGAGAAACGACAAACCACAAGTCATCACGAAATAGGCAAACAAGAATGCCCAAAACGAGAGCAAATTGCCGGCAGGCAAAAACAAAAGACAACCCACGGCATATAGACCAAGCCCTACCAAAACCCCTTTCTTGTAATTAAAACGACGGATGAATAAGGCGGCAGGAATTGCCATAAAACAATAGCCCCCGTAAAACGCGGACTGAACCAAGGCACTCTTCGTATTGGTTAGGAGTAAACTGGTTTTAAAAACAGCCACCATGGGGTTCGTAATGTCGTTGGCAAACCCCCAAAGCGCGAATAATGACGTAACTAAAATAAAGGGGAAAAGGTAGTTTTGCCCTTGTGCCCCGCGAAATAATGACCCTTTAAGTTTCATAAAAAGATATATTCAAAATAAAAGAGCAAAAATACACTTTTTTTCAAAAATGAGTACCTTACTTTTGCCTTTTTTTACCCGTGGCGTGTAATTGGATATTTTATACTATCTTTGAAAGATTATTTTTTTCAGAAAAACAAATTGATAATGAATAAATTCACGCATCTACATGTGCATTCCGAATTTTCCGTGTTGGATGGAATGTCTAAAATTAAAGATTTGGTGGATAAATGTATCCGCTATGGCATGTATTCCATTGCTCTAACCGATCACGGAAACATGTTTGGCATAAAGACTTTAGCAGATGTTTGCCAGAAAAAAAACGAGGAAATTAGGAAAAAAATCGCGGACTTAGAAAAGGCTTTGAAAGCGGCAGACGAGTCTGACCGTGAGGGGATACGATCTCAAATAGAGGAGGCGAGAAAAAAACTGTTCAAGCCTATTTTTGGCTGTGAAGCATACGTGGCAAAACATACCCCTACGAACCCCGAAGGCAGTCGTTTTAAAACCGACCAAAAAGAAAATATGAGTGGCTATCATCTCGTTCTGCTTGCCAAAAACTTAACCGGCTATAAAAATCTTTGCAAGATTATTTCTTCGGGGTGGACAGATGGTTTTTATGGGAGACCTCGTATTGACAGGGAGTTGCTAAAGCAGTATCGTGAAGGGCTTATCGTGTGCAGTGCTTGCCTTGGAGGTGAGTTGCATCGCCTTATCTATAAAGGAGACTTGCAAGGTGCCCGCACGGCGGCACGATGGTACAAACATATTTTCGGGGACGACTATTACATAGAATTACAGAGGCACGAAACCGACAAGCCCGGCGGAGCCAAAGACGTTTTTGAACGACAGCAAAGCCAAAATCCCGAATTAGTGAAAATTGCCCAAGAACTCGACATTCAACTCGTGGCAACCAATGACGTGCATTTTGTAGAAGAAGAACATGGCGATGCCCATGATTTATTGATATGTTTAAGTACCAATAAGTTTGTGGAAGATGAAGACCGGATGCATTATACAAAACAAGAATGGCTGAAAACCCCCGAAGAAATGGCAGCCATTTTTCCCGATTTCCCCGAAGCCTTGTCAAATACGGTGAAAATCGCGGATAAAGTAGAATTTTATTCTATCGAGCACGACCCCATCATGCCGATATTCGACATCCCGATAGATTTTGCCACAGAAGAAACCTATCGTGCCAAATATACCAACGAAGATTTGCTTGCCGAATTTGAACCTGACGAGGCAAGCAAAGGAAAAATAGAAAAATTGGGAGGCTTTGATAAAGCATTGCGTGTAAAATTAGAAACCGACTATTTGCGCGAACTGACCTATGCCGGTGCCCGTGAGAAATATGGGGAAAATCTGTCGCCCGACTTATGCGAGAGAATAGATTTTGAGTTAAAAGTGATGAAAGACATGGGTTTTCCCGGCTATTTTCTTATTGTACAAGATTTTATACAAGCGGCACGCGATATGGGAGTATCGGTAGGTCCAGGTCGAGGTTCTGCTGCCGGTTCCGTGGTCGCTTACTGCTTAAAAATTACAGACATCGACCCCCTGAAATACGACCTGCTTTTCGAACGTTTTCTCAACCCCGACCGTATTTCTCTCCCCGATATTGACATTGACTTTGATGATGAAGGTAGAGCAAAAGTACTGGACTGGGTAACTAAAAAATATGGGAAAGAAAGGGTTGCACATATTATTACATACGGGACCATGGCGACCAAATCAAGTATTAAAGATGTAACACGAGTGCTACATTTACCCTTAGATTTGAGTAACCGCCTGACCAAGATGATTCCTGACAGGTTTATGGACGAGGACAAAACTACGGGCAAAGTCCCCGACATGAATATCCCTAATTGCTTGAACTATGTCCCGGAACTTAGACAAGCCTGCGAGAACGAGCCCGAAACGAAAAAGGTTCTTGATTACGCCAAACAATTGGAAGGCACTTTGCGACAAACCGGTATCCACGCTTGCGGGGTCATTATTGGTGCCGATGATATTACCAAATTTGCCCCTGTTAGTACTGCCGAAGATAAAAACACCAAAGAAAAAATGGTCGTTACACAATATGAAGGGTCTGTTATAGAAAGCGTTGGACTAATAAAAATGGATTTTCTCGGGGTAACTACCTTATCTGTGATTAAAGAATGTTTAAGAAATATCAAAAAAAGACACGGGATAGACATTGATATTGATAAAGTGCCCATTGACGACCCTGAAACCTATCAATTGTATAGTGAAGGCGACACGGTAGCCATTTTTCAGTTTGAATCTCCCGGTATGCAAAAATACCTACGCGAACTCAAACCTACGGTTTTCGAAGACCTCATTGCCATGAACGCCCTTTACAGACCGGGTCCCATGCAATATATCCCATCTTTTATCAAACGAAAACACGGCAAAGAGCCTATTACTTACGATTTCCCAGACATGGAAAAGCGACTGAAAGATACTTATGGTATCACGGTTTATCAAGAGCAAGTCATGTTACTGAGTCGTGACCTTGCCGGGTTCACGAGAGGTCAGTCAGATGAATTGCGAAAAGCCATGGGTAAAAAATTGAAAGAGAAGATGGAAACACTCAAAGTGAAATTCATGGCGGGTGCCGCGAAAAATGGCTTTGAACCGGCAGAAAAATTAGAAAAAATATGGAGCGACTGGTCGGAATTTGCCAAATATGCCTTCAATAAGTCGCACGCGACTTGCTACTCGTGGGTTTCGTATCAAACCGCATGGCTCAAAGCCCACTATCCCGCCGAATTTTTTGCCGCTAACCTCACCTATAACGTTAGCAATATTACTGAGGTCAGTTTTTTGATAGAAGATGCCAATAAGCACGACATCAAAGTACTGGGACCCGATATTAACGAATCGGGAATTTATTTCACGGTGAACAAAGACGGCAATATTCGCTTTGGGTTGTCTGCACTCAAAGGGTCGGGATATTCCGCGGCAGATGCTATCGTGCAAGAACGGGAAGCCAATGGAAACTATAAGAGTATCTTCGACTTTATACAACGTGTAAACTTGCGTGCCTGTAATAAGAAAACCTTAGAAGCATTAGTATATGCCGGAGCCTTCGACTGTTTCGACAACGTGCACCGTGCCCAATATCTTGCTACCGACAAGCAAGGGCGTTCTTTTCTCGAAAAATTGATTGCCTACGGGACAAAAAAGCAAAATAATAGCAGTTTAAACCAAACATCTATTTTCGATGATGTTCATGGTACGGAAGAAGATAATTATCCTGATGTGCCGGATTGTACGCCTTGGAAATATCTCGAACAATTAAAATACGAGAAAGAAGTCGCCGGTTTTTACGTGTCAGGGCATCCCCTCGACCCCTACAAACCCGTGTTGGAACATTTTGCCAACGTAAACCTCGAAGCCCTGAAACAGCCGGAAGACTTAGCCCGAAAAATGCAAGGTCGTAGACTCCGCTTCTCGGGGATTGTTACCTCGGTACAACAAAGTATGGGAAAAAATAATAAACCTTTCTGGCGAGTGAAATTAGAAGACTATACCGGAGAATATGAATGGATGCTATTTGGCGAGGATGGCGCGCGTGTCAAAAACTTCTTCGAACCCGACCACATGCTCTTTTGTGAGGCAAAATTAGAAACCAATACTTACACGAACAGAACCAACCTGATCCCCGTGCAAATTTATTTTCTTGCCGATGCCTGTGAAAAATTGTGCCGAGAAACAATCCTGACTTTTAACATCAACGATATTTCTTATAATTTGGGTAGTTTGTTGAACGAACTGATACAACTCGCGAAAGGTAATGTACCCCTCTCGTTTTCTATCACTTCCGAAGATAAAGACATTTCCCATTCCTTCTATAACCCTAAGCACAAAATTTCTCCGGAAGAACTATACAAACAATTGCCAAAGTTAGGAATAAACTATAAGTTCGAAATGAAATAACCCGTATAGCAACTCTACGATGATGCCTTACCAACGATCCTCACTTTCCCCATCAGTCCCGATTCCTGCAATTTGGGTGCGGGGGTCGGCGACCAAATGATAAAATTTACGACAATCCTGCTTCTGTCCCTATCAACGCATAAGTTGCAAATTTGCTTTTAGTAAATTGTTAATAAACAGAATGCCCTTTGATTTGTTGGTTTACACGCTTTAATAAAAAAATATTTGTCTCTGAATTATTTTGAATTTCAAAATACAATAAAAATTTATTATCTTTGTAGCCGCAAACTTTTAATCGGCGCAAAATGGAAAGGAAACGGATAAGAATTGGCGACAGTTTTTTTGACAATCAGGTAGCAAATTACTATTATGTTGATAAGTCGCTGTTAATAAAGGAATTGCTT
>JAISUP010000092.1 GCA_031272025.1 Bacteroidales bacterium
TGTTTAAGGCTTTCATTTTGGGGAGTTCTTCACGAATAAAAGTTTCTATCCCGGGGTTTTGCAATCCCACGCTGTTCATGATACCGGAAGACGTTTCGAAAATACGAATACCGGCATTCCCTTGTCGCGAGTTCAATGTTAATCCTTTGGAGCAGATCCCTCCCAATTGCTCTACTTCATACAGCCGATTGTATTCTTGTCCAAACCCAAACGTGCCCGATGCCGCGATGACCGGATTCTTAAAAATAATGCCATTGATATTGGTTTTCAATAATGTGTTCATGGTATTCTCATGTATTTATGACTTTGTATGGATACGCTCCAACGGGGGTGCGATAAAGCGTAGTTCACGATATTTTGCATCATTGGTATAGAGCGACTCCATTCGGGCTGCAAATATAGCAAGCATTGCTCGTTGACTTTGTCGGCGCAAATTTCTGCCCACTCGAAATCTTTTTCTTCAAAAATAATTACTTTCAATTCATTGGCTTTACTCATGATTTCCGGGGTCGGGGGGGCATCGGGTTTGGGAGAGAGACAAAGCCAATCCCACTGTCCGGTTGCCGTCTCTGAGCCTGAGGTTTCGAGAAAGAGTTCGTGATGATTCTCGTGCAGTCTCCGGCAAAGATAGTCCATATTATATCGCAAAGGTTCGCCGCCGGTAATGACTACAGCCCGTGAGGGACATTGATTTGCCCGTTTCACCACCTCGTCCACAGACACCAATGGATGTTTGTCTGCATTCCACGATTCTTTAATGTCGCAAAAAAAGCAGCCTACATCACAACCGCCCACCCTGATAAAATAAGCCGGTTTTCCCGTGTGAAAACCCTCACCTTGTAAAGAGTAAAACTCTTCCATTACCGGCAACCATTCCCCTTGTTGCACGAGCGAAGTCATGGAGCAACCTCCGTTTGACTGTCGGGGTTCGTATTTGTTTTTTCAGGACGCATTTGTGGAAAAAAGAGCACGTCTTGTATGGAAGGGGAATTGGTCATGAACATCACCAACCTGTCAATACCAATGCCTAATCCTGAGGTCGGGGGCATCCCGTATTCGAGTGCCCGCAAAAAGTCTTGGTCAATAAACATGGCTTCATCATCTCCCTTTTCCGAGAGCCGGAGTTGCTCTTCAAAACGGGCACGTTGGTCTATGGGGTCATTGAGTTCCGAATAGGCATTAGCGAGTTCTTTTCCATTGACCATCAACTCGAAACGCTCTGTTAGAGCAGGATTGTCGCGATGTCGCTTGCATAAAGGGGACATTTCTACAGGATAATCCGTGATGAACGTGGGTTGTATAAAATTTCTCTCACATTTCTCGCTAAAAATTTCATCTATCAATTTGCCCACCCCCATAGATTCTGTAACTTCAATATGCAGTTGTTGGCAAACTTCACGCAATTGTGGTTCTTTCATTCCTGAAATATCAATTCCCGTGTATTCTTTGATAGCGTCTATCATACTTATCCTCCGGAATGGTCGTTTGAAATCCACCACTTGTTCTCCAATTGTTATTTGTGTAGTACCATGTAGTTTAAGGGCTACTCTTTCGAGCAACTCTTCCAACGAATTCATCATCCACAAGTAGTCTTTGTATGCCACATATATTTCCATGCACGTAAATTCGGGGTTATGGGTTCTGTCCATCCCTTCGTTGCGAAAATTACGACTAAATTCGTACACCCCTTCAAAACCACCCACTATCAGTCGTTTGAGGTATAACTCATTGGCTACTCGAAGATAAAGAGGAATGTCTAAGGCGTTATGATGGGTAATGAAAGGGCGTGCCGCGGCACCACCGGGGATAGGTTGTAGCACCGGGGTTTCTACCTCCAAATAGCCTTTCTCGTTGTAATAAGCCCTGATTTCTTCGATAATCAACGCACGCTGCCGAAAAGTTTTTTTCACATCAGGGTTGATGATCAAGTCTAAATAACGCATCCGGTATCGTTGTTCGGGGTCAGTAAAGGCATCATAGACCTTATCATCGGCTTGTTTCACGACCGGCAAAGGGCGCAGTGATTTTGAAAGTAGCGTGTATTCAAGTACATGAATCGTGATTTCTCCCATTTTGGTAATAAAGACAAAGCCCTTCACTCCAATAATATCTCCTAAATCCAATTTTTTAAAAACCGAATTATAGGCTGACTTATCTTCACCCGGGCAGATGTCATCTCTACGGGCATAAATTTGAACCCGACCGGTGTCGTCTTGCAATTCGTAGAAAGCCGCCGCACCCATGATGCGCTGACTCATAATTCTTCCCGCGAAACTGATACTTTGAAATAGCGTGTTATCGGAAGGAAATTTTTCCAAAATCTCTTTGGCGGTAACATTTACTTCGTACAAAGGCGCGGGGTACGGGTTTACCCCCATTTGTATAAAATCTTCTAATTTTTTGCGACGTATAATCTCTTGTTCGCTTAATTCTAAATTCATATATAAAAACAACTAACTAATAATAAATATATTATAGAACAATTTTCTTTTTTATTCGGCTTTTGCAAAGGTACGTGATTTTTTTGGAAGGTTACTCTTTTCCAATGATAAAGTATTTTTGGAAACCTTCACCGCTGATTTCTAATTCAATAATTCCAAAATTCATATTTTTTAGGAGATTGGGCATGGGCATAAAAAATTCGTTATTGCCTTGTTCCGCGCTAAAGGTTTTGCTTATCCATTTATTTTTCGGTTTTTGGTTGCTTTGTTGTTCCGGGAGTTTCAATCGTGCGCGCATCGTGATACTCGTGTTTCGTTTGGCAAAAAGGTGAATAGGCAATTTTTGTTTTTGTCCTACTTGATAACGGGGGAAGGAAAAATGCAAATACTCGTTTCCATTTTCATCGACTATATCATGGTTAGATTTTAGCAAATTGTATGTTTTAAGAAAGTCGGTGATGCCGTATCCCAATGCCGAATCCGGGGTTTGTGCTTGACTCCCGCTTAGGCAAATTGCTTCTCTTATTTTCGGGGTTGGGACTTCGGGAAAGGCTTGTCTTAGGCAGGCGACCATGCCCGATAGCAGAGGGGCTGCAAAAGAGGTACCATTGGCACGCGTAGTTGTACCCCGCGGGTGCGCGATATATGTACGATAGCCCACGGCACATGCCTCCGGCTTAACCCGCCCATCGGCAGTAGGTCCAAAGGAACTGAAAGGGGCTTTTGTTCCCGCACTATCTACCGCACCCACGGAAATAATATCATTTGCTTCGGCGGGCGCTCCCGTGTAACGCCACTTTTTCGCGCCCGAATTACCTGCACTATTACAAATTAGCAACCCTTTACGTGCCGCTATCGATGCCGCTATCGATGCCCGACTTACCCGCCCGTTAAGGTCGGCATAGTGCCGGGGCTGTGCTATCGTGTCATCAAAAACCGTGTACCCCAAAGAGGAGTTCACCACCTGACACCCCAAACTATCTGCCCATTCTATGCCTGCCACCCAGTTATCTTCTTCTATTTTGTTTTCACCGCATCCGTCTTCGGTTTGACATAAATATACTTGTGCCGCGGGTGCTGTCCCTATTAAGTCGCCGGGCACATCGGAAGCAATACACGACAGCACCATCGTGCCATGCGTGTTAGCGCGACAAGGATTGATACCCGGGCTAACCATATTGCGGAGTCCCAACAAACGACCGTCATCGCGCAACTTTTGAAAATGCCTCAAACTGTCTGCATTCAAGAAGCCACCGTCTAAGACCATGATCACCACGTCCTCCCCGCGGAACCCCATGCGATGCAGCCAATGTGCGTTGTTTAACCTGATTTGCTCCCGCGCGTTGCCATAGTCCAAATCGTGAAGCATGTAGCAGGGTGCCCCCGTGAGTGGGGTTTCCCTTTTTCCTAACACGCGCACCAGCATTTCCATACGTTTTTCCGGTTTTTCTATCTCTTTTAAAGAAATAGTCTTCTCGCAAAAGAGCACGTGAGGCAATGCCCGAATCGCTTGCTCTATCCCTTCTTTCTCGGAATAAACCGTGATACCATTGAGCCATTTGGAAGAGGTATATAACCGCATTCCCGAATCCAAAGATAATACCTCTTTTATATAAGAAGCATTGACCGGCAAATCTTCTTCCGTACATGGAATATGATACATTTGCCTATTTTCGATAGCACGAGGCGATAAAAACTCCTCCGGGTTATTGATAGAGTAAGGAGAATTGTTCTTGTCGGTAAATTGAACCCAATATTTGGCAGGTTGCTGCCCCCAAAGCATCGCTCCCCATAACAAGAAAGTTGATAATAACAGAACAATTTTTTTCGTATACATATTACTTTTTTATTTTTATCAGTTTGTTATTTATGATTATAAAACGGTTACACTACCGGTAAAACGCAGTTCCTGACCGGACTTTGTTACGATAAGGGCTACGTAATTAAAGACAGTTTGTATCAATTTACCTTTCACACGCCCGTCCCATTGAAAATTTTTATCTTTGGAATAAAAGACGAGTTGCCCCCATCTATCGTAAATATGAATATTTAGTTCTTGCACGTCTTCCGTGTTGGGCAAGTAAAACCAATCGTTTAACCCGTCATTATTGCCCGGGGTAATGGCATTGGGAAAGACAATGAACTCGGGACACGGCTCTATCGTGATAAAATCGCTAAGCGTACAACCCTCCTCTTCTACGGTAACAGAATAAATGCCCCCTTGGGTAATCTCGATACTTGTGGTTTGCTCTCCTGTACTCCAAAACAAAGTATTGTTAGGGGTTATCGCGGTGAGCGTAGTAGTATGGGTACTGCAAAAGTCAGGATTTGATGTAACTATTCGTACAGCAACTTCCGGCACGTGTATATAAAATATCACGGTACTGTCGCAGCCATAGTAGGTATGTAAGACACGCGACAAAATAGTATCGTGTTCCGGCTGTATTTTGTCATAAAAATAAAGGGGTTGATTTTTACATATCATGGTGTCAATCATGGTGGTATCTTGCCGATGTACCCATAACGCGAGTTTCACGATGCTATCGCAGCCATGCACGGTTTTAAGATGTTCAACATAAATAGTTCGCGGCAAAACGGGAGAAAGCATTTGTCCATGAAAATGAAACGTGTCGCCCAAGCAAATATGTTCATCTACGAAAGCGGTATCTGTATCATGATGAAGGGTTAAATGCAACGTAACGATACTGTCGCACTGGTTGCTCGCGGTAAAAGTTTGTACTTTGTCGCCCCCCATATAGTAAGTGCTATCGTTCCAAACATAAGAATTACACGCTGATATTAAAAAATCGTGTATAACAGGTTGTTTTATGGTTAAATGCAGGGTAACGGTACTGTCGCAACCGTTGGCAGCAGTAAATATTTGTACTTTGTCGCCCCCCGTATCATAAACGACATCATTCCAAGAATAAGAGGAACAAGAGGTATCCGAAAATTCGTGCGTAACGGGTTGGTTGATGGTAAGATGTAGTGTAACAATACTATCACAACCGTTGGCAGCAGCAAAGGTCTGTACTTTGTCGCCGCCCGTATCATAAACGACATCATTCCAAGAATAAGAGGCACAAGAGGTGTCCGAAAATTCGTGAGTAACTTGTTGTTTTATAGTAAGATGTAGCGTAACAATACTATCACACCCGTTGGCAGCAATAAAAGGCTGCACTTTGTCGCCCCCTGTATAATACAAATAGCCATTCCAAGAGTAAGAAATACAAGAGGTATCCGAAAATTCGTGAGTAACGGGTTGGTTGATGGTAAGATGTAGCGTAGCAATACTATCACACCCGTTGGTAGCAGTAAATGTTTGTACTTTGTCGCCGCTCGTATCATAAACGACATCGTTCCAAGAGTAAGAAATACAAGAGGTATCCGAAAATTCGTGAGTAGCAGGTTGATTTACGGTAAGATGTAGGATAAGCACGCTGTCGCAATTCGCGATATTTTTCAAGGTATCGTAATAGGTTCCCGCGAGGCTAACATTAGTATCTACAAATAAAAGGCTTTCTCCATAACAAAGGGTGTCAAAGATTTGAGTTACAGTAGGTGGATATATCCATAAAGGATTACCGTGTTCGTTAAGAAAGGTTTGTTGTTGCAAGAAATTATTGAAAGGACGGGTGTCGTCCGCGGTATTGTCCATGCCGTCTTTTCCCGGAAATACAGTAGCAGGGCTGAAACAAGTGGCGGGAACCGTTAGGTTCTCATTGATATTTAAAGCATTGTACATATATTGATTCCATACTTTTCGCGCAGATGCCCATGTGGTGCCGGCTGCCGATTTATATACATGTAATTGATTGTCGGCTCCAATGAATACAATTTCAGCATGATTGTCGTTATTCATATCTACAACAATGGGATATTGCATCACGGTTTGGGTAGCACAAGGAATTGAGGTAAGCGTGTACGCGGCTATCGTGTCGGCTCCGGTAAGATGACTTTTGCCACTGCCATTGATGATATGCAGATTATTTTTGTCAATCACGACTATTTCGGGAATGCCATCGTGATTAAAATCAAATAACGTGGGAGCGGTGGAATAAGAATCTTCGTTGGTAAAAACACTCCATAGCGGGGGAGATTGAAATGTACGGGTAACAGTGTCGTACTTGTAGCAATGTAAATTTTGATTTGCACCGGAAGCGTGGCATTGTATTACCATTTCAGGTATTTCGTCGTGGTCTACATCCGCGATGAGAGGCATACTTTTTCCACTCGCGGTGGTATTTATAATCAATGGATTTCCAATGGTGTTATGAAACACGTCCCACACGTAGGCTACTACCTCACCTGTATTGGTATAGGTTTTCCTGTTGGTAATCAATACATCAAGATAGCCATCTAAATTAAAGTCGGCAACTTGCGCGTGTCCATCGGCAATGACTCCCGCGGGGGGGGCAATGGTACGGGCAAGCACGATGCTATTACCCGCTGTAGCCTCGTGATTCGTGATATTCACCGTGTATATCTCGTTTCCCAAAATAAGTTCGGGTTTTGTATCTCCAAGCAGGTCGGCAGCAAAAGGGGCAGACAACTTCCATCTCACGGCATTTTGGCTCTCGTGTGCCCACGAAGACCCTGTGTTGCTACCGGCAGGAACTGTGGCAAGCAATACCCCTGTAGAAGCATCGTAAATTTTGTCTCGCACGTAAATTTCAGGGTATCCATCGGCATTAAAATCGGCAACGCCCAAAGTTACCGCGAAATCCCCCATGTTTTTGCCATAATCTACATTAGAAGTCCACAACAACGGACAAGATGTCCCTTTATTGAACTCGTAAGCCCTGAGTTTGTAGTCAATAGAAGCAATCACTATCAGCCCTTTGCCATCGGTAGGACGGCGAAAAAGAACAAATGGTGCTGCATCGTGCTCGGCAACAGCATGAGACTCTAATAATGAATTGGTAGAAATTAAGTTATAAGGAGCGGCTCCATTAAACACGAACATGGTACGACTCGCGGTCGCCCCATTGCTATTGGGAATAGTATAGCGATTGGCATTGCCAAAACACACGATTTCAGGGATTCCATCGTTATTTAAATCCCCTACCAACGGACTAATATAAGGCGATATACCGGATACTGACGATGTCCATAGTGGCTCAATACCCCACGGGAACGCGGGCGGCGTGCCGTAACATATCGTGTCAATGATATTGTCGGGAGGCAAAACCTCACACGACACCACGCTAAGATAAAGCGTGATTATACTGTCGCAACCATCGGCATTTTGCAAAGTATCGACATAAGTCCCCGAAGTGAAGCATGATTTCCCGTTGAATAAGAAAACCTCCCCGGTGCAATTGCTTTCCCAAAGGGTATCATTGGAAGTCGTTGACATGGAAATATGCACGGGAGCACTATAAGCACGACAGTTTTCCATGTTTATGCTACCCGCCCCTGCTACCGCGAGACGATAGTAACCCACATCTGTGGCTGCAAAATTATAAAACGTGAGCGTGTCTCGCGATTGCCCCGACATCATATTCCAAGTACCGTCATTGCCTGTATTGCTTTTAAACCATTGATATTCTATTGGTTCTGTTAATGTCCCGTCATTCGCGAATTGTGTAGTAATGTTTGCCGATGTCCCGCTGCATACTTTCGTTCCCGACAAATTGTTTATGACTACCGGTGGGGTACAAATCCTTACTTCAATGTCGTCCATCACGAAATCGTTGCCATCAGAACCTGTCCCGTTGTTGATAATTTCCATGTAAATAGTACTTACCCCTTGAGGAATGGTAAAATAAAAGCCGTATGTTTTCCACCAATTTTGCGCGTCGGGAATATTTCCGGTGTAGTATTGTGCCAAAACTCTTCCTGATGCATTGTTTTCTCTTAAAACAAAGATACAATTTGCCGGATTTGAGCAAACGGATACATCTACACTTTGCAGCCATACAGAGAAGTAGAGTTCAGTACCCGAACAAAGGGAAGATATGGTTTGCGCGTAAAAGGTCCCTTTTGTATCGCTGGCATCAAACTGAATCATGTAGCCTTTATTGGATACACCGGGATTAGTGTGGTCATAGACATTCGTATACCAATGACTTCCATTGGATGCTCCTTGTTTGGCAATACGGTAACAACCGTGACACGTGGGATTTGAGTTATAAGTGTAGGTAGTTTGAGAAATACCATAAGGTTTCACGGGAGGGTCGGTTGTGGCATTTCCTCCAAAATCTTCTTTAAAAAGCACGTTTTCGCTCATGGCGGCGCAACCCGTGGGAGTAATTGCCCCACAAACTGCCGCTTGCAGGGTTACTTTGTAGCGCGGGTAGTTATTGCCCGCGTATCGTGCCTCTACCCACCACGTTCCTATGTCTGCTGTACTATTCTTGGTTATCGTGAGTGTTTCGCGATTGCTTCCTCCCGCGACGACTGTTCCCCCAACAGAATCTGTATACCAATAGTACTGAACATTGGACATCGAAGTAAAGCCCATGGTAATTGCCTGCCCCGGACAAGCAGCATAAACCAATGATATGGGGTGATAATAATTGTTGGCATCAATGGAGAGATTTAATTGTAAAAGACTGTCACATCCCATAGATGTAAGCAAAGTATCGAAATACAATCCCTCTTCCGTGAGATATTGCTCGTTGAAATAATAACTTGTTCCTTTAGGAATAGTTTTGTAAATAACATGTGCCACAGGAGGATGAACGGTCAAATACAAGGTTATAATACTATCACAGCCGTGCGAAGATAACAAAGAAAAGGTATAGGTATAAGTCGCGGGTATTTTTGGGGATAAAATCGTGTCGTTATAATAGAGGGTGTCGCCCGCGCATAAATTTTCATAGACAGGAATTTCGTAGGCAGGATAAACGATAAAAATTTGATTTATCGTGTCTATCTCTTCATAATAGTCGGTAGTAATCATCGAGATTTGGTAGGTTCCAGGGGACAGGTAAATTTGCCATTGATTGCTGTCGCGTGCCGCGACTTGCTCTACTCCATCCAACAACCACTTCAAATGACCGGCATCGGGAGAGAGTTCGTATCCAATATCCGCTTGTATTTCAAATGTTTGTTCGCAATGTTCGTAAGAATCTTGTGTCGCGGTCATGGTAAACCACGCGTTGAGTGACGCTGCTGCTGCCCCTGCCATGTAATAATATGACTCGGAATTACCTATCCCGTAACCCATGACCATCAACCCGTGTGAATTTTTGAAGGTATACCCTACATCGGTGGTATCTAAGGATAAATCTATAAAAGAATACCCTGAAGGATGGGCAAACCAAACACTGTCGTTGTAGGCAATCAGAGAATCAATGCCATTGCCAACTTTGATGAATGTAGAGTCACGGAAAGCGGTTTCCGTTACGACAAGAATGTTGTGCTTGCTGATCACCGAAGTTTCTTTCTCGATAAAAGGGGCAATCGTGATCTCGTTGACAAATTGTTCCACGGGAGGAATCCACGCGATAGAAGGGTCGCCCAACCAATTGAGAGCATCAATTTGGTAATCAAGTAGCCAATAGTCAATAGCCAATAGGTAACTGGCTACCGCTACCGGCTTGTCGGCTTGAATAAAACAACCGGGTTCATTCACGACATTTCCCCAAAGATATCTCACGGCATCAAATTCAACAAACTCACCCGCGTTAAGTGTAACCGGACTCGTCACGGGATCATAAGAAAAATAGTTATTAGGATACGCGACAAACGTGTATCCGGTAGTAATCTGCACGGACGTGTTGTCGCGGGAAGCAATTACGCGTATCCTGTCCATTCCTCTACGGGTTGCAGGTACCATGAACGTTTTTCCCCACATCTTTAAGGGAAACATCTGCTCGAACAAACAGTCGCAAGCAACAAAACTTTGAGGAATATACGCACATTCGTTGGTAACAAAAAAGGCTACCGGCTTGTCGGCAGTAACGTAGTTGCCGGTGCCGTCTTCCAACAATGCAAAATATCGCGAATAAACCTCTCCCTTGTTTAAAGTGGCAAGCAAAGTTCCATTCTCGTGCACACGAGTATTGTCTTGTGTCGCTATAACCTGATACCCGTCATGGCTGTTATCGTTCAGGTCATCTTCTGCCGAATATGAAAGTTGATAATATTGTTTGCCCAAAGCCTCCACGGGCAGCACCGAGGTAGCGTCAGACGTATACACGCTCAAATTAGAGGCATATAAAGAAATGATTGCCGATGCCTGCACGTGCAACGAACGAGCACTCTTGCCTGTAGTGTTGGCATAAACCTGCTGTTTTTCTGCCAAAGATAAATTACGCGTGTATACTTGATGAGCGGGTAAATTGAGTGAAAATGTCGTGCCCGTTTGGGTAAAAGTAAAAGTAACATTCGTGGCTTCGGCAGTAACGATCCTGATTTGTAAAGAAATACTGTCTATCGTGGTTTGCGTACCCCCATTGCCGCCAAAGGTAAGCCAAAAATCTTTGCCTTCGGTGGTTTGACTATACATCCTAAAAACCGCGAATAACAATACGAATATATATAAGTGTCTTTTTATCAGAAACATGTTCTATTTGGGTAAAACAAGGCAAAGATACAACAAATTATCATAAAAACTTTTTAAAGAGGGATAGATAAATTCAAAAAAATCGTGTAATTTTGTTTTTTATTATCATAAAAAAATCATCAAATGATAGACGCTCGTATTTTTGTAGAGAAAAAATCTGATTTTCAAGTCGAAGCAAATAGTCTGATGCATGAACTGAATCGGAATTTGCACCTTTCGCTTACGCGAGTTCGACTGGTTAACGTGTATGATATTTTTAATATCTCACCGGATTTATTGGCACGCGGGGCAAGCAAAGTCTTCTCGGAACCGGTAACAGATATGGTATACAACACCTTTGATTTGCACGGGTTGACTTATATTGCCATCGAGTTTTTGCCGGGACAATTCGACCAACGGGCAGATAGCGCGATGCAATGCCTCTCATTATTAGACCCGCTAAACAAAGTAACGGTACGAAGCGCGAAGATCATCGTGCTCGAAGATGCAGTCCATGGCATTAGCCAACAAGATCTACTCAAAGTGAAGAAATATTGTATTAACGAGGTGGAATCGAGAGAAAAAGACATGTCAATATTAGATGTTTCGGAAAACGCGACCGTGCAACCGGTTCTTTTTTTCGAAAATTTCATTAACTATTCTCCCGACCAACTTGCCCATCTTAGAGAGGACATGGGACTTGCCATGTCTAACGAAGATTTATTACTCGTGCACGATTATTTTAAAAATACCGAAAAAAGGAACCCCTGCGAAACCGAGATACGCATGTTAGATACCTATTGGAGTGACCATTGCCGACATACCACTTTTGAAACGGAATTAGAGAACATTACTTTCCCTGACGACAGTTTCAGTGCCGTGTTGCAAGAGGCTTTTTTTGAATATCTTACTTCACGAAAAACGGTATATAAAGACAAAGAAAGACCAATAACGCTCATGGATATGGCAACTATTCGCGGGAAATATGAGCGGGCAAAAGGCAACCTCGAAGACTTGGAGGTGTCGGAAGAGATAAACGCGTGCAGTATCTATGCTCAAGTAGACGTGGACGGCAAAGAAGAGACATGGCTAATCATGTTCAAAAACGAAACCCACAATCACCCCACGGAAATAGAACCTTTTGGGGGAGCCTCTACTTGTATCGGGGGTGCTATTCGCGACCCTTTGAGCGGTCGCTCTTACGTGTATCAAGCCATGCGCGTAACAGGAGCTGGGAATATTACCGAGCCGGTAAGCCAAACCATGGAAGGGAAGTTACCGCAACAGGTGATTTCTAAAACAGCGGCACACGGCTACTCGTCTTATGGTAATCAAATAGGATTAGCCACTACGCACGTGAGAGAAATATATCACGAAGGGTTTAAAGCAAAACGCATGGAAATAGGAGCCGTTGTAGGAGCCGCACCCGCGAATGCCGTGCGCCGTGCCGAACCCCAACCCGGCGATGTCGTGCTATTGTTGGGAGGACGTACCGGAAGAGACGGTATCGGAGGAGCTACCGGTTCCTCGAAAGAACATACCGAAACCTCGCTCGAACAATGCTCCTCAGAAGTGCAAAAAGGAAACGCCCCCGAAGAACGAAAATTGCAACGTCTATTCCGAAACCCTAACGTTACTCGTCTCATCAAACGGGCAAATGATTTCGGGGCGGGCGGCGTGAGCGTTGCCATAGGAGAACTCGCGGACGGCTTACGCGTTTGCCTCGACGCGGTACCCACTAAATACAAAGGTCTCAACGGAACCGAACTCGCGATTAGCGAATCACAAGAACGAATGAGCGTAGTCATTGCCCCCGAAGATAAGGATACTTTCTGCTATTATTGCCTGCAAGAAAATATTGAAGCCACGGTCATCGCTACCGTTACAGATTCTAATCGACTGCAAATGACTTGGAACGGGCAAATGATCGTGGATATTTCCCGCGATTTTATTAAAACCAATGGAGTAAGACAAAAGGTGAATGTATCGATTGCCCCCGCGGGAACAGACATACTGCGTGCCCCGCGCCCCCAAGGACAAACCTTAGAAGAACAAACCCTGCATCTGCTGTCCGATCTCAATATTGCCTCCCAAAAAGGAATGGTAGAAATGTTTGACTCCTCTATTGGCGCGACTACCTTACTCATGCCGTATGGAGGCAAATATCGCTTAACCGAAACACAGGTTAGTGCCCAAAAAATACCGGTACGGCATGGGCATACCCACACCGCCACACTCATGTCTTTTGGTTATAATCCTTTTATTTTTGAAAAATCTCCATTTCATGGTGCCATGTATGCCGTGATAGAATCGTTGAGCAAAATCGTGGCGGCTGGAGGTAATTATCAAAAAGTGCGTTTCACGTTTCAAGAGTATTTCGAAAAATTAGGAAAAGATGCCCTGCGGTGGGGAAAACCTGTTGCCGCGCTCTTGGGTGCCATTCATGTACAAACGGGATTCAGACTCCCTGCTATTGGCGGTAAAGACTCGATGAGTGGCACGTTCAAAGATCAGCATGTCCCCCCCACGCTCGTGTCTTTCGCGCTAACTACCGCGAATGCCAAACATATCATTTCCCCCGAATTTAAAAAACAAGGCAATTATATCTATTTAATCAAACACCAAATTCATCATTGTCAACCCGATATAGAACAGTTGAAACAAAACTTTCAACTCGTGCAGACAAAAATAGAAGAAAAAAAGATAGTCTCTGCTTTTGCCCTGCAATTTGGCGGTATCATGGAGGCGCTATGCAAAATGAGTTTTGGTAATGATTTAGGATTTGAAATAAAAACGGGAGAAGATTTATTTGATTGGGGCTACGGTTCTATCGTGGTAGAAGCCACTTGCCCGCTCGACTATCCTCACGCGGTACTATTGGGCAACGTGAGTTCCCGTTTTGAAGTAAATGGAGAACATGTCGACAAAACACGGGCGTTGCTAACGTGGCGGGAACGCTTTTTCTCACTCTATCCCGACAATACCCCACTCTACCCTACCCCAACAGAAGAAGGCAAAACCGTCTCTCATAATTTTTCATACGAAGCATCGGATTGTTATGAAAAACCCATATCACACGCGAGAAACAAAGTACCTGTAAAAGTGCTCATTCCTGTATTCCCCGGCAGCAATTGTGATTACGACACAGCCCGCGCCTTTGAAGAACACGGGGCTACTACCGATATTTTTGTCTTTCGAAATATCAATGCTCAAGAAATCAATAATTCTATTGAAGAATTGGCAAAAAAAATACAAGAATCTCATATTGTTGCTTTTTGTGGAGGTTTTAGCAGCGGGGACGAACCCGATGGTAGCGGAAAATTTATTGCCAACGTGCTCAATAATGACAAAATTAAGCAGGCAATAGAAACCCATCTGTCTCAAAAACGATTGATATTGGGAATTTGTAATGGTTTTCAAGCATTAGTAAAGTCGGGCTTACTTCCTTTTGCAAAAATAGGAGAAGTATACCCTGATTCCCCGACTTTGTTTCGCAACGACATCAACCGACATGTTGCTTGTATGGCACGCACGGTAGTAGTAACAAATCAATCGCCTTGGTTACGGTCGTTCACGCCGGGCGAGGTGCATCATATCGCGCTTAGTCACGGGGAAGGCAAATTTGTACTCTCGCCCGAACTCGCCCGAACACTCTTCGCCCGCGAACAGGTGGCTTTCCAATACTGCGATGAGCTGGGTACCCCCGGCACGAACGCTGCCGACAACCCCAATGGTTCGTTTCATGCTATTGAAGGAATCCTTTCTCCCGACGGGCTTATCCTCGGAAAAATGGGACATAGCGAAAGAAAAGATACGTATCTCTACCGCAATATTCCCGGGAACAAAATACAAGATATCTTTAAAAATGCCGTGGATTATTTTAACTTGCAATAACTCGTATAATGAAAAAAAAAACGTACATTTGCAGCCGCTTATAAGAAAAGTCTTTTAACTTTATATTTTATTGAAAAATAAATAAATAATAATATTGCTTATGGTTGTACAGAAGCAAATTTTAGAGCGCGACAGTGTTGTAGTAAAGTTCGCGGGAGATTCGGGAGACGGGATGCAACTATCGGGAACTCTTTTTTCGGATGCAGCAGCATTGGCTGGCAACGACATCGCGACATTCCCTGATTATCCCGCAGAAATACGGGCACCACACAATACCGTAGCAGGTGTGTCAGGGTTTCAAGTCCATATTGGAAAAAAAACCCGCATCATCGGAGATAAATGCGATATTTTAGTCGCCATGAATCCCGCCTCTCTCATTTCTAATCTCAAATGGCTTAAAACAGGTAGCCTGATATTGGTAGATGGCGATGCCTTCGGGGAACAAGCCTTACAAAAAGCTGGTTATACCTCTAACCCTATAGAAGACGGATCGTTAAGTTCGTATAGAGTATTTGCCCCCCCTATCACGACCTTAGCAAAAGAAACCGCGATGGCATTGGGCATGGACATTAAAAACGCTACCCGCACAAAGAATATGTTTTGCCTCGGCATGATATACTATGCTTTTAATTTTTCGCTCGACACGCCTTTCAAACTATTGGACAAACGTTTCGCGAAAAAATTAGACTTGGCATTAGTCAATAAACAAGTCATGCAAAAAGGCTACGATTTTGCAGAAACTTTAGAAATTTTCCAAACTACCTATCAAGTAGGCAGTGTAAAATTACCTAAAGGTAAGTATCGTAATATTACCGGCAATACAGCCACGGCGTGGGGATTGCTGGCGGCAGCCGAGCGGTCGGGACACAAATTGTTTTTAGGGTCATACCCTATCACACCCGCCACAGACATTTTATGTGAATTAGCAAAATATAAATCTTTGGGTGCCAAAGTTTTTCAGGCAGAAGATGAAATCGCGGGGATATGTTCGGCAATAGGAGCCTCTTACGCGGGGGCTTTGGCTTGTACTTCTACCTCCGGACCGGGATTATCACTCATGTCTGAGGCTTTGGGGTTAGCCGTGATGACCGAACTCCCTATCGTAGTTGTTGACGTGCAACGGGGCGGTCCATCCACGGGATTACCTACAAAATCAGAACAATCTGACCTGAATATTGCCTTATTCGGGCGAAATGGCGAGGCTCCTTGTATCGTGATGTCGGCATCATCTCCGGGCGACTGTTTTTATAAGGCATACGAGGCAGCTAAATTTGCCATGGAAACGATGACACCTTGTATTTTGCTTACCGATGGATACATAGGACAAGGTAGCGAACTTTTCCGTATCCCCAAAGTCGATGATTTGCCCGCGATTACCCCACCCGTGGTAAAGCCTAACGACACGACCTATCAGCCCTACCAACGAAACCCGAAAACACTAACACGACAATGGGCAATTCCCGGCACAGAAGGACTAAGACACCGCGTGGGCGGCTTGGAAAAAACCGATGTAGAAGGAAATGTCTCTACCGACCCACTCAATCACGCCCAAATGGTCTATTACCGACAAGAAAAGATAAACCGCATCGCCTCTCAATTACCTAAACTCAAAGTAGAAGGCGACAAAAAATCAAATATACTGGCAATTAGTTGGGGAGGAACACATGGACAAGTCGGGGTTGCCGTGGACGAAATCAATAAAATAGGTAAAAAAATCGCTCATGCCCATTTTTCTTACCTCATGCCACTGCCCCAAAATACACCGGACATTCTTGCTCAATACGAGAAAATTATAGTCTGTGAATTGAATAGCGGACAATTCGCGAATTATTTGCGTAGCCAATATCCTCAATTTCAATATTTGCAATATAATAAAGTACAAGGGTTACCTTTTACTACCGAAGAATTAGTAACTGTGTTGAATAATCTATAAACAAGTAGGCTTAACGTCATGATAGAAAAAACAACGGAAAAATTGAGCAAAGAAGATTTCGCGAGCGACCAAATGGTAAAATGGTGCCCCGGCTGTGGCAATCATGCCATACTCTCTGCCATAGAAAATGTTTTTCCTCAAATATCATACAAAAAAGAAAAGTTTTGCGTGGTATCAGGAATTGGCTGTTCTTCGCGATTACCTTATTATCTTAATACTTATGGCATACACGGCATACACGGACGCGCCAATGCCATCGCAACAGGCGTGCGTCTTTTTAACCGTAATTTAAGCGTGTGGATCGCTACCGGAGACGGGGATTCGCTTGCTATCGGGGGAAACCATTTTGTCCATATTATTCGTAGAAACTTAGATGTCAATATCTTATTGTTTAATAATGAAATTTATGGACTAACGAAAGGGCAATATTCGCCCACCTCTCCCATGGGTAAAATTACGAAATCCTCGCCCCAAGGAACTATCGAGCATCCTTTCACCGTGGGAGAATTGGTACTCGGCGCGCAAGGAACTTTCTTTGCCCGGGTCATCGATACGCACCCAAAATTTATTAGCGAAGTATTGTTCGAAGCCGCCAAACATGACGGTACCTCAGTAGTGGAAATGTTGCAAAATTGCGTTATTTTTAACGATGGAGCACATAAATATGTTACCGATAAAGAATTTAGAGAAGACCGGCAACTGCTTTTGCGACAAGGAGAACCTATGATTTTCGGAAAAGACCGTGACAAAGGAATTATCATGGGAAACAATGGTTTGGAAATAGTAAAAATAGGCGAAAACGGTATCTCGGAAACCGATTTGCTGGTACACGACATGACACGTCCCGATCCGGGTATCCACTTAATGCTCGCCAAGATGAAACCACCACACTACCCTATTGCTCTTGGAGTTATTCGCTCTGCCAAAGCCGCGACTTACGACCAACTGATGGAAAATCTCATTACCACCGTCAATGGAAAATTACCTATTCGTACCGTGGACGACTTGCTTAACAGCGGGGATACGTGGGAGGTTAATTGATAACGGCTTAAAAATTCCCACACTTTTTCCAACGTTGGTACGCGTCTTCATACGCCTCGTGTATTTCTGGAAGCGGGGTAGTTGTATGCAACATCTTTAGATGAGCAAACGCCTCTTTAGCAGAAGCATAAATGCCCGCGCCTATCCCTGCACCTTTGGCAGCACCCGCCGCCCCGTCCGTATCGTACAATTCAATGGTCGTCTGACTCACGCACGACAACGCCTCCCGAAAAACAGGGCTAAGAAACATATTGGCATTTCCTGCACGTAACACACTGACATTCATTCCCATTTCTCGCATAATATCTATCCCGTAGCGAAATGAGAAGGCTATACCTTCTTGTGCAGCACGCAATAAATCGGCACGAGTATGCGTGTTAAATTGTATGCCATGAATAGAACAATGGGGTTCTTGATTTTCTAATACCCGCTCTGCCCCGTTACCAAAGGGAATGATGGATAAGCCGCGACTGCCAACAGGCACGGCTGCCGCGAGGTCATTCATCTCTTGATAAGAAACAGGGGTTTGAGCGATATTTTTTTTCATCCACGCGTTAAGAATGCCGGTACCGTTGATACAAAGTAGCACGCCCAAACGCGGATGTCCTCCAGAATGATTAACATGCGCGAAACTATTCACTCGCGACAGCGCATCGTAGTTTACATGCCCCAAAACTCCGTACACCACGCCGGAAGTGCCCGCGGTAGCAGCCACCTCACCGGGATTGAGAACGTTAAGAGAAAGAGCATTATTAGGCTGATCGCCTGCACGGTAGCAAACCGGCGTGCCTGCTTCGAGACCAAGTTCGCGAGCGGCAGCGGTACTTACCTGCCCTTGTACCCCAAATACCGGAACTATTGGGGGAAACAAATCCGGGGAAAAATCAAAATACTGCAAAACCTCCCGCGACAACTCGTTATTCTTAAAGTCCCAAAACATCCCTTCCGACAAGCCTTCTACGGTTACAGAAACCGTATCGGTGAGTTTCATGGCAATATAATCCCCCGGAAGCATCAATTTGTCTACCCGTTGATATATGTCAGGCTCGTTTTCTTTCACCCATGCCAACTTTGCCGCCGTGAAATTACCGGGAGAATTAAGCAAACGCGACAAACAAAAATCTTTTCCCAACTCGTGGAAAGCCTTCTCCCCATAAGGAACCGCACGACTATCGCACCAAATAATTGCCGGACGAAGCAGTTGCTTAAACTTGTCAATCAAGACCAACCCATGCATTTGCCACGATATACCAATGGCTTTGATGTCTTTGACATCCACTCCCGACTGTTGTAATACTGAGGCATGAGCCATTTTCAAATGTTCCCACCACGTTTCAGGATGCTGCTCTGCCCAACCCGGTTTATTGGCAATAATGGGCATCTCTGTCTTTGGGAAAAAATCCTGCGCGACCGTTTTTCCCGATTCGGCTTCTACCAAACAGGCTTTTACCGAAGAACTCCCTATGTCGTATCCTAATAAATACATTTTGATAAATATTTCTTAATATAATGAACTGCAAATTTACATGAAAATTTGATAAACGGTTAAAAATAAAAAACCGGTGCTAAGCAAAATAATTGGCTATACGGTATAGTAAAAAATCTTTATTTTTCACGCCGTAGTTATTAGCGACGAGTCGTTT
This sequence comes from Bacteroidales bacterium, assembly GCA_031272025.1. Taxonomy (GTDB): domain Bacteria; phylum Bacteroidota; class Bacteroidia; order Bacteroidales; family WCHB1-69; genus JAGVVH01. The sequence continues at coordinate 19,447 of JAISUP010000092.1, forward strand.
GATTTTACCGTTTAGTC
>JAISUP010000044.1 GCA_031272025.1 Bacteroidales bacterium
ATCATTATCGAAGAGAGGGGAATTAGCTCAGCTGGCTAGAGCACCTGCCTTGCACGCAGGGGGTCAACGGTTCGAATCCGTTATTCTCCACGATATTCAATTTAAACATTTGATATTCATTTTTCTATAGAAACTTAAAAAGAAAAGTGATATTTTATTGATATTTTAGTTTTTCTGTTGGTTTTTTTTTACCAAAATTTTGTGTATCTTTGCTTTTCAAAAAAATACAATAAGAAAAATGCTTAAAATTATCTTGCTTTTAACTTTTTTTAATGTTTTCTTGCAAGCAGATGCATTGTTCGCGAGAGATATTTTGAAGGTCGCGCACTTGGATTCCTGCTACCGTATAGATGGAAAAAAATGTTATGAAGCTGGAAATTACAAACAGGCTTACGAATGTTTGCAATTCGCCGATTCGTTGCATCGGCAATGGGCAAAACAAACAATAACATCACTTCAAAAACAATATGATACCATGAACATTGTTCGCGAACAAGCATATTTGTCAACTCGTTTGGAAAATATCAATCACAGGCATGTCGTTACAGGTATTTTTATCTTTGTTTTGGTCGATTTATTGGGCTTACTTTTCGTGATGTATTTGCAACAGCAAAAATCTTATTTATTATTGGTGAAAAAAAATATGGAATGGGCTAATGCTCACGCGAGGCAATCATTGTTATCCATAGAAGATATGGACACCAAACTCCCGTTATCAATGATGTCAGACTTCGTTTTGCCCGTGGAGTCGAAAGATAAAGAATGGTTGTGCAATTTTGTGAAATTGTTAAAAAAAGAAAAAATATATCTTAAAAACGAATTGTCTTTGAATGATTTGTCTGCCATGATGAACATCAATAAGAACACGCTATCCCATTTGATAAATCATTATTTTCAAAAGACTTTTCCTGCACTACTAAACGAGTTTAGGGTACAAGAAGCCATTCATTTGTTATCCAGTACTAAAGCCTCCATGTATACGTTAGAAGCCATTGGGGAAATGTGTGGCTATCGAAATCGTCAGCATTTTCATTTGGCTTTTAAAAAGGTAACAGGGTTAACCCCTAATGATTTCCGTAAAATGTCGATGAGTCGTGATTTTAAAGAAGAATATGGAGAAGAAAATTAACGTCTCATGGATGACAAAATCATGTATATTCACGTTGTATAAAAATCACAAAATTATTTTTATTTTATGAATCGTTTTTTAGTTTTTCATTTTTTGATGCTATGGTTATTGCTAACGGGGAGTGTGTATGCCGATACTGTAAAAGTATATCATTTCACGATAGAAGAAACCATTTCTAAACCTGCGGTGCGAAAAACCGAGAAGGCGATAGAAATGGCACGAGCGAATCATGCGAATATTATTCTACTAACATTAAATACCTTTGGTGGGGAATTAGAAAGTGCGGAAAAGATACGTACTTCTTTGTTGGAATCAGACTTGCCGGTTTATGTTTTCGTGAACCCCAACGCGGCATCGGCAGGGGCACTGATTGCCATTGCTTGTGATAGTATTTACATGGCTCCCGGTGCATCCATCGGGGCGGCTTCGGTTGTGAATCCTCAGGGGGATATTTTGCCCGACAAGTATCAGTCGTATATGCGTTCCATGATGCGATCCACAGCGGAAGAACGCGGGCGTGACCCTCGTGTTGCCGAAGCTATGGTAGATCCTGATACCTACGTTGCAGGAATTAGTGATTCGGGAAAAGTACTCACGTTCACTACGCGAGAAGCCATTGCCCAAGGCTATTGTGAAGGGGAGGCTGTATCGGAACAGCAAGTCTTGACACTCGCGGGGATTAGTTCGTACCTCATAGAAGAACAATCGCTCTCGTGGATAGACCGACTTATCTCTTTTCTCATCAACCCCGCGGTGAGCGGGATTCTCATCATGCTTATCGTGGGAGGCATCTATTTCGAGATGCAGACCCCGGGCATAGGGTTACCCTTAGGAGTGGCTATTTGTGCAGCATTGTTCTATTTTATGCCTCATTATTTGGAAGGGTTGGCAACCCATTGGGAAATACTGCTCTTTCTTGTAGGGATAGGATTGCTTTTATTGGAAGTCTTTGTCATACCGGGATTTGGTATCGCGGGAATCTCCGGCATCGTTCTTGTCGTATTTTCGTTAGTGCTTGCCATGATTTTTAATATCGGTTTTGATTTTCGGTTCGTGTCTTCTCGTGCTGTCACACTTAATTTTCTCGTGGTATGTACATCTTTAATAACCGGTTTTCTCGTTGCCTTATGGGTGGGCAAACGACTTTTATTAGCCCGGTCCATGCAAGGGACACTCGCGTTGCATACACGATTAGAGGCAAGTAAGGGCTTTACCGCACACGACGAACATCTCGCTCATTATGTTGGACAAACCGCGACCGTTCAGACTTTCATGCGACCTTCCGGAAAAATTTGTATTCATGATGAAATTCTTGATGCCCTTTCGGTATCAGGCAGTATCGACAAAGGAGACCCCGTGAAAATTATTGGTTTTGAAAACGCTCAAATGCTCGTGGAAAAAATATAATAAATCATCGGTTGTGGCTCAACGGGTATAGTACCGTCATTTCCACTTTCGAGAGAATATCTTGAAAAAATACCATCATTCAGGTTATGATGAAAATAAGAAAAGCCATAATTTCCTGATTTATCGGGCTAACTGTCTTCTTAGCCTGCATTATTCATAACAAAAAGGAAAAAATTTTCCTATGTGCGAAAATAGTAAAAAAAAACGACACGACAACCCATCAAGGAGAATTATTTTCACTTTCTCCGGTTGCAACCACTAAAATAGAGGTAAGTTTCACCGCACCTGATTTGTCTTCGCAGGGCGGACTGCTTCTGATGAAAGAGTATGAAACGCGAA
>JAISUP010000090.1 GCA_031272025.1 Bacteroidales bacterium
TTTTTGTCGCGTATTTTTCCTGCAAAATCGTAAAGTCCGCCAAAAATATAGGCGTGAATTTTTTGCAATGCCTTAATACTTCCAACTTCTTCTTTCCCAATCAAATTGCTTTCCCAAAAGGTGTATGCTTTCTTCTTACTCTGTCCGTCTATGGTGTTGTCGCTGTAAGTGAACCAGTCGAGAAATTTCATCGCTTTATTGTTCGGAAACTCTTTGGCAAGTTTAATAACTCCTTCGCTATCAAGCGCATCACTTAACCGTTTTTTGCCGTCAGGAGCAAGAAATTTCAACTGGTTAGTGGCACTACCCAGTTCATTGTTTTCCTTTTTTAACTTGGCTTTCAGATATTTCCAATAGTTACGTACTTTCTCGTAGTTATCCTGTTCATTGAGAACGCCTACAATATCAAGTACCGAAAACCACCATTTGCCACACTCCTCGTCCCAAACGGCACGAACTTCTTTGTCGTTGAAAAATCGAATAGAGATTTTATTCATAACCATTTTCTTTTTTATATTTTGATTTTTAGGCATATACTCCCTGTTTTGAGAATGCAAATTTACGATTTATTTTTGAGATAAATAGGATTATGTGTAATTGAAAATTTTATGCTACTTTTGCAAAAATTCTATATATGTCAGCGCTGAAGAAAATAGTTTGGTTTTGTATGTTTGTTTTGGTTGGAAAGGGATTGTTCGCGTTGCCCGTGCCTGATGTACGCGATACCCTTTCTCCAAACACGGGTCTTCGTTTTATCGCGAATAAAGGACAATTGCCCGCGCATGTGCTTTTTAAAGCCAATTTGCGCGATGCCGCTTTGTATGCCGAAAGAGACGGGCTAACCTTCGTTTTGCGCGTACCTCAAAAATCAAAGATGTCTTCTAAAAATGCTACACGAAATGATGATGACCATGTTCATGCTATTCCAAATTATAAATCAATAACATATTATAACATACAATTTACAGGTGCGACATGCTCGACCATAGTTACAGGGCTTGGCTCCTTACCTTTTTACTATAATTACTTTCGGGGTAACGACCCAGCCTTGTGGGCGACACGCGTGCCTCTTTTTCGGCAATTGCGTTACAATAGTCTTTACCCCGGCATAGACATGCTCGTGTATCAACAAGGGGATTATCTTAAATACGAGTTTGTACTCGCCCCGTACAGCGAGCCAAATGTCGTGCAAATGACCTACTCCGGAGAGGTTACCGTTTCTCTACATCAGGGGACTTTGGTCTTAACTACACCCGCGGGACAAATCAAAGAAATGTCTCCGAAAGCCTTTCAAATATTACCTGACGGCGATACGGTCTTCGTAGATTGTCGTTTTAAAAAAATAAATAAAAACAGTATTGGTTTTGAGGTAGGTAACTACCGGCACGACTTGTTGCTTGTCATTGATCCCACGCTCGTTTTTTCCACTTATTCAGGTTCTTACAGCGACAATTGGGGATATACGGCAACCTATGATGCCGAAGGCAATGCTTACGCAGGGGGAATCTCTTTTGGCATAGGGTACCCTATTCCCAACCCTAATGCCTCTATTCAACCACAATATGGTGGAGGGCAATGCGATATTTCCATATCTAAGTTTTCCCCTGATGGAAAAAATCTGCTTTATTCTACCTATCTTGGGGGCATGGCAGCCGAAATGCCTCATAGTCTCATCGTGAATCGCAACAATGAACTCTTTATATTGGGGACCACCGGCTCGGCAGATTTCCCGGTTACCTACAACGTGATATGTTCTTCGTTTAAAGGGGGCGACAGTGTGCAACTATCCAATGCCATTTGTTTCGAGCATGGCTCTGACATGATTGTGTGCAAATTGAGTAGCGATGGGACACAACTCTTAGCCAGTACTTTTCTGGGGGGCAGTGGTAACGATGGACTAAACACGGCAAATCTTCTAATGGCAAACTACGCGGACGAGGTACGCGGGGAAATCAATATTGACGACCAAAGCAATGTCTATATCGCGAGTTGCACGTCCTCAAAAGACTTTCCCGTTACGACAGGTTCTTTTCAGTCGACTTATGGGGGGGGAGAAATGGACGGGTGCGTACTCAAACTTAACTATAATCTTTCCAATATTATTTGGGCATCATATCTTGGAGGCGATCATCAAGATGCGGCATATAGTATAGAGCCTGTTCCAGATCATAGTATATTCGTGTGCGGGGGCACCGCTTCTGCCAACTTTCCCGTAACCCCAAATAGTATGCAAACCACCTTCGGGGGCGGTATTTCGGGAAGTGCCCCGGACGGGTTTGCCATGAAAATTAACGAATTTGGAAATCAATTGTTGGCATCTACTTTTTTGGGAAGTACCCTTTACGACCAAGCATATATGATAAAAACCAACCGGCAGGGAATGCCCTATTTGTTTGGACAAACCCGTGCCAAAGATTTATTTTGGGTCAATAACACGACATGGTATACCCCTGATGGAGGACAATTTGTATGCCAACTTACCCCAACTCTTGACAAGGCTTTGTGGAGTACCGCCTTTGGCTCCGGCAGGAGTCGCCCCGACATCTCTCCTACGGCACTCATGGTCGATGCCTGCGGAACAGTCTATCTGTCAGGTTGGGGGTCCAATCTTCACAACGGTCTTTTGAGCACGAAAGGACTCCCTGTAACTACCGATGCTATTCAAAATACTACTGACGGACACGACTTCTATTTTTTATGCCTCACGAAACCCCCGATTAACATTTCTTACGCTACCTATTTTGGCAGTCCAAACAATACCGAACACGTGGATGGGGGTACCAGTCGTTTCGATAAAAAAGGCTGTATTTACCAAGCCATTTGTGCCGATTGTGGGGGTTACGACCATCAATTCCCCGTAACCCATGGGGTTTGGTCTGAATACAATAATAGTAGCAACTGTAATTTGGCTTTGATAAAAATAGATTTTCAATTGCCCGCGGTCATCGCCGACTTTTCAGTTCCCCCTACTGCCTGTGCCCCTTTCTTGTTCTCGCCTGAAAATTACTCGTTAGGGTTAGGCAGTTCCACTCGTTATGTATGGGACTTTGGAGACGGCACCTCCGATACTGCAACTAACCCCACACATCTTTATACTACTGCCGGTCATTATCAAATCAAATTGACAGTCTTTGATTCCCTTAGTTGTAACCTTATCGACACCATTTCTTTTTCGATAGTCATCTTGGGAAATACTTTTCATCAACAAGATACCATTTTCCTTTGTCCCGGTGAGGCTGTCCAATTAGGGATACCTGCTGACCACAATATGACCTATCGTTGGGTGCCGGAAGAAGGCTTAGATAACCCGCGTATTTCCAACCCCACAGCACGACCTGCCCGCGACATCACTTATGTACTCTACATCTCTAACGATCAATGTACAGATACCATAGTCCAACCTGTGCATATATCCGAATCTATTCTCCTTCATTTACCAACAGACACCACCATTTGCAAGGGGGATTCGCTACACCTTACTGCCGCCCATGTTTATCCCCCTAACACCCGTTTCTTCTGGTCAGAAAGTCCCGACTTTGATGTTCTTTTGCCTACAGATACTTTTTCACCACATTTGCATACACTCCCCGATACCACAACCACATACTATTGCATGACCAAAACAAATGACTGTATATGGGTAAAAAAAATAAAAATAACATTGAGTTTCATAGATTTAAAACCTGTTTCATCGGTGTTGTTGTGCGAAGGAATGCCAAAAGACATATCATTACAGTCCACGGGTAGCATCATAGCTCACTGCCTTTGGAAACCGGAAAGCCTCGTCATATCGGGACAAGGAACAGCCCATGTTTCCATAATGTCCTTACACGACACTTTACTCACGGTGATTGCCGCGAACTCGCGGGGCTGCACGGATAGTTTGCAAGTGCACATTCGGGTAAGCCTTAGCCCCTTTCCCCAAGGCTTCGAAGCGTGGAGTAGCCAACAAGTTATTGAAGAAGGCGATACCGTAACCCTGTTCGCTACCACATACTCTCGTCCCGATTACCACTACACGTGGGAGCCCAATCACCACGTGTTTTATCCCTATCTACCCATAACTCCTGCCACACCGGACGAAAGTACAATCTTCACTATCACCATTACAGAACCATTGGGTTGCACCCGCTCTGATACCGTACTTATTAAGGTATTGCCTGTTCTTTGCGAATACCCATATATCTTTTTACCCAATGCCTTCACGCCTAATGAAGACGGCAAAAATGACATCTTGTTGGTCAGAGGCACGAATATCTTAAAAATACATCTGCTCATTTATGACCGATGGGGAGAATGTATGTTCGAGAGCCATTCGCGAGAAATTGGATGGGACGGGACCTATAAAGGACACCCTTGTCAACCCGGCGTGTATGACTATTACTTGGAAGTTACTTGTAAACAAGAACAAAAATTGATACGCAAAGGAAATGTTACCCTGATACGATAACCCCTAAACTGCCATTTTGTCATATTCGTGCCGCAAAAATGACCGTTTTACTTGTTTTTTGTACTACGGCACGATAATTGTATTTTTTTTTATGAAATAAATTTTCATTTAAAAAGAATTAAATTATTAATCATTAAAAATAAAGTAAAACATCATGGGAAAAATCATTGGAATTGACTTAGGAACAACAAATTCGTGTGTCTCTGTCATGGAAGGCAGCGAACCGGTAGTAATACCTAACAGCGAAGGCAGACGCACTACCCCGTCTATCGTGGCTTTCGTGGCTAATAACGAACGTAAAGTGGGCGACCCCGCCAAACGTCAGGCTATCACGAACCCTAAAAAAACTATCTACTCTATCAAACGGTTCATGGGCGAAACCTACGACCGCGTGACCAAAGAGATAGAACGCGTACCCTACGAGGTGGTGAAATCCTCTAACAATATGCCCCAAATTAAAATTGACGACCGTACCTACACGGCTCAGGAAATATCGGCTATGGTGCTCCAAAAAATGAAGAACACCGCCGAAGATTACCTTGGTCAGGAGGTTACGGAAGCCGTTATCACCGTGCCCGCCTACTTCTCCGACTCGCAACGGCAGGCTACCAAAGAAGCCGGAGAAATTGCAGGCTTAACCGTGAAACGTATTATCAACGAACCTACGGCAGCAGCCTTAGCCTACGGCTTGGATAAAAAACACGACAATAACAAAGTAGCCGTGTTCGACCTCGGCGGCGGTACTTTCGATATCTCGATCCTCGAATTGGGCGACGGCGTGTTTGAAGTGAAATCAACCAACGGCGATACCCACCTCGGCGGCGACGACTTCGACCAGAAAATTATCGACTGGCTCGCCGATGAGTTTAAAAAAGACTATAACGTGGATTTGCGTAAAGATGCCATGGCTCTCCAACGTTTGAAAGAGGCTGCCGAAAAGGCTAAAATAGAACTGTCGAGTTCTAACGCCACCGAAATCAACCTGCCCTACATCATGCCTATCGACGGTGTGCCTCAACACTTGGTACGCACCCTCACCCGCGCCCAGTTTGAACAACTGTGCGACAGCCTGATACGCGCCACCATCGAGCCGTGCCGCAAAGCATTGGCAGATGCCGGATATAAAACTTCCGACATTGACGAGGTGATCCTCGTGGGCGGCTCTACCCGTATCCCCGCGATACAGAAAGTGGTAGAAGATTTCTTCGGCAAAACCCCATCCAAAGGCGTGAACCCAGACGAGGTGGTAGCAGTAGGTGCAGCCATTCAAGGCGGCGTACTTAGCGGCGATGTGAAAGACATCCTGTTGCTTGACGTTACCCCGCTCTCATTAGGATTGGAAACCCTTGGCGGCGTGATGACCAAACTCATCGAAGCCAACACCACCATCCCAACCAAAAAGTCGGAAACCTTTACTACGGCTGCCGACAACCAGACTTCGGTAGAAGTGCACGTGCTGCAAGGCGAACGCCCCATGGCAAACCAAAACAAGAGCATCGGACGTTTCCACTTGGACGGCATCCCGGCAGCTATGCGCGGCGTGCCTCAAATAGAAGTAACCTTCGACATCGACTCTAACGGTATTCTTAACGTTACCGCCAAAGACAAAGCCACCGGTAAAGAACAGAAAATTCGTATCGAAGCCAGCAGCGGTCTCTCTGACGAAGAAATCAAGAAGATGAAAGCCGAAGCCGAAGCCAACGCCGAAGCCGACAAAAAGGCTAAGGAAGAGATTGACAAACTCAATGCTGCCGACAGCCTCGTGTTCAACACCGAAAAACAACTCAAAGAGTTTGGCGACAAAATTCCCGCCGACAAGAAGACAGCGATAGAAGAGGCTGCCAAGAAGTTGCGCGAAGCACACGATGCCAAGAACTTAGCGGGAGTGGACAGTGCTACCTCCGAACTGCAAGCCGCGTGGCAGGCAGCCAGTGCCGACATGTATGCCGCACAAGGTGGTGCCCCCGGTGCTTCGGCAGGCGCAGCAGCCGGAGACCCCTTTGCCGGACAAAATCCTAATGCCGGAGCCTCCGCAGGCGCAGCCCCCAACGGTGACCAAACCGTGCAAGATGTGGATTTCGAGGAGGTGAAGTAGTCTGAACCACGATTAGCCTGGTTAAAAGATTAACAGGATTATAGTAAGCCGGCGGCGACATAGCAATGTGTTGTCGCCGGTTTGTTATAAAAAGAGGTTGTCTCAAAAGCCCGTCATGGCGGACTTGACCCGCGATCCCCTTGTCTGAACCACGATTTTCACAAGATTTTCAGTATTTACAAGATTATTTTTTGCCACAAAGGACACAATTCCTAAATTTCTACATTGGGCAGACACGCAGGTCTGTCCCTACTCCTTTACAAACTTCGCCGTTTTATAACCGATTTTCAGGAAATAAACACCACTTGGCAGGTGCGAAACGTTGACGATTGCAGTGCCGTTTTGTAGAGACGTGGCATGCCACGTCTCTACCGTGCGCCCGGAAATGTCGAAAATCTGTACATCTTGCTGGGGATTGCGGGTCGAGCCCGCAATGACGATGTGGTCTTTCGCGGGGTTGGGATAAATGACAATGCTGTTCTCCGAAACTTCGTCTATGCCATTGACATTACCACCCGTTATTTTAACATCATCTATTGCTAATAATTGACCGCTATCGTGACGAATAACTACACGCCAAGAAAAACCGGGATTAGGTATATATACCGATTGTTGCTGAAAAGTAGTTCCTGTTACTGTTCCGCTGCCACGCACATATTGTTGTGAGTACGGAGGGTTGCTCAACATCCAAATATCTTCGGCATCTATTGCACAAAGAAAGTTATTATAAGAATTGCTATGAACAAAAGCAATATGAATATAATTTCCTGCATAAGAAGACGGGATTGTTACAGACCTTTGTTCCCAATGACTTGGTGTTGTACCTGTATAGATATCAGTAAAACTCGATAACCCTGTATAATTTTGAGATTCTACTATCTTTACCTGATAATTATCCGGATAACTTGAATGTCCCAAAACATACCAACTCAAAGTCAATCCGTCTGACGGGACATAAACATCATACAATATTGCCCAATTATCAGGGTCAAGTTCGTCAATACAAGGCGGATCGCCAAATACTGGAGGTAGATTCATTGGAACCTCAGAATAAGACAGAGAAAACAGACAACCGTTTCCTTGGTAAGGAGTTATTATCTGCTGTATTTGTCCATAAAAATCATTTTCTCCTTCGCAAGTTATGAATGGCATACCTTCACCAACGGCATACAGGCTATTCGGGCAATCAACCATTGCTCCACCCATTATTTCTAATCGGGTAAACCGCCAATCTTGTCCATCGTAGTCATTATCCACAAAATTCCAATCCAGTCCGGGACACCAAGTATATTGTCCTGTAGGAATATAAATAGAATTAAAATTCTCATTCAGAAGAATTTCTTGTGCGTTAGCCGCACCCGCGCTCAAGCCCAAAAGGGCGAGCAAAAAGATTTTTTTGAAACAATTTTTCATTTTATTTTTTTTATTATTAATAAAATTTAGAATAACTCTCTGTATTAAGGGATCGCGGGTCGTAGCCTGCGACGCGATGATGTAGCTGCGGGGGATTACACCCGCGACGACAACTAAAAAGGCACGCGGATGACACAGAAAAAACGCGGATTCGCGCAGATTTTTAAAAAAGAAATCTGTGTAAATCCGTAAAATCCGTGTTATCCGTGTGCTAAAAAACACACTGAAAAACGTACTTAATACGTTAATCTTAAACGAATTTTCTGGGGGGGGTGGGGATAAGTGTCAAATTTTTCGCGAAAGTGCAACACAAGGGCTTTAAAACGCCAAATAGAGGCATTTTAAAGGCGGGATAGAATACCGCAAAAACTGTTATGTAAAATAATGTTGACATTTCACGCTTTTTTGATGGTACAAAGATAGGAAATATTTTTAGAATAATGCAATTTTTTTTCAGGAATGTGGAAAAATATTTGCGGGATGAAAAAAATGTTGTATCTTTTCTCGCGACCGCATTTGCCAAAATTTCCGATAAAAATGTAATTGCCAAAGTCGATTTATTAGGATGTTTGGCAAGCAATTCGATTTTGATTTTTGTTTTCATCCGGCGAATATGTACCGCTGTAAGCAGGATTTTTTCGCGTATGGTCAGCATTGAGGCGTTTTCAAGGTCTGTCCCCGCGAAGAGGCTGTCTCAAAAGCCCGTCATGGCGTCCCGTGCTGCGACACGGGATATCTCCGCCATCTCCAGAAGACCGTCAAATGCTAAATGATTGTATATTAATATTTAACGATTAGAAGGGGATTCCGGCTTTCGCCGGAATGACGCAGTTTTTCTACTTTTGCATTTATGTAATTAAAAATTTTATGCTATCTTTGCAATGTTTTTATATCCTTGTAAAAAACAGGAAATTATGACTGCACAAATCAGGAAATATCCCATTGGTACGCAAGATTTTAAGATTTTGCGCGAAGGCGGCTTTGTTTATGTCGATAAAACAAAGTTTATCGAAAAACTGCTCAACAGCCATCGTCAGGTTTTCCTTTCGCGTCCGCGCAGGTTTGGGAAATCTCTTTTCCTTTCCACACTGAAATACTATTTCCTTGGCAGAAAAAACCTTTTTGAAGGGCTGTATATTTCTGAAGTGGAGAAAACTTGGGCGGAATATCCGGTATTTCATATCGAATTTAATCTTTCGGAATTTCTATCAATTAACGATTTACATTCTGTATTGAATAAAAATTTAACAAAATTAGAAGCATTGTGGGGACGCGACGAAAGTGAAGGTAATTTTGGTACCCGTTT
>JAISUP010000093.1 GCA_031272025.1 Bacteroidales bacterium
AGGGCGTTGAGAAAACTCATCGCCAAATCAGGATTCTCTCCGAAAATCCGTTTGAAAACCAAGTCGCTACGAGGATCTAAATAACGTGTCATGTTAGCAAGATTTATGGTGCAAAGATACAAAAGTTTTTTAATAGACATACTTTCTGTTCCACTCGTATAAAATAATGGCGGTGGCGATGGCTGCGTTGAGTGATTCCGTTTGCCCGCTTTTGCCTGCCGGTATCGTGATTTTTTGGTGAATAAAGGGTAGTAATTCGGGAGAGATGCCTCGTGTTTCGCTTCCAATAATCAAAATATCATAGGGGGAGAAGTCTACTTTTTCGATAGCAGTTCCGGTTAAAAAAGCCCCATATATTTGGCGTTTGTCAGATTGCTGTTTTAAGAAATCAGGCAAGAGGGTGTACCCGATTTGCACGCGGCAGAATGATCCCATAGAGGCTTGTATGACTTTTGGGTTTGTATATTCTACACTATCGGGGGAGCACAAGATTTGTTTGAATCCAAACCAATCGGCAATACGGATAATGGTACCCATATTCCCGGGATCTCGAATGCCGTCCAACAATAACAAAGGGTGGAACTCGGAAAAATTCGTATCAGGTGTAGTCGTATCCATTTGTTTCACGATTGCTAACACCGGAGATGGATCTTTAAAACAAGTTAAGCGTTCCATTTCTTTATCTGTTACCCTATGTACCTCGCGGGGCAGTATGGTCGATGTCGGTGCTATCCATTTTTCGGTAGCATAAATCTCGTGTACCGGATATTTTGCCCATAATAATTCTTTTACTACTTTTTCTCCTTCGGCAATAAAAAGGCATTCTTTGGTTCTGAATTTTTTCAGGTGTAATTTCCTGATTTCTGATATTTTATTTTTACTCAACATGTTTGCAACCTTACATTCCATTTTTTTTACCCCTTATCAACAAGATAGAACCATGCAGGGGAATTGAGACTGTGCCTGATAGTGATGGAACTTCTATTTCGCAAGAATATCGGTACATGCCTTCTGCTGCTAAAAGTCCCGTGTGTTGATCGTGTCCGTCCCAATTGATGTCCGGATCTTCGGTTTTAAAGACCAACCTGCCCCACCGGTCGTATATGTGCATTTTTATTTTGCTCACATTTTCGTAAGGAAATGGTCTAAAAAGGTCGTTATACCCATCTCCATTGGGGGTAAAAGTATTGGGCAAACGATAGTTAATACATTGGTCATAGTCGAAACAGACCGGTTCGCTCAATGGACTTCTGTTTCCATTGCTGTCAAGTAGGGCTATCGCGAAACAACCTACAATAATCGTGTTCGCGTCAGATTCACGTTTATGAAGAAAAGTATGACAAGGGTATGTCTCGCTTGTAAAGGTTTCCCATAACTGGAACTCGGCATTTAAGGTAGGTTTGTAATAAATCTCGTAAAGGAAAAGGTCTTGGCAGGAGGTGTCTGTCGCGAATTGCCACGAGAGAGTGAGCGTTTTACAGTCGGTAGTAAATTGTATCTCCGGTAACTCAGGAGGAATCTTGTCTTCCGGTATTTCTTGACATTCTTGCGACCGGTTATAGAGTGGAAAAAGACTGTCAGGGTCGGTATATTGCCCTACGGCTTTCACAAAATAACGATATGTCCTACCATTGAACAGATGTCGGTCTATGTAAGTTTGAGTGGTCGTTTCCGCGATGGAATCAAAAGCATTGTTTCCCGTGTTTAGTCTATAAATCACGTATTTCACGTTTTGCCAAGGTACCTGCTCTGTCCACGAGAGATGTAGTGCTCTGTCTTCGGGAGTAATGCTAAGAAAAACGGTAGAAGCCGGGTCAGAGGTTTCAATAGGGTAGAGTGTGCCGGCAGATTCTCCATGTAATTCTACTTTATAACGATATGTATTATTTTTTGTATCCTTGTTTTCGTCAATAAAAGAAGTATCTTTCAGGTTTTGCAGCACGGCTACGGGTTCATAAATGCCGGAATAGTTTTTTTCTCTAAATAAGTGATATTCGTAACGCGGTCCAGGAAAACGGTTTGTATCCAAAATAGTAGGAGGTACCCAACGTACCCATATTTTTCCTTTGCTACTGTCGGTTTTTTCCACGTCTGCATGAGTAATCATGGGGGCATCGCCGAGTAAGGCTACGCAGGCTTCTGTCGACACGATACTCTCTGCCCCGTCGGCAAAGAAAGCCACTACCCTATAACAATAACTATGTCCGTGATGGAGAGGCAACAAACTACCATCGTCAGTGAAAGTTGTGTGGTCATATCCTTGTAGAGTGGCTATTCGTTGGTAGCCCTTATCCGGCGACAGACCGGTTTCGCACTCGTCAGGAGAAAATGGGTTGCTACCTATTCTGCGGTACAAGTCATAACCTGTGGCGTTAGGACAAGAGTCGGCTGTCCATGACAAATTCACGTGATTGCCTTCCGCGGTCGCGATGAGGTTTTTCGGGGCAGGGGCTATTACCTGAATATGTAATTGTTTGTAATTACTAAGCGCCACAGTAGGTCCGTTGTCGGTAACTTTAAAAAGGACAGTGTATGGATTTTTTCTCACATGGTTGCAAATTGTTTGCCAATGTAGCGTTGTCCGCAGGGGAGGTGCGCCTGATGTTTCCGCGAAAACTGCCGGTAGAGAAGACAGTTGAAAAAGGTCACCTGTCGCGGAGAGGGTTACATTAGTCGAATTAGGGTCCATGGCTATGACAGGGATAGACAAATTTGTACCGGCAAGCACGCAGGTATCTTTGACTTCAATGCTTGGAGGTTCGTTATTGCAAGGAGCGATACTGATTTGCATGTCTCGCACGATGCTACCAATGAGTTCTCCGGCACGCCATTCGCGAATGAGAATCGCGATATTATATTCTCCATTGAGGGTTGGGGAGTCCCATGTAAAGTCGCCGGTTACGGGGTCAATGTCGATGTGGGAACTGGCGGCGGGTAATTTGTACCCGGGGATAACCTCTCCTTCGTACCCCCGGCAACTAATCAAACTATATGAGAGGCTATCTCCATCAGGATCATACGCCCCGGGGTTATGGTAAAACGGTTTCCCGTAACACCCGTTGTCAATAGGCGGGTTGAGTAATACCGGAGAATCATTATATCCTAAAAAAGGATGGATATACAAGATGGTTTCTAAAAAAAAAGGAATATTGACAGAGTTTTCGATGTTGACAATACCCGCGTTGCGGTTAGGATCCTCAAAAGTAATGTGATAATTGCCGGTAGCGGGAAACGTGTGTTGGGCAATATAACGGTTGAGTGTGATGTTGTTAGCCATGTTCGTTTCGCTTTCTCTTGGTATGGTGGAATAAGTCCCATCACCCCACCACACGTCTATCTCAGGACGTTTTGCCGGACTGGGGGTGTAAGTATAGGTAATAACTGTAATTTCGTAAGTCAGATCGCGTATATGACGGTACGTGATTTCGCCTGCCCGTTGATGTGTCGCGAACAAACTCATTACAGGAAGGAAAAACAAGCAAAAACAAAAAAGAATTTTTTCATGCATAAAGCAATTCTATTTATACGAAAACGCGAAGATACAACCAAATTTTTTATGTTTCTGTATGTAGTAGAAAATTTTCATGAAAATTTTTTTTTAGACTGTAGCAAAAGCCATGCCACCCGTCATTTTCGTTATTTAATATAAGAGTTGCCCGTGTTCGTTTTTCTTCTTGTGGCATTTGTGCGTTTATTCGACGAGTGATGTCTGCTGCTGTCCATGTTGGGTTTCGTTGTCGCACACGACGCAGTCGAGTTTGCATGGAGGCATCTACCACGATGACCAAGTCAAACAGAGTATCTAAGTTTGTTTCAAAGATAAGGGCTGCCTCCATGCACACGAAAGGACTCTCTTGCTTTTTGCTCCATGCACAAAACCTGTCCAATACTATGGGATGTATTAAGGAATTGATTTGTTGTAATTTATCAGAATTTTCAAATAGACATGTTGACAAGTGTTGTAGGTTTAATTGCCCCTTTTCGAAGACTATATGTCCACATATTTTTTGAATTTTTTCGAGAATTTTCGGGTTTTCGTAACATTTTTTAGCCTCATGATCAGCAAAGAATACAGGGATTCCTACCGATAAAAAATGCTGTGCCACAAAACTTTTGCCGCAACCCATACCCCCGGTGAGTGCTATCGTGAGCATTTTTATTTTTAAATTACATTATTTTAGATAAATCGTGATAATGTCCGGAGCGGTTACTTCCACAAAATCGGGGTCTAAGTTTTTTTGCCCGTGCAGATATTCGGTTAGTTTTCGGCGGTTGATAGCGTAAGTGCCGCCGATTTCCCCTACATTTCTATTTTTTAAGAGTTGTTTTAACGATAAATTTGCAACTCTATTTTTGGTACGATAGCAAGGACGTAAGAAAGCAAACCCGCGTGCGTTAAAAGAAAGCGAGAGTACGCTGTCGGCACAATGAATTTCTTCTTTCCCCGATGGAAAATCTTGCCAATGGATAGCATAATCCATAGTAACGGTATATTCTTTCGAAAATTCCGTTATCAACCACAAAATACCCGCTACTAGTAGGCAAAAGAGAAAAGTAAGTTTGGGTAATTTGAGTTTATAGCTAGGGGGTGCCGATGGACGTGCCATGCTCAAACGTTATTTTTCTTCTTTTTTCCGGGAGGTAGTATTGGCATCCACGGCAACAGCCGCCTTATCAATTTTCAGTTTCACCCCATCAGCAACTTCTATCGTGAAAGTGGCATCGTCTTTGGAGACAATTTTACCATGAATTCCACCGATAGTAACAATGTGGTCGCCTTTATCCAAGGCATCTCTGAAATTTTGCATTTGTTGTTGTTTCTTCTTTTGCGGGCGTATCATAAAAAAGTAGAATACGACAATAATAAGCACAAAGAAGATGAGCATTTGTACCATACCGCCGCCGCCTTGCCCTTCGGCACCGCTTTGTGATTGTGGCTGCGCGAATAACAAAAAAAGATGATTTAAATTCATTAGAGTGTTCATGAACTGTTTTTTTTAAATTAATAATATGATATTTAAGGATTTACTACATTTGCATTGATTTTGAGCATGGTGATAACCGGATAGGTATTTGCCGACACTAACACGGCGTTAGTAATCAAACCACTTTTAGTTTTCGAATCAAAAGAGACATTGATCACGCCACTTTCTCCGGGTCTAATCGGGGCTTTGGGTGGCGTAGAAGCCGTGCAATTACACGAAGTTTCAGTACTTTCTATGATAAGATTCGCGTTTCCTGTATTGGTAAATTTAAACGAATAACTCAACTTTTCACCTCGGACCACACGACCGAAGTCGTGTGTTGTAGTCTCGAAGGTAAGTACCGGCATTCGCTCATTTTTGCTACTCTCTCTATTTGCTGTGGCTGGATTATGGATTTCGTGTACCGTGATTCCTGCTAATTTTTTCTTACTACCGCCGCAAGATACGACACAGAGTGCCGCACAAAAGAAAAGTATACTTTGTATCCAACAATTTTTTATCATCATTTCAATTTTCTTTACACCGCGAAGATACGAAAAATATTAGAAACGCCACGACAACCCTACATTGTACAAAATAGGCAATTGGTAAATAATTTCGTTACTTACCCTATTCACGTAAAAGAGATTCTGTCGGTTATACACGTTGGTTGCCGACAAACTGACCTCTATTGTTTGTCGTTTGGCAAAGTAAAATTTCTTTTTAATGCTTATATCCAAGCGGTGATAGTTAGGGAGCCGTCCCGTGTTGAGGTCGTCTAAAATAAAATCCACGTCCTCGTTCGCGTGAACATAGTCATAATTGATATTTTGCGAGAAACTCATGTAGGGGAAATAGGCAGTAGTGCGGGTAAATGGGAACCCGCTACCAAAATTCCATCGCAAATCAACTTGCCACGAAGCCCGTTTGCCGAAAGCATAGGAACAGAGCAGGTTGATATTGTGTCTCCGGTCGAAATGAGGAGAATAAGTAACCATTGGATCCACACGTTTTACCCAACCGAGCGAATACGAAAGCCAGACATATAGATTTTTATATTCAAACTTCGCGGACAGGTCGCCCCCGTAGGCATAGCCTTTTTCCCATATATATTCTTTTTTTAAGATTTCCGGGGTAGAGGCGTGTTCTGAGTCATCGTTAAACATTTTGTAACGATTAGCAGAGGTTAGCACCGAAAAGTTCTTAAAAAATCCTTCTATATTGATGGTGGTATATTTAATCAGGTCTAATTCTAAGCCCAAAATGGCGTGTTGGGCTTTTTGAATGGTGCTATTCAGTTCTTTCCCGTCAAATTTTCCGGGCAATTGGCTCCCCTCCACGCTGGATAGAAATCCTGAAAACAGGTTTACCACGTCGCGGTCGGATTCTATGGAGACATAGTTTTGAGAATATAAGCCACCCGCGGCTTTGAGTCTTATTTTTGGGGTTATATTGTATTTCACGGCGAGGCGAGGTTCGGGCGAGGCTACTCTTTGCGAAAGATACATCTGCAACCGAAAACTGGGTTCTATCAGGAGTTTGTTGTGAAGATTATATTTATATTTGGCAAAAACTGCGGGATCAAACGCGTAATCAATGGTTTCTGTCGATCCTAACGCGTATTTCGTGGTATATCCCAGAAGGTCAAAGCCCGCGTTAAAAGTACTTTTGCCCGCGAAATAATTAAATGTCATCCCGGCAGAGTACACGTCCATACTATTGCTGCGCGGTAAATAATTTTCCACATTTTCTTGCAACGCGGTATTATAGCGCGAGTAAGATACGGAGCCCTCGATAGTGGTGGCAACCGAACCGGGCACGATAACAAATTTGGTGCCCGCCCCCCAATTTTGCCATTGATACACGGCAATATCGGAATAATTGACTTTGTCATCAAATTTAAAACCAAAGATTTGCAATTTACTACCGTTAAGATTCGAGAAAGCAATTTTCCCGTACAAATCTAAGTATTGATATGGTAAAGAGTTGGCATACGGGTAAAAAATTGGGGCTGATTTTTCGAGAAAAGAGCCTTTTGCCGACAAGATATAGGTAAGTGCCGATTTTCGGTTATCTTTTAGTTTATAAATAGGACCTTCCAATAGTATTTTTGCCCCAAAAGTATTGATGTCGATTTTGCCGGCAATATTTTTCTTGTTACCGTCTCGGGTTTGGACATTCATCACGGAGGATATCCTACCTCCAAACTCTGCCCCGAAACCGCCGGTATACACGTCTGCGGTATTTAAGATGTCGGCATCAAAAACGGCAAACAGTCCGATAGAATGGAAGGGGTTCACCACGAGCATCCCGTCTAACAGTAGCATGTTTTGAATGGGAGTTCCCCCGCGCACGTAAAGTTGTCCTCCTTGGTCTCCGGTAGAAACAATACCGGGTAAAACTTGCAAATATTGTGCAAAATCGGGTTGTCCACCGATGGAAGGCATGCGCGACAATTCTTTTGGCGACACGCTCACTACCGCGGTACGGGTCTCCTGCAAATCGCGTAAAACTTCTCCCCGAACCTGAACAACCTCCAAAAATTGCGCGGTTCTTTTTAAGGCAAATTTGCGCGATAAATGGCTCGTGGGTAGGTCTATTTGTATGGTATCTAACAAATGTTCATACCCAATAATGGATATTTGTAAAACAAAAGTCCCTTTCGGGATTTTACTGAAAATAAAATCCCCATGTGAAGTAGAAAGTGTGCTACTCGTGTATTTGTCGCCATTTAAGACAAGCGAAGCATACGGGACAGGTTCTCCCGTACTTTGGTCGTATACTAATCCTTTAAGAATACCTTCCTGCGCGAGCAATTTACCCGCGCAGGTCAGGCATACCAATAAAATACTAATTACTTTAAAATATATTCTCATTCAAACGATTCCTTATTTCGCGCGATGTTTTCTATTCGGAGGCAGAAGTCGACGCGATATTTTTTAGGGCAGAAAGAATTTCGGTTACGTTCTTTTTCTTGTAGGTATAAACAACCCCTACATTCGTGCTAATTTGCTTATCATCTCCGAGAAAAGCGTTGATCACGTTTATCACGGTATTCGCGGTGCCGGAAATATTACCGGTTCCCGATACGGATTGAGTAGTGAGTTTTAAGGTAGTTTCGTCCGGCATTTCATAGTAGAAAGTTTCTACTTCCCCGTTTTTCAGGGTATGCGTTACCGTTTGATTTGCCTCATCTACGGTAAAAGAGCCGTAAGAGAAATAGTTCTCCCACGATTGTTCGGATAGACCGGTGTGTGTGGATAATGACGAGGCGAGTCCCGCTACGGAGGTCAAATCTTGCGCGCCCACACGGGTATAGTAGCCGCCATTGAGAACTCCCACGTATGCCACGCTAAACACGGCTAAATACTTTGAATCAATATTAGGAGTAGTTGCACCAAATGCCGTTCCTCCAATGCCTTCGCACATCCAATACCCGGTCATGGGCGGGTAAATATCCTTGTCTTTACAACTGGTTGTGCCTACTAAAAGCCCTACAATGAGCATCAACGGAAAAACAATTTTTTTCATAATTTTACTGTTTTTAATTGTTACTAAATATATAAATAAAAATAAAGGTGCAAAAATACGCATAATTATTCATTTTCGTGCTTCGGGTAAAAGATTTTTTTTCTGTTTCGCGAAAAATATGTATTTTCGCGGCTCAAAAATAAGAAATATAACAGCATGGTAAAACAAAGTACAGTTCGTTACTCCGACGAAGAGTTGGAAGAGTTTAAAACGTTAATAGAATCAAAGATAGCCGAGGCAAAGCGTGGCATGGAAGTATATATGGATGCTTGCAATAATTCCGGCAATGATACAATGGAGACCGCTCCTACCTTCAAAGGATTAGAAGAAGGTAGTCAGGTATTGTCGAAAGAGGAAAATAGCCGGTTGGCTTCTCGCTTAGAAAAATACATCAATAATTTGGAGGCGGCGTTGGTTCGTATTGAAAATAAAACGTATGGCGTGTGCCGGGTTACCGGACAATTGATTCCCAAAGAACGTTTGCGTAGCGTACCTCACGCCACATTGAGTTTCGATGCCAAGGTGAATGAAAAAAAATAACCCATGAAAAAAAGAAATCTCTATTTTCTTTTTTTCGGGCTTATGGTTGTTTTGCTCACGATAGACCAAGTTCTGAAATTTTGGGTTAAGACCTCTTTCGTGTTAGGAGAGCAAATGCCGGTGCTTGGACAATGGTTTAACTTATTTTTTATCGAAAACGAAGGCATGGCGTTTGGTATCCATTGGGGAGAACAAGCGGGTAAACTTTTGTTGTCGCTGTTGCGTCTCGCGATTGCAGGCGGGTTGATATGGCTCGTGCTTAGATGGATAAAACAACAACAAATTGGGGTATTCATGCTCATTGTTTTTTCCGTGATTTTGTCAGGAGCACTTGGAAATATCGTGGACAGTCTTTTTTACGGGTTAATTTTCAGTGAAAGTACTCCCGGTGTAGTTGCTGTTTTTCTTCCTGAAAATGGCGGTTACGGGCATTTTCTCTACGGTAAAGTGGTAGATATGTTCTATCTAAAACTGTTTCTTTTGCCCGAATGGGTCCCTCTTTGGGGCGGTTCTTATTTTTTTCCCGCGATATTCAATTTTGCCGATGCTTGTGTTACCGTAGGGTTGGTGGCATTACTTATCTGTAATAAAAAAATACCTTTTCTCGGCAAACAAAAAGATAGCAATGAGCCAATGGCAACCTGATTTCGCGAAAGCGTGTGAGAAAAAACAGGTACGGCAATTGATGCAGCGAGTCTTTGGCGATGATGATGTCTTTTGCCATTCTTTATTTCATTATTTTCCCATTCCCCGTCATCTTTTAGTCATTCGACAAGATGAAGATATTGTTTCTATGGCGTTTGTTATGCCTGCTGTATTTCATTTTCCCGGGCATGGGGACGTGGCTGCAACCTATCTGTACGCGTGTGCTACGGCTCCGGAATTTCGAGGACAGGGACTTATGCGAACGCTGCTCGAAAAAGCATACAACCTTGCCTGTCAACGCGGAGAAGCAGGAATTTTTCTATTGCCGGCTTCGCCCGCGCTCTATCTTTTTTACGAGAACTTAGGTTTTCAATATTTTTTCTATCACGATGAATACGAATATCTTCAACCGGTAAATAGACATAAAGAGGAACATTCCCGCGACTATTCGATTGTTCCCTTGTCGGGCAGTGAGTATGCGCGGGTACGCGACCGTTGGCTATCCGAGCGGGTGAGTGTTTTTTATCCTCTACGGCATTATGCCTTCATGCAAGCAGTATACGCTTCGCGAGGCGATACCCCTTTTTATAGAGTTTTGTTAAAAGAAAAAGAAATAGGCATCATGACCATGTATCGAAGACGGATGAGTCTAAACGTGCTTGAATGGTTAGGTCATGACATAGATAAAGAGCAATGGTGTGCCGAACTTTGCCGTATTTATCAAGTGCCCGGGGTATTCGTGCAAATGCCCGGTAGTCAAAAAGCCACTGCCTTATTTCGACAAAACCCTGCATTCGTGTTACCCAACAAAGAAAAGGGCTACTTTGCCTTCGCCTTGGATTGACTTTTAACGTTTTTTAAAACGGTTTCGATAAAATCGGTCATGATTTTAGGAAATGGATATGAGGTAAGTTTGGACAAATCTACGAGGATTTCATGGGGTTGTAAGTCCGGCATTTTATCTGTTTTTACTAAATAAAAGAAAGCCAGAATGGTCTGGTGTGTCAGTTGGTGTTTGGTTTGCCAAATTGTCTTATCGGGAAATTCGGAGGGAAGTATGTCTCTTGTTTTTTCTCTAACACGGTGGTACTCACACTCTATCATGGGAAACTCGTACAATCCTTTCCAAATATCGTTATCCACACGTTGCCTGATAATGGTTTGCCCGTTATTTACTTGACAGAGATAGTGAAATTCGCGAGTTTTGATTTTTATATGATTTGATTTTACCGGTAAGTGGTTGGTCATTTGGTATTGACAGGCGTGGCAACGTGTAGCGAGTGGGCAATTTTCACAATTCGGATTTTTGGGAGTACATTGCAACGAGCCAAAATCCATGAGTGCCTGATTAAACTCGCCCGGTTCAAAGCCTTGCATCAATTTTGTGCAGTGTTGTGTTATTATTTTTCGGGTAGAATTTTGTTGAATGTCATCGGCAATACCAAAGACACGACAAATTACGCGGCACACGTTGCCGTCCACGGCGGGATACGGTAGCCCGAAACCCATAGAGGCAATCGCGGCGGCAGTATAATCGCCCACTCCTTTGAGTGAGCGAATGTCGACATAAGAGGCAGGAAAAACTCCCCCATAGTGTTGCATAATGTACAAGGCTGCCTCGTGCAAATGCCGAGCACGCGAATAATAGCCCAATCCTTGCCACACGAGCAAAACCTCGTCAAGAGAAGCATCTGCTAACCTTTGTATTGTAGGAAATCGTTCTATAAAGCGGGTATAATAATCCCACCCTTGTGCCACACGAGTTTGTTGTAAAATGATTTCCGAAATCCATATTTTGTAGGGGTCTTTTTCTCCACGCCAAGGCATGATACGGCGATGCTCGTCATACCAATGCAATAAAGTGCTTGTAAAAGAGACTAATGCCATATTCGACATCAATGGGTCTCTATAATTTTGAGTAGTTCGTCTAATTTGGGGGTAAGAATAATTTCGGTACGACGATTTTTGGCACGAGCTTCAGGGGTATTGAGTTTGTCTAACGGGAAAAATTCACCTCGTCCGGAAGCCGACACACGTTGTGGATCTATTTTTGTCCCGTATTTTAGTAAATTTTTCACTACCGAAGTTGCCCTAAGGACACTCAAATCCCAATTATCTTTTACCTGACCGCTTCCTTTGTATGGTACGTTGTCGGTATGACCTTCTACTAAGACATTGATGCCCGTGTCGGTTTCTAATATCACGGCGAGTTCTTTGATGGCTTTTTCACCTTCTGCCCCCACGCTCCAACTACCTGAAGCAAAGAGAAGTTTTTCATCCATAGACACGTATACTTTGCCATTTTTTTCTTCTACTTTTAAGCCGCTACCCTCGAAACCGTGCAAAGCGTCTGCTACTTTCGTACGCAAAGCCTTTACTTCGTTGTTCTTGTCGTCTAAAATTTTCTGCAACTCGTTAAGACGGTTTTCTTTTTCCGATAAATCCATACTCATTTGTTCGAGATCGCTACTTTGTCGTTGCAATTCGGTTTCGCGTTCCGACAGTTGTGATTTCATCTTGTCGAGGTCGGCAAGGAGTGATTTCACTTCTTCGTTATTAGACAGGTTGATGTCTGCAAAATCTTTTTGCAAGTCGTCGTAATCTTTACGGGCTTTGTTGAGTTCGCGCTCGGTTTGTCTGATTTTACGCGACATGGTTGTCGTGTCAACAGTCAATTTCTCTATAGCATCCTTCAACTCTCCTATTTCGCGTTTCAAATCTTTATTACTATTCTCAAAATCAATTTTTTCCGCGGTGGTGTACTTCAAATCGTTGGTACATGTCTTGTACAATGCATCCAACTCATTATATTTTTGCTTGGTAACGCAACCCCAAAAAAGGCATGACACTAAGCACCCGATAAGGAAATTTTTACTATTCATCTTAACACAAATATAACGTGATTAACTTTAATTTATTGGGCGGCGGCTTGGTTTGCCGTGATAGCGACAAGATTTACAATATCTTCTACCGAACAACCACGCGAAAGGTCGTTGATGGGGGCAGCCATACCTTGCATGATAGGACCAATGGCATCTGCGCCGGCGAGTCGTTGTACCAATTTATACGCGATATTTCCGACTTCTAACGTTGGAAATATGAGCACATTAGCATGTCCCGCGATGGGGCTTCCGGGGGCTTTTGCCGCACCTACAGAAGGCACGATTGCTGCATCTGCCTGCAATTCACCGTCTATTTGTAAATCGGGAGCCATTTCACGGGCAATGCGGGTCGCGTTTATTACCTTATCTACCATCTCGTGTTTGGCAGAACCTTTGGTAGAGAAACTGAGCATGGCTACCCGCGGTTCTATCCCGGCAATAGTTTTCGCGGTACGTGCCGAAGCAACCGCGATTTGAGCCAACTCTGCCTCATTGGGGTTGGGATGGGCGGCACAATCGGCAAAAACCATGATACCGTTATCTCCCCACTGCTTGTCTTTCATGATCATAATGAAAGCCCCCGATACGACTGATATACCGGGTAAGGTTTTCACGATTTGAAATGCCGGACGTAGCACGTTTCCAGTCGCGTTCATCGCACCTGCAACCTCGCCCCCAACCGCACCTTTTTTTATCATCAATGTTCCAAGATAAAGCGGATCTTCTACCAGTCGGGCTGCTTCTTCCATAGTCATTCCCTTGCTCTTGCGTAACTCGTAAAGCAATGTGGTATAATCTTGTTTTTCGGCATGATTTTTTGGATCTACAATACAAGCCTTGTCAATATGACTTAACCCAAACGAAGTAGATTTTTGTTTAATCACTTCCGGATTGCCCAATAAAACCAATTGAGCATAATTTTCTTTTAACACGACATCTGCCGCTTTGAGCGTGCGTTCTTCTTCACCCTCGGGCAAAACAATCGTTTGTTGCACCTCCCGTGCTTTTTCTCTAATCTGACTTAATAAATCCATGATATATATATATTTATGATTTCTGTAATAACACGTAATCCAATGCTTTTTTCATAGAGTCGAAATAGTGAAAGGTCATGCCTCGCAAGAAATCTTCTTTGATGTCTTCTACATCTTTTTTATTTTCAGAAGACAGGACGATGTCGTGAATACCTACCCGTTTGGCGGCGAGAATTTTTTCTTTTAGCCCTCCTACGGGGAGCAGTTTCCCACGCAAAGTAATTTCACCGGTCATGGCGACCGTAGAACGCACTTTACGTCCTGTAAATGAAGATATTAATGAGGTGAGCATGGTAATGCCTGCCGAAGGACCGTCTTTGGGGGTTGCCCCTTCCGGCACGTGCACATGTACCTTCGTGGTCTCGAAGACATCGGGCTTTATCCCATAATCTTGAGCATGAGCCTTAAAATATTCGTAAGCAATGGTTGCCGATTCTTTCATCACGTCTCCCAAATTGCCTGTCAGGGTTAGCCCGTTTTTCCCTTGACTGGTAATAGATTCCACGAACAGGATTTCGCCGCCTACCGGAGTCCATGCCAAGCCGGTGGCTACCCCCGGAACTTGATGGTCCACAGACCGCTCTTTTTGAAAAACAGGTGCTCCTAAAATAGGCTGTAAATCTGCCAAAGAGATAGCCTGTTCCATTTGATTTTCTTGTACATATTTTGCTACTCTATGCCGAATAATTTTGGCAATAATTTTCTCCAAAGCACGTACCCCCGACTCTCGCGTGTATTCATGCACGATATGTTCCAAAACTTCATCACTAAAAATCAGGTCGCCTTCTTTTAGTCCATGTTCTTTTAATTGTTTGGGAATAAGATGTTTTTGTGCAATATTAACTTTTTCTTCCAATATATATCCCGGTATATCAATTACTTCCATCCTATCTCGCAGGGCAGGATGAATGGTAGAAAGGTCGTTGGCGGTAGCGATAAAGAGCACGTGGGAGAGGTCGTAATTGATTTCGAGATAATTATCGTGAAATTCCGTATTTTGTTCTGGGTCAAGCACTTCTAATAATGCAGCAGAGGGATCTCCTTGCACGTTCATTCCCAGTACTTTGTCTATTTCATCAAGTACAAACACGGGGTTGGCGTAGCCTGCTTTGCGTATGTTCGTGATGATACGTCCGGGCATAGCACCGATGTAAGTCCGTCGGTGTCCTCGTATCTCTGACTCGTCGCGCAAGCCTCCCAACGATACTCTCACGTATTTTCGTCCTAATGCTTTGGCAATAGATTTTCCCAACGAGGTTTTTCCTACTCCCGGGGGACCCGCCAAGCACAAAATCGGTCCCTTAACATCTCCCTTCATTTTTAAAATAGCCAAATATTCGATAATGCGTGTTTTTACTTTTTCCAATCCAAAATGGTCTTCATCTAACACTTTTCGAGCCACACGCAAATCGAATTTGTCCTTACTATACTCGTTCCACGGCAATTCTACCATCAATTCGAGATAGTTAAGTTGCACGGAATAGTCGGGAGACATGGAATTGGTTCGTTTTAATTTTTGTAATTCTTGGTTAAAAGTCTTTTGTACTTCCTTACTCCACTTTTTCTTTTTGGCTTTTTCTTCCAACTTTTTAGCCGCTTGTTCCGCGGGTGAGCCTCCCAACTCTTCTTGTATGGCTTTCATCTGTTCGGTAAGAAAATATTCTCGCTGTTGTTTGTCTATCTCTTTCTTTGAGCGGGATTGTATACGATTTTTCAGTTCTACGCGTTGTAAGTCTTGCTGAAGCAACGAAAGGACTTTTTTTGCCCGTTTCATGAAGTCGATCTCTTCTAAAATAGATTGCTTTTCAGGGATTTCTACCGATAAATTAGAGGCTACGTAATTGACTAAGAAGTAGGGGGTTTGGATATTTCTAAAAGCGAACTCAGCCTCATTAGGCAAATGTGGCGAGAGTTTAATGATTTTGACCGTGATGTCTCGAATAGAATCAATAATTGCCTTGAAATCTTCGTTATCAGTAATTTTATTATCAAATTCATTGGTGTCGTAAGGTGATATTCGTGCCATGAAATAAGGGTCGGTTTGTGTCCACTCCTCTATTTGAAATCGTCTAACTCCCAACGCGATAACAGTAACACTACCATCGGGAACACTAATATATTTGAGTATTCGTGCTATCGTTCCAACGCGGCAGAGGTCGCCTGTGCCCGGCTCATCTACTTCATTCGCTTTTTGAGTAATCACGCCTATGAGACTATTTTCGCGGGCATGCTCCTGTACTAATTTAATGGATTTGGGACGAGTAACACTAATCGGGATAAGTAAACCCGGGAACAGCACCCTATTGCGCAAAGGTAATACAGGCAATGTTTCGGGAATGTTTTCCTTATTCAGCATGTCTTCCTGCTCCGCCGCGAACAACGGGATCAACGCAGAATCGTTGTTAAAACAATCCACCATTAGACTCAAAGATTTGTTTTTCACGGTATTCATTTATTTAATTTACAATTTAACATCATTTTTTTATAAGCCATTATATATATGATATAACAAACAGAAATGGAAAAAGTTCAATCGGGTATCTCAAATTTAAAAAAAATTATTACAATATTTCCAATGCTCGTTTGATGGTTTTATCGCTTTGATTGATCACGGGATAGAAAGCGTCTTCTCTGTATAAATTTCGACCGATGAATGCTTTAAGCCAACGTTTGATTTCTTGTTCTGATGCGGCACTTACCTTCGGGAAGGGTAATTCGCAAATTTCTGTACTATAATAATGTATGAGGTTGTTGATCATGTCATCGGTTACAGACATGTTTTTCACGAAAGTCTCGACAGTAGGGTAACGTTGTTGCAAAACGTTCCGGTGGGTAGAGGTGTATTCGAAAGCAAACTCTATCACTGCCCCGCTATTCACTAACGGGAAGAAGGCGGTAAGTGCGGTATCCCTGTCAAGGGGGACAAACTCATCGGGCATGATGCCGCCGCCGCCATACACGACCCTGCCTTCGCGTGTGTGATAAATATGGGTAGTATCTAAACCCGTGCATGTTACAGAATCTAATTCCCCGTCAAGATAGCGTTGTAATACTTCTTCGTTATAGGCAACGCTACCCAAATGATAATCTTTTTGGATAGATCGTCCGCTGGGGGTATAGTATCGGGCTATGGTTAGTCGCACGCTGGAGTGGTCAGGAAAATCGAACTGACGCTGTACCAGTCCTTTGCCAAAGGAGCGTCTGCCCACGATGATGCCCCTGTCGTTATCTTGCACGGCACCGGCAACGATCTCGCTTGCCGAAGCACTATACTCGTCAATAAGAATAGCGAGTTTTCCCGATTCAAAACAACCCCCGCGAGTGGCTTTTACCTTTTCGGGACGCACTTTTGCCCCTTCGGTATATACAATCAGGTTCCCGGAGGGTAAGAGTTCATCGCATATTTGTATTGCCGCGTCAAGGTAGCCGCCGGAGTTGCCGCGCAAATCTATCACCAAACGAGCCATGCCTTGTTGCTGCAATTTGTCTAATGCCCGGCGAAATTCATCGGCAGTAGAACTTCCAAATTGATTGATTTTGATGTAACCGGTGCGCGGGTCAAGTAAATACGACACGTCTACGGTATAGGTCGGTATCACGTCGCGTACGATAGAATAATGATAGAGATTAGCAAACCCCCGTCGCTGTATATCCAATTCTACTTTTGTGCCCTTTTTTCCTCTTAAAGTTTTAAAAACCTTAGTATTATCTATTTTTTTTCCGGTAAAATTTTCGCCATCGACTTTCAGGATACGGTCGCCCGCGCGCAGACCTGCTTTTTCCGATGGACCGCCGGAAATCACGGCAACTACGTTCACGGTGTCGTGCAACACGTTAAATTGCACCCCAATACCTTCAAAAGCCCCGTCAAGAGATTCTTGCATGGTTTTGTTGTCGGCGGCAGTAATATATGCCGAATGAGGATCTAAATTTTGCAAAAGACTGTTCATGCAAGTCTCTATCAGCAAAGATTCGTTTACCGTATCTACATAATAGTCGCGAATAAACTGCATGGTTTCCATCAATTTATCGGTCGAGGTGAGAGAATTTGCTAAATTCGTTTTTTTTCGGGGGACATAGAAAGCAAGCGTGAACATAACCCCAAGCAAAAACGTAATGATAAAAGGGAATACGCGCGAAACCGACCACCGTGAATATTTCTCTGGAAAATTGCCATCCATAATTATACCTATCTTATTTTTTTTGAATATTTAAACAACACAATAAATACATGAAAAATGATTTGCAAAAATACGTTTTTTCGCGAAGATAAACATTAAGTGAAATTTTATTTCAATTTATGACCGACCAAACCATACTTTTCGACAGCAAAGGCATCGCGACAGGCAATTCGCCCGAAGATATGAAAAGCCGTAAGCGTTTCATTATCAATTTTTATACGAACTGGATTATTACCAATCCCACGAAACACATTTATAACGTGTCGCTTGGCAGTTTTATTGAGGTCAAATTCCTGTCCATTCAGGAAACAGCAAGCAAAGCGGCAATCAGGTATAAATCAACTGTGGCGGTTACTTTTTTGACCGAAATATTGGAAAAAGCCGTGCGCAAAGGCAAGCCGTTAAAGCCGAAAAAAGACAACGAAAAACAGAAACGTTTCTCGAAAATTCATATACTCGAATACGACAGGGAACAGTTTGGGAAAATAAAACTGACCGTAGGCGAGTTGCGCGGCAGCAGGCAGAAAATTCAATATTGCATCACTGCAATAGAAAACGGCTGACAACCCGCAACGATTCAGCAATAGTTATCAGCCGTAAAAAATATCGCTGCAAAGATACAACATTTTTTTCATCCCGCAAAATATTTTTCCAAATTTCCCAAATTATTTTTTGCGATTCCAAAAACTTTTCCTATTTTTGCAAATCATTTCATCAATAAAAAAATATATGTACTGTAAAAATGTAAGTATTGCCCCCTCGAAATCTGACGCGAACATCCGCGCCATACATACATACATACATACAGTAACCCCTAAACACAAAAAAATTTTCAACGAAATATACCGAAGGAACATTCGCGGATTTTGCCGTGTGTGTTCTTTTTTTAAATTAATCTATAATCTATTAAAAGTTGCGCCCGACACGAATCAGGGATTTCTTAAATGAAAAAATCTAATTTATTGTTAACCATCTTTTTAGCAGCTGCGATGTTTACGGGCTGCGACAAAA
>JAISUP010000003.1 GCA_031272025.1 Bacteroidales bacterium
ACTATTTTCGCGCATAGGAAAATTTTTTTTAAATTTATTGCAAAGATAGTAATTATTTTGCTGATTTGCAACAAAAAGGAAAATTTTTTCCTTTTTGTTATGAATAATGCAGGTTAAAACATCAAAAAAATGAATAAAGAAAAAACAAACGCGAAATTAGTAACCGTTGCAACAGTTAATCAACTGTCCACGGCTACCTTGCTGAAAACCTTGCTTGAAAATGCAGGTATCATGGTTTTTTTACAAGATGTAACCATGTCGCAATTGTATAGTAGTGTTACCACCGGCGGCATAAGAATACAAGTGCTTGATACCGAAATGGAAAAAGCCTGTAATTTGCTTGTCGAAAACGGGTATGAGAATATGATTTGATTTTTCTCTTACCTTTTGCATATTCAATATAATACAAATCAAAAAAATCGTATTTTCGCGAATCATAAATTATCGAGTAGCATGAATAAAATATTTTTTACAGCGTGGGTTGTTTTTTTGTTGCTGTGTCTAACAAACTGCGGGCACAAAAAAGGCATTACCGTAAAAGTAGATCATTTTTCTAACGGCAAAGCAGGCGAAGTGCTTTTAGTAATAGACAAGGACTTATGGGACGAGCAGGATTTGGCAAGCATTCGTGCACCATTGATAGCCCCACAGCCCGGGTTGAATCAAGTAGAACCGATGTTCGATTTGCTCGTGCTTAACAATCGTGATTTTACCTCCCAATTTCAACGGCACCGCGGGATAGTACGCTTTGATATGGATAAAAATTACGGGAGCAATAGCCTTACCCTCGCTCACGACACGTGGGCAAACCCGCAAGTGTATGTTTATGCCAAAGGCAATCACCCCGATTCGTTAATCGCCCTTTACCAAAAACATCAGAAAGAAATTATTACAGAATTGTATAACAATGATTTAAAAAGACTACAAAGAAATGCCATTGCCCATGAAAACCCTGTGGTAGAGCAGTTGATTGAAACAAAATTCGGGATACGACTGTCTATCCCGCGAGAATATGTCGTTGCACGAGAGGATAGCAATTTTTTGTGGTTGCGGTTTCGCACGATAAAAAACGACCGTTTCGTGATGATATACCGCACTACTTCATCTTCGTTATGTGCAGATAGTGTATTACTTTGTCGCGACCGGATGACTCGTGCGTACATTCCCGGCGCGGTAAATGGTGCCTATCCCATACTGTCTCGACACGATGGTTTCCCTATCGTGTACGAAGATACACTTGGCTATAAAACAGGGCTATCTGCCAGAGGATTATGGGAATCTGTGAATGACAAAATGGGCGGTCCCTTTTATAGTTTCACCTTCATTGATGCCTCTCGACAAAAGACTTTGTCGGTAGACGGGTTTGTTTATGCTCCACAAGAAAACAAACGCGACTATTTGCGGGAAGTAGAATCTATCGTGAAATCTATAAAATAAGAACCGGCTCATGATATTCCCTACAACCCGAGATGTCGGTGCTCTCGTGCGAGACTATGCCGAAGAAAGACAGCAATTGATTACTTTGTTGCGCGAAAAAGGAATCAAAGAAGAACGGGTCTTATCTGCTTTTGACAAAGTGCCCCGGCATCTTTTCGTGGAAGATTGGCAGAAGGGGGAGGCTTACTTGGACAAAGCCTTGCCTATTTTTGGCATGCAAACCATTTCGCGCCCACATACCGTGGCATTTCAAACACAACTGCTTGATGTAAAGCCTACAGATAAAATTTTAGAAATAGGAACGGGCTCAGGATTTCAAGCCGCTATATTGAGTGTTTTAGGAAAAGCAGTGTATTCCATAGAAAGAACCGAGGAGTTGTATCGCAAAACCAAAAACATGTTCGAGAAGAACTTTAATTCACAAAAGTATAACTTTAATTCACGCGTATTTCTTCGTTGTGGCGACGGTTTTAAGGGTTGGAGCATGTATGCCCCTTACGACAAGATTATCATTACTTGCGGTGCCCCGGAAATTCCCACGGCATTACTCGATCAACTCAAAATCGGGGGTATCATGGTCATTCCCTTGATAGAAAAAGAAGATGCCGCCCCCCAACCCGAACATGGCAGACTCAGCGGGCACAAAGCAAATACAACCCTGATGAAAAAATTGATAAAATATAGCGAAAATCAATATCAAGAAGAAGATTATGGGAATTTTTCCTTTGTTCCCATGCTAAAAGATGTAATCTCCATCTGCAAAAATAAGTGATTTATGTTTTTTTTAACATAATTTTCACGATGGGGACGTGCTATTTCAAAAATTTTTAGTATTTTTGCAACGGGTAAGTCTTGTACGATCTGCTCCCTTTTAACTCCCCCAGGACAGGAATGTAGCAAGGGTCCAAAGGTCGTAGCGATGCGATGCAAGTCGCTTACCCTCTTTTTATTAAATCAAATGTTACTTAAAATATATCCAGAGAATCCCAATCCCCGCGCGATACGACAAGTCGTGGAGTGTTTGCAAGACGGAGGGGTAATTATCTACCCTACCGACACCATTTACGGCATAGGATGCGATATCTTTAAAGCCAAGAGTGCCGAAAATATCATTCATTTGCAAAAATTAAACAAGAAAAAAAGCACCTTATCCATTATTTGCCACGATTTAAGTCATTTATCCGATTTCACGCGTCCTATCCCCAACCCTGTATTTAAGGCAATGAAAAGGTCATTACCCGGTCCTTTCACGTTCATTTTAGAAGCAAACAACCGGGTACCCAAATTATTGCAAAGCAATCGCAAAACCGTAGGTATCCGTGTTCCCGATAACACGATATGTCGAGAAATCGTAAGAGTGCTCGACCACCCCATCCTTTCTACCTCCGTGAAAGATGACGATACCAAAGAATATATTTCCGAACCCGAACTGATTCACGAAAAATACGGACATTGGGTTGACATCGTGATAGACGGCGGGTACGGAGATACCATGCACTCTACCATAGTCGATTGTACATCAGGAGTTTGTGATGTCATCAGGAATGGAAAAGGAGACACGAACCTGCTCTACTAAGTACAAAATAGAATATCTGTCTACCGCTTTTTTAGGATGATTATCAAAATTTTGGGTATTTTTATGGGGAAAGATTTTTTTGTTTCAAAAAATTCACGTACATTTGCAACGTTTTATTATTTTTTTTAAATCATTTATTATTACATATAACAATGGCATTAGAAATTACAGGAAAGTTAATTCAGAAGTTAGAACCACAATCGGGCATAGGTACGAGTTCGGGGAAGTCGTGGCAAAAACAAGATTTCGTGATAGAAACGCTCGAAGATTTTCCGAGAAAAATTTGCATGAACGTGTGGGGCGAGAAATTAGATATGCTCGCGAATTTGTCGGTCGGGGATACCGTTGTAGTCTCTTTTCGTTTGGAATCAAGAGAATTTAACGGGCGGTGGTATACCGATGTTAGGGCGTGGAAAATAGAAAAACAAGGGGCAGTGCCGCCCGGTATGCAGTCAGCGTACCCGCAACAAGCGGCGCCCTACCCGTATCCCCCTCAACCGTATGGTATGCCGGGGCAGCCGTATGCTCCGCCGGCAAATCCTTATGCAGGGCAGCCCTACCCTACCCCTGCTCCCCCAATGCCTTCGTACCCCGGTCAGGATGTACCCCCTTTGACGGGCAGCAATGTGCCCGCCAATTATGGGAATGACAACTATGGGGCACCCACCGGTCCCGAAGATGACCTGCCCTTCTAAACACGGGATATGTACCACGGTATTTGTACACAAGTTTATATTCCCATGCGAGCAGGACCATCGCATCGCGACGAGATGGTGTCTCAAATCTTGTTCGGCGAGTCGTACCACGTGCTCGAAAACGCGGGGGATTGGCTAAAAGTACGCTGTGAAACAGATAATTATGAAGGATGGATAGCCCAAAATTGCTATCATGCAGCCAACGAGACCGGTATTTCTGCATCAGAAGAAAAAAACAATAGCAGCCTACCTACTACCCCCTTGTCGCGCGAAACAGTTGTCCTTTTTGCCCGAACCTTACTTGGAGTACCCTATCTTTGGGGGGGACGGTCGTGTCATGGAATAGATTGTTCGGGGTTGGTACAAATCGCGTACCGACAAGTGGGCATCTTTTTACCCCGCGATGCACAACAACAAGTGCACGTTGGGAAAACCGTTGATTTCGTGGAAGAAGCGTGTCCGGCAGATATTGCTTTTTTCCAAGACGCGAAAGGAAATATCGTGCACACGGGAATTATCAGCAGCAACGGGCATATTATTCATGCCTCCGGAAAAGTACGAGAAGACCACCTCGACTCTACCGGCATATATCATGCCGAACAACAACGATACACGCATGAATTGCGAATTATTAAAAAAATATTCTAAATCATGACCCACGAAGACGATGAAAAAATAGAACTAACAGTATTGAAAATCAAGGATACCCATCCTTCAAAAGAAGCCTGTTTATTGGTACTCAAAGAAAAAGATGGCGATAGGGGATTGTTGGTATGGATAGGGACACATGAAGCCATGAGTATTTGCATGGCGTTAGCAGGCGAGAAAGCCTCCCGCCCGTCTCCTTATGATATATTTAAATACTTAGCCGACCGGTGCGGTTGCTTGTTTTCCCATGTTAACATTTATTCTTTTTCCGATGGTATTTATTATACCCGAATTTCTATCAACAAAATAGACGCATCTTCATTTGAAATAGAAACACGACTTTCTGATGCCATTATTTTAGCATTGCTTTATCAAGCACCGGTATACATGCCCAAAGTATTATTTGATCATTTGGGTATCAGTCTCCCGAAAGAAACATACGACATCGATGCCGAATTATCCGTAACTCCTTCACTCGAAAAACCAAATACCCTCGGAGATGTTTATATAGAACAGCAATTATCAGAAATGGGAATTTTTGAATTGGAAGAGTTCTTGTCTCATGCTATCGAGAGCGAGAATTTTGAATTAGCAGACATTATACAGAACGAACTAAACCGAAGGAAATAGTCCTGTCGGGATTTATCTGCACCAGATTTTGTCGTTGAAATGAATAGACAGATAACCTTGTTTTGCTCAAGATTCCTTTTGAGATAATGAACCTTGCCGTCTTTCTTTTCAATAACAACGACACTGATGCTGCCCGACCTGTTTGGTCTCTCGCGTACATCCATGCTACAAAGTTAGCAATTTTTTAACCCCTGATTCGCGTTAATAGTTTTTGGCTTTTGAAACATTTTCGTCAAAAAAAGCGTATCCCCGTGGGTTGGGTTAGAAACCTCTTTGTATAGTTCCTTGTCCTATGAAAAATATAGTTCTAAAGTAGAAAGCAATTGTCCATCGCGAATAATTTTCAGGGTAGTTTGCAATAGTGTATTTTTGGGACAACACGGCATGTTTTCGTTTTGCAGGGTAAAGCAAAAATCTATGGTCATATTTTCTTCGTGAGACAAAGGCTGTAAGACTAAAATATGTTGTATGGATTGCAATACCATTTGGCATCCCGTGTGATTTTGCATAAGTTCGAGTGCAATATCTATCAAGAAAGAAATAGTAATCACGGGGAGCGTTTTCACGGGGGCGAGATTGGATTTCATGCCCGCTTTTTGCCGGAATACCACTTGATAGCGCACTTTTTTTTGCCCATCAACTTCTTTTTCCGCGATGTGATACAAATCATCACATAACTTCGGAAAACATTTTCGTGTTTCCGACAACTCAAAAACGAGATGCCTGTACGCGTCCCAATCTGTCTTGCTGTTTATCAATGAAAGATTCATAAATAAGTATAAAGGACAGCAAAAATAAAGAAAATAAATAAGCAAAAATCACTTGTTTTATAAATAAATAATAAATTCATTGTTGAAAACATGATAGGGCAAAATGCGCTATTTATCGGGGATATTCCGTGAAAAGGAAGTGATATACTCCGGCTTTTGCCTCGATGAGGCAGCCTTTTGGAGTGTTTTCTCGCACGAGAATTTCTTCTACTTTTTTCATCGGGATATTGTTTTCTTTTACACGCGACACGTCCGTGTTTGGAAAATAAATCTTCGCGCTACTATTTGGGGGTATCGTAACCGAAAAATGTATTTTTTTCCCTTTTCGTTTCCATTGACTTACTATTTTTCCATAAGGTGATTGGATAGAAGTATACGCGAACTTTGTTTCGGGGACTATAACCGGATAGATAGAGAACGTTTTATACCCGGGGGCATTTTCTTGTGGGTGTATCCCGCACAAACTTTTTTGCAACCACCCCGTGATGCCCGTGTAGCAAGTATGTATTTTACTGGGGACATCAGATTTCCAATCTTCCGGCCACGTGCTCTCGCCTTGTTCAATAAAATATCCATACCCGGGGTAATTGGTTTTATTCAATATTTTAGCGGCAATAGAGCCAAATTCGGGGTGGGCGACCACGTATTTTAAGAGTACGGTTAAACCCGAACTCCCCATGTCGAAATAGGGATGTTGTGTTAGCATGTCTTCGCGAAGGGTTTGAGTTACCCGTGCCCGCTCTTTATCAGGGGTTATCCCCGTGAGCAGGGCAAAGGCATTTTGTACTTGTGTGCCCGTACAATACGTAGCATCGCTCGCCCGATAAAAATGGGCATGAACATGAGTACGCAGGCGATTTAGCCTGTCGTGATATTCTTGGGCATCCTTTTCGTATCCTAACAGACGGGCAAATTTCTCCGCCATTTCGAGATTCATCACGTACACACAATTGTTGAAATATACCGCTTCTATGGTATTCCCGAACTCACTTCGCGAATTAGGGGCAAGCCAATCTCCCAGAAACTGACCATTGTTATGGGGGCGGTATTGTTCGAGTAGTCCATTTTTTTCGTGTGCCTGCAAAAAGGCGAGCCATCGTTGGGCGGTAGGGTAAATCAGTTCTATCACGCTACGGTCGCCGTAGTGAAGATAGTGGTGCCACGCCACGTTCATGCCCGCGCTACACCACAGTGCCCCTCCCCAATGGTCGTTATTGGGCTGCGGGGCGGTATTGCGCCCCCACCCATCTTCGGTTTGCACATCTACCCAATCGCGAACTACTTTTTTATAATAACTGCCTGCATCGTAATTATTTAAACCTATTCCCCACGAACAAGCCGTGGCGGTTTCCCCGTAGCCGCAACGTTCTCGGTGCGGGCAGTCGGAAGTATAACCTTCGGTCGTGTTTGCTAAAAAAGTCCAAAGGTCGGTTTCATAAATTTTTTGGTACAATGTATTGGAAGATATAAAATGACCTGTTTTTTTGAGATTCGTGCTCACGGCGAATGCCGTACAATCTTCGAGCCGCGGCATCTCTCGCGCTCCTTGAATGTTAGTATAACGTCCTGATATATAATTAAATCTATTTTGAAAATACTCGTTTTCTTTTCCGGCAGAGATAAAGTAGTTGCAAATATGAAAATCGACAAACGAGTTGGGGTCATCGGCGGTAGCGATGAGCACGGTATCGCCCGCGTGGAGTCCCCGAAAACGAAGACGTAGCCAGCCCGTGAAGTTTTTTCCAAAGTCAATTTTATAGGCACTATCTCCTATGTTAGTGATTTGTTTCGCTTGTATCGTGTCGATAATGCACGAAGGGGGTATGTCTTGAGCGAGTAATTCTCCATCATATCGCACAGGTTTAGCAAAAGCCCACGTGCTGTCATCAAAGTCAGTGGTATTCCAATCGGGCAAGTCGTCACGCGCATCAATGGTCTCCCCACCGTTGTTGTTGTAAGAAAAAATGGCTAAATTATCTTTGCTATGGCTAATTTCACAGCGCCACGATTCATCTGTATTTAAAATAATATCTTTATTATCAATATCTTTTCCTCTTATTTGTACTTTCAGGCAGGGTTGTAATTTAAAACAGTCGTAATGCGTCCATCCCGGGGCGCACCACACGGCGATTGTATTTTTCCCTTTCACTATCCATTTTGAAATATCGTAAGTAATGTAAAACAAACGTTTCTGCAATTGTGTTAAGGCAGGGGCGAGCACCCGAAGGTCTACTTTATGCCCGTTCACGTACAATTCGTGATGACCCGACGATGCCACGTGCGCGAAGATATTTCCCGGTTCTTGGTCGAGCACCAAATTTTGGCGAAACCATACATGAGATGTAACAGGAACATCGGGGTAATAAATCCAACGTGCCGCTTCCCACAAGTCAGGGGCAAGTAATCCTGTAACAAAACGAGCCGGGGCACTCCACGATGAAGCCTCCCCCATTTTGTCGTAAATCTTTACACTCCAAAAATATTCTGTACTCGAAGACAATGGCTTCCCTTGATAAGGAATTAGTAAAGATTGCTCAGACATTTTTTTTCCACTATTCCACATGTCCGCGTCTGTTTCTGTTAACTTAGACAATTGAGTTGCCACCAAAAGATGGTATGCTGTTTGCATTTGCCCCCGAGTATGCGCGGCATCTTCCATTTGCCAACTGAAACGGGGCTGTAAAATATCCATACCAACAGGGTCGGTTTGATACTCGCATTGCAATTGAACCGGTAATATTTTCGGTTCGGGTGCTTTTTTTTTAGCAAAAGCAGACATATTGCATAATATAAGGACAAGTAGCGTGCATTTTTTCATAAAAGGAAAACTAAATTTTAAGGATTATCTTAATTTATTTTTTTGGAAATGAGGTGTTACGTAGCACAGGAAGAAGATGAGAGCGGAGAGAGCGAAGGCGGTGCCCACGGCAAAGGCAAAGGAGAAACTTTTGACTTCGGCTAAATGTCCTCCAAGGTAAATCCCGATGCCCACGCCCACGTCCCAGCCGGTAAGATAGGTAGAATTTGCCGTAGCACGCCGGTCATTAGGGGCGAGGTTGATAAAAAGGGTATTCCACGCGGGAAACAGCGTGCCAAAGCCATAACCAATACAAGCGGCAATGGCATAAAATAAGACCGCCCCCGCGACAGGAGAGACCTGAATAAGGTTATACAAGAATATCTCGCCCACGAAGCCCACAACCCCAATGAAGATCCCTTTGCGAATGGTTTGGGTTACAAATCCGCGGTCTACCTGTTTGCCCGAAGATAGTCGAGAAAGGATAAGCCCCAAGGACATGACCGTGAAAAACAATCCACTATTCCCGTGAAACGGCAGGTTGGCAACCGACAACGCCATGTAAGAGGTAGTCATAGAATAAGGTATCGCGAGAAGCAAGAAGGCGAAGCCCGCGGGCAACCCTTTGAGCAATACAAAACGGTCTAATGACAACGGTTGTTTTTTAATCGTAGCCCGGGCAGTGGTTTTCACTAACGCGGCAAAGACCGTGCCGGCTATACCGGCAACAATGGCAGAGACAAAAATCCAGTAGAAATCTAAATGTGCATGCAGAAACAAGCCAACCATGGGACCGGTTGCCATAGCGAGGTTCCCCGTGATACCAAAATATCCCAAGCCTTCGCCCCGGCGGGCAGAAGGCATAATATCGATAACCAAAGTATTGCCGGTGGTGGTGAGTATTCCAAAAGACATGCCATGAAAAAAGCGTAAAATAATGAATAATAGTATAGTAGTAGCAGGCAAATACCCTATGAGCGCGAAAGTAAAAAGGATACACGAGAGCAAATAAAGCGGTTTGCGCGCAAAAGTGTCT
This sequence comes from Bacteroidales bacterium, assembly GCA_031272025.1. Taxonomy (GTDB): domain Bacteria; phylum Bacteroidota; class Bacteroidia; order Bacteroidales; family WCHB1-69; genus JAGVVH01. The sequence goes on from JAISUP010000003.1 coordinate 9,590, forward strand.
GCTATGAAGCCCGAAAAAGGACGTACCAATAAAACCGCGAGGGTATAGCACGACAAAGATACCCCCACCATGGTTTTGCTCATCTGCATGGTTTCTATAAGATAAAAAGGCAAAGTAGGGATGAGCAGGTAAAACGCGAAACTCAACAAGAAGTTCGCCGCGCACATATAGTAAAAGTTGGCGGTAAACAAGCGTTCCCGTGTCGCGGGCAAACCCGTTGTTTTCAGGGGAGACATTTTAGTTTTTCTCTCGTTTGAGATATCCCACGATAGCAATCACGAAGCCCATGACAAAGAACGCACCGGGAGCCAGCACGAAAACCAATGCCCCATCAAACAGTTTGTGTCCTAAGATAGAGCCGCTTCCTAATAATTCGCGGAAAGCGGCAATAATCGTGAGCGCGAAAGTAAAACCGATGCCCATGCCAATCCCGTCAAGAATAGAATCTAAAACCGAATTTTTGCTCGCGAAGGCTTCTGCTCGTCCTAATACAATGCAATTCACCACGATAAGGGGAATAAAAATGCCCAAACTTGCCGCCAGCACGGGGACAAATCCTTGTAAAATCAAATCCACGATAGATACGAACGTGGCGATAATGACAATAAAGGCAGGTATACGTACCTTATTGGGAATAACTGACTTCAATGACGATATGAGCATGTTTGACATCAAAAGCACGAAAGTCGTGGCTAACCCCATGCCAATGGCGTTGCTCACCGAAGTCGTAACTGCCAACGAGGGACAGGTTCCTAAGACCAATACCAACGTGGGATTTTCTTTGATAATTCCTTTGGTTAGGATAGACCATTTACTCATAATTTACCTCCTTTTTTGCTAATAAAAACATATCGTGTGCTCTGTTGACGGCATCGCAATATGCGCGGGAAGATATGGTTGCCGCCGTGATAGCGTCAATGTCGCCTCCATCTTTTTTCACGCTTAAAGTCTTAGCCTCGATAATTTTCCCGTCAAATTGTTTGGAAAAATCGCTTTTTTCTTTTTTAATGTTGTCTCCCAAGCCGGGGGTTTCGTTCATTTCCAAGACTTCTGTGCCGGTAATTTTTCCCGTGGTGTCGAAACCCACCATCACGGTAAACCGCCCGCTAAACCCCTTATCGGTATAACTGTTCACGGCGACCCCTACCCATCGCTCGTTTTCATAGGCAAGGAATACAGAGAGCGAATCTTTCCCGTCTATCGGCAAAAATTTCATTTCGCGGGTTTCCCCGGTAAACCCGGGCAATACTTGTTGTAAGGCTGCCTGCTGTTTGCTTCGCTTACTTTGCTCAATAGGGGCTTTGGTCAGGTTGTAACAGGCTGCCAAAGCCAATGCCGCTACCACCGCGATCAACGTGAGCGAAACCAACATGTTTAGTAACTCTTTATTTTTCATTATCTTATAAATAAAATGTCTCTTAATAAAAATTATGCAAAGGTACATGATTTTTTTGAAATTTATTTTGTACTTTTGCGGCATAGTAATAAAAAATTAATTACAAAAGTCTACAAACATAAAAATTAAAATTATGGGGTATAAATTATCAAAAGGATTGGCTGTTTTTTTCTTTTTCGGGTTAAGTACTGTTTTCGCGCAAAATAGTGGGATCATTCATTATGATATACAAAGAAATTGGGCAAAAATGATGGCTCATTGCAATTATATTTCTAAGGAAGAGCGGGAGCGGTCGTCTTATGTTTATGGCAGTCGGGCAGCATGGGTTACGAAAGCCTCGTTAAAATACAATTCCCGGCAAACATTTTTCGAGTACTTGCCTGACGAAGAGCAGACCCGACAATGGAGTTCTCGAAAAGAGAATCATGATATATACCGAGATTTAGAAAAGAACGAGATGCTGGATGTCGTTACCGCGTTGGGCAAAGAATATATCATTAAAGATTCTATTACATGTATATCGTGGAAAGTACAGAATGCCATGAAAGAAATAGCAGGACATATTTGCATGAGTGCTTTTTATCACGATTCTATACGCGATAAGGACATTACCGCGTGGTTCGCGTTAGATATGCCCATGTCAATAGGTCCCGATGGCTATTGTGGGTTGCCGGGTGTTATTCTCGAATTAGATATGAACGAAGGAGCAGTAGTATACACCGCGACCGCTATCGTTCCCGCCTCCCCCGAATTGGAAATAACGCCGCCTGCGTTAAAACAAAAAAGTAAAACAATGAGCCTTTCTGCATTTCAAGATATTGAAAAACAAATCATCAAGGATAGTCAAAAGCAGAGACGCCCTTATTTTTGGGGAATAAGTTACTAATTACAGTATCATTACTTTATAACCAACGTGTTCAGCGATCCGGCTGTCAACACGGGACATATCTGTTTGTCATTGACCCGTATCGTGATGGGTTTGTCGGTATTGTCAAAGTTTCCTGTTACTATCACGACACTGCCGTCAGGATTTTTGAACGCGAGCAGGTCTTCGTAGCCTGATGTTTGTAAGCGTTTCGCCCCGGGTTGTACTTTGTTCGTGATATGCTTAAACACGTGATATTCGGGAGTATAATGGTATTTTTGTGTTAGGGTATCCACCACGACCAATGAATTTTGTTTCCAGCCCCAGCGACTTTTGCCGCCTTCTTTTAAGGCGAGATTCCAGTACTCGTAAACGTTTGCCCCGTTAGAGAGATAGTGTTTCATAAGGTTCCATGAATAAATAGCGGCGCTCCAAGTATTTTTCCCGTCCCCGCATTCTTGTTCTGTTTGATAGAGTGTGAGTTGTGGATACTTGTTGTGTACCGCGGCAATTGCTTCTTTTCCTGCCCACTGGAAACCGGCGATGCTAATATATTTTCCGGCTCGCGGGTGCTGTAGTACGGTATCTGCCATGCGTGCATCAGGTCGTTCCATCGTGCCAAACATGACCTGCACTTCGCGTTTTTGCATCTCCGGTCCCAAATAATTACCCACGAAATCGGCAAGAGCCGAAGATAGCCACGTGCAACTGGGAAAACATTGGCATGAGTTAAATTCGTTTTGAGGGGCTACCGCGAAAATATCAATTCCTGCTGTTTTGTAGGCATCGATAAATTTTCCAAAATATAGCGCGTATGCCTGATAGTATTCCGGACGGGTAATAAACATATTCGTACCTTCGAGGTTGGTGTTCGGGTCGCCGGGCAAATCATTGATCCCCGGCAAAGGACGACAAGCATAATGACGGTTGTGTTTCATCCACAAAGGCGGGCTCCAAGGCGATGCCCAAATCTTGAGGTCAGGATTGTATTTTTTCGCGTTTAAGATAAAAGGGATGAGTGTATTCGTGTCATTAGCAATGCTAAAATGGGTCATCTCGAAGTCGTCATTGGTTTCGTCATACGAATACCAATCGCGAGAAAAGTCATTTGCCCCAACCGGCATTCGGCAAAGCGTGAAGTTGCCGCCTTTGCCCGGCTCAAAAAGTTCGCTCATCACCGCAGCACGGTCGTTGTTAGACAAGAGCGACAGCGCGTCCCATCCCAACTCGTTAAAACAAGCCCCAAAGCCTTGTATGACTTGTAACGTAGAATCCGTGAAGACGACAGCCATTTCTCCTGAAATGGGGTTTCCTGACTTCTCCGCGAACAGCGAATCACGCACTACCCACGGGGCGGGCTCGGTACTCTCTATCCATTCAACATTTTGCTTCTGTGGCTTGCACGCCCCCATGAAAACCACTACTCCTATCCATACCCAAATGATTACATTTTTCTTCATCATACTTTTTATTTTGTATATTCTAAAATCTAAAATCTAAAATCTAAAATCTAAAATCTAAAATCTAAAATCTAAAATCTAAAATCTAAAATCTAAAATCTAAAATCTAAAATCCCCCTATTCTGCTTTGAGGCATCTCACGCTCGCGCCGTTAGCCTTATTTTGTGATTGGATAATGGCTTCGGGGCAGCCGAAGGTAAAGTGGCAGGCGGGTGTGATGGTCGTGGTATTGACCCCGCTATCGTAAGCCCAATACCAAGCGTCTCCAAGCAAATGATAGCATGAATTGGTATTGCCGTCGTAGTAGCCCCCGGGCACTAACGACAGCCCCAGCCCGTTGGCTACCGCCTCGTTCATCCAATAGCCCGTGCCCGTGATTTTTAAGTCGGCGGCACCATAGAGGTTAAGGGCTTGCCACTCCGACACCGTGGGCAAACGCCAGCCCGCGGGACAAATGCCTTGTGCCGACATGCCATCGAGTGTCGCCGCGGCGTAAGTGTATAACCGACCAAATGCCGCCAAATTAGCATCCACGTCAGGATAGAGTGCCGAACGATAAATCGTGTTTTCCGCGGCATCGCCATTGGCATAGTTCTGTACCGCTAAATTCTTTGTTATCCAACAGTCGCAACCCAAGCGGACAGTAGGATAGGTATTCCCGTCAATATCGGTTACGATGACCGTGGTATCTTTCACGTGTTGGCTGGCGGTGTTGTAGAACGGGTCGTTCTCGCCACAGGGGTATTGTATCAGGAAGGGCAATGTTGCCGTGCCCGTGTAGTTGCCTTTGCCCGCGAAGGCAAGTGTCGCACCGTCGCACACCCGCACGTTGCGAACCGCGGTCGTATCATAATCTGTCCCCAATACCAAATCAAGACTGAGCAGTTTGTCGGTCAATACCACCGAAGGCAGCACGGGACTTCCCGTGTATTTTTGCGGCATGATGACCGAAGGGGCAAACGCTATCCTGTTATTCAACGAACCCGGCAAAATCACCTTGTTGTCTACCGTGGTAAACGAGTTGCTCGACAGCCTGTAGTTGTTTGCCTTACCCGTGCTTAGCAGCGACACCGTGCCGCTTACCGTGTGGGAGTTGCCCGCGTTAGGATTGTCGTAAGCAGGAGACGGGTTTGTTCCTATCGTGTAGTCCGTGCCCAAAGCGAGGGTTTCCCCGTTTTGCAGCCCGTCAAACTCAAGTTCCGTTACCGTTGCCGAGGTATTGCCATCGTAATCCTTGGGAGTTACCGTACCGTCTGTAACCGTGAGCGCGGCTTTGTAAATTATCTTGTCGGCAAGCGTGGTAAACGAGGTGCTCGACAGCACGTAGTTGTTTGCCTTACCCGTGCTTAGCAGCGACACCGTGCCGCTTACCGTGTGAGTAGTCCCCGCGTTAGGATTGTCGTAAACGGGAGACTCTACCTCGTAGTCCGTGCCCAAAGCGAGGGTTTCCCCGTTTTGCAGCCCGTCAAACTCAAGTCCCGTTACCGTTGCCGAGGTATTGCCATCGTAATCCTTGGGAGTTACCGTACCGTCTGTAACCGTGAGCGCGGCTTTGTTGATTACCTTGTCGTTTGCCGTGGTAAACGAGTTGCTCGACAGCCTGTAGTTGTTTGCCTTACCCGTGCTTAGCAGCGACACCGTGCCGCTCACCGTGTGAGTGGTCCCCGCGTTAGGATCGTCGTAAGCAGGAGACGGGTTTGTTCCTATCGTGTAGTCCGTGCCCAAAGCGAGGGTTTCCCCGTTTTGCAGCCCGCTAAAGGTAAGTCCCGTTATCGTTGCCGAGGTATTGCCATCGTAATCCTTGGCAGTTACCGTACCGTCTGTAACGGTGAGCACGACTTTGTTGATGGTAAAGGTTTGTGTTGCCGTGCCCGTGTAGTTACCTTTGCCGGTAACGGTTAGCGTAGCCGTGCCCGCGTCAGTGCCGCCGCCCGTAACCGCGTACGTGTAATCGGTATTGTAAGTAAGCGTGTTGTAAGGAGCACCCATAGAAACGACCACCGAACTCTGCTCCGGCGTTTGTTTCAAACCCGTGTACGTGTAGTTTCCACTGATGGTTACACCGGCACCGGAAATGCTCTTGGGGTTAATCACCTTGCTGGCAGCCGTAGTGAATGAAGAAGATGCCAGCGTGTAGTTGTTTGCCTTAGCCGTGCTTAGCAGCGACACCGTACCGCTTACCGTGTGGGAGTTACCCGCGTTGGCATTGTTGTAAGCGGGAGACGGGTTTGTTCCTATCGTGTAGTCCGTGCCCAAAGCGAGGGTTTCCCCGTTTTGCAGCCCGCTAAAGGTAAATCCCGTTACCGTTGCCGAGGTACTGGCATCGTAATCCTTGGGAGTTACCGTACCGTCTGTAACGGTGAGCGCGGCTTTGTTGATTACCTTGTCGTTTGCCGTGGTGAACGAGGTGCTCGACAGCGTGTAATTGTTATTGAGCATGGTAACCGTGCCGCTTACCGTGTGGGAGTTGCCCGCGTTGGCATCGTTGTAAGTGGCATTCGTTACCGTGTAATCCTGTCCAGGGGTGAGGTTGCCGTTTTGCAGCCCGTCAAAGGCAAGTTCCGTTACCGTTGCCGAGGTATTGCCATCGTAATCCTTGGCAGTTACCGTACCGTCTGTAACGGTGAGCACGGCTTTGTTGATGGTAAAGGTTTGTGTTGCCGTGCCCGTGTAGTTGCCTTTGCCGGTAACGGTTAGCGTAGCCGTGCCCGCGTCAGTACCGCCGCCCGTAACCTCGTACGTGTAATCGGTATTGTAAGTAAGCGTGTTGTAAGGAGCATCCATAGAAACGACCACCAAACTCTGCTCGGGCGTTTGTGCCGAACCCGTGTACGTGTAGTTCCCACTGATGGTTACATCAGCACCGGAAATGCTCTTGGGGTTAATCACTTTGGTGGCTGCCGTGGTGAAATAAAAGTAAGTATAATACCACGTATCCCATTTTTCGCACGGAGAAAGACACAAGGATTTGGTTGTGAAAAACATGTAATTCTTTGCCTTATCACTTTCGCTGTTGAGCACCACGCGTATATACACCGTGTGGTTAGTGCCCGCGTTGGCATTGTCGGAATAATTCATGCCCGATATCGTGTAGTCCGTGCCCAAAGCGAGGGTTTCCCCGTTTTGCAGCCCGCTAAGAGTAATACCCGTTACTGTTGCCGAAGTATTGCCATCGTAAGTTTTGGGAGTTACCTCTGCATCGGTAATCGTGAGCATGGCGGGATATATCTTAAACGATTTTGTTACCGTCCCGTAATACCTTCCCGTGCCGGTAATGGTTACGGTGGCATTGCCCACGTTCACGTCGGTACAACTTACCGTGTAATCGGTAGGCGAGGTCAAATTCTTGGTATTCTTAATGATCGGGGTGGATGGCAACCCGGTATAGACAGCGAATGCCGTACTTGAAGTAGAGAGTACTACAGTATCTTCAATGGAGAACCACGAGTCTTCTATCATGATTAGATTTTGACCGCCGTAACTGCCACACGAAGATATGCTGCTGCCCGTCATGGCTACCACGAGCCCGTTGGTATTATTAAAGGTGCCATTCGAGCAAACAATCTGCCCGTTATTGAAAATCACGCCTTTGTTGGTCAAAGTTTTGTTGGTAGGGATAGTTAGTTTTGCCGCGTTTTCCACGGTAACTTCTTTTCCCGAGGGTATTTCAATGTCAAAGGGCAAACTCGGGGAGCCTTTGACATAGTTCGTGCTACCTATCATCACGATTTGATTCCCGCTACTTGCCGATGCCGCCCCAGCACCATGCCCAATGGTTTCCATAAGCACATTTCCGAATATGTCTGTCATGTTGTTGAGACGTTCTTCTATCGATGTCTTTACATTATCATTCAATATAACGATGGTGCCGGCATCCCCCCTATTTGATTGCGGTTGCGGGGTTTTGTATCTAGAGACAGCGATACTGGTATACGCTCCGCCGCCAATAGCAGCAGCACCATATTGTCCAATCGCCTGAACGGGTCCTGTTCCTGTAATCGTGATCACGGGGGCACTTTTTTGATTCGCCCCACCACCAATACCGGCACCGCCACCATAGCCTACTACTATATAATATTCTCCTGATTTGTACATATAGATAAACCCTCCCGTTGTTGTAATATCTCCGCCGGTAATATTGATGGTACCCACGTATCCTTCTTGTCCTCCCCCAATACCGGCAGCACCCATCCCCCCCTGAATTGTAATCTTGTCAGAATTGGAGCCCGAGATATTGACCGTTGCATTTTGCCCCACTTGTATTCCTGCCGCCAACGGTCCGCTTTTGAGGTAATTATTAGTGCCCGACAACGTGATATTTGCCGTACTGTTTTGAACTACATCGAAAGCGCAAGCAAACTCGTATGAAGCATTTTCGGCTTCGGTATTGTTTTCATTACCGGGTAATTCAATTCGCACGTTAGAAAGGGTAACATTTGCCGTTATGCCGCTTTTTAGCCTTATTCCTACATTAGTCGTACTTCCCGATATCGTCAACGGGGTAGATGTCAATATAGTTAATACATTTAATGGCGTTTGTCTTGGCGTGTAAGTTTCAAATTTATAATCCGTACCTTCCGTTCCCCCCGTAACGGTCAGTTGCGCTTGCAATGGGGCACTTAAAGCCATCAGCACGAGAAAAAACACGGGCACGAAACCATGCCTCGAAAAAATATATTTCTTTTGTCTCATAAATAAAAAATTGATTTTATGCTCCTTCCGGCACAAATGAATGAATAAATTTCGGTGAAAAAAAAAGTGCGCAAAGATAATACTTTTTTTTGAAAACGGTTAATAAAGTATTGTATTTTCGGGTAAAAAATTTTTTTGAGGGGCTATTTTCCCCGCGGGAATGACACTTTATTAACACGAAGTCTCACGAAGAAGACACGAAGAGCCGCGAAGCGGTTAGGACAATAAGGGTTTGTTCTTCACGCGGAGAACGCCAAGAAAACGCGGAGAACGCGGATACATTGCCATGCCTGTCTACCTGCCCCTCGCAACAATGCCGTCATTCCCGCGAAAGCGGGAATCCCCCGCTTTATCAGGAGATCGCGGGTCGAGCCCTCAATGACGGTTCCTTATCCCGTTCCTTTCCATAATCTTTATTTCTAAATTCTAAATTCTAAATTCTGAATTCTATTAATTTTGCATTTTCCAAAAGGCAACCTTGCTTTTACCCAAAAGCCCGCCGCCTTTTACCCAAAAGCCCGCCTGCTTTTTAAAATAGCAGGCGGGCTTTTAAGATTTGCTGCTCGGGCTTTTTTGAAAAGCCCGCCGTCTTTTTCCTTTCTAATTAATTTATCTCACTATGATGAAATCTACCCTTCTATTATGTTCGCGGTTATATTCTGAACTATTGGGGTAGGTGGGGTTTCGTTTTCCCATCGGGACGACTTCTATTCGCGAGGGGCTGATGCCCTTCATGATCATGTATTCGCGGGCGGCACGTGCACGGCGCATGGAAAGGTCGTCGTTATGCCCTTCGCTACCGAGGTCGCAGGTGTGCCCTACTACCGCCATTTGCAGTCCGGGATAGCGTTGCATGAGTGCCACTTTCCGGTCGAGTACCTCTATGGATTTTTTGCGCAACACGGCTTTGTCGAGGTCAAAATAAATAGATTCTATGAGCGTATCCACGATAGAGGAAAAGCGCGGGTTTTGCATGGCACCCCCTGCAGGATATTTCCCGTAGAGCGAATCTCCGGGATAGGGGGTATACCAAGCGGGGTAACCTCCTTGAGCATATTGAGCAGGATATGCTCCTTCGGGAATGTTGTTACCGGGGTAGTAAGCACCGCCTCCGGGGTAAGGATAGCGCAACAACGAATCGGGAAACTTAACAATAATGGTGTCCCTGCCCTTTTGCTGTTGTTGCAAGGCTTTAGACAAAGACTTTATCAGTTCGTCCTCTTCTTGTTTGTCTTTCAGTTTTCCTATTTTAACACGAATGCCCATTTTGCCCCCGTAAGCGAGCGTGCTCACTTTGCGCGTAGCATAAGAAGCCCACACCCCTTCGTAAACCAAATTTTTGCCAATCCCGTCTGCTACTTGCAACTGATTGCCTTGGGGATGGAATATTCGTCCTTTTTCATCGGCATTTGCCGGTTTCATGTTATTTAAACCCTTGTCAATATAAACGCCCAATGACAAGTCCCAACGCCGGGACATGCTTATGAGCATCCCAAATTCCGCGCTCAAAGACACGGAAAGTTTAAGATTGGGCTTGCCCGAAAGATTGACTTTTTCAATTTCACCCGATGAATTTCTCACGCCGGTGGTTCCATATCCATGGTTAGGAATATTGTCAAGTATTTGGTTCACACTTGGATAATATGCTTCCACGTGTAATTGACTGCCGCCCACGTTGACTCTGTCGCCGGAGCCTTCGTCATATTCTTCATACACTTCGTAACTTTTGCTCACGGGGATTTGTATTTTAATGCCCGCGTTGGCATAAAGTCCGAAGGCTTCTTTGGTGCCGAATTTTCTTTGGAAAGCCGCCATGACAGGAATTTCGAGTAACCACGCTTTTTGCCGTTCTTCCCATTTGGATAAACTAATTTGTACATCGCAATTCTGATAACGGGAGTCGGGACTATTATCTACCATATTCGCGAAGAGGTAGTGTTCTTTATCGGTTTCCCACGAGGCATTGAGCAAGGAGCGTCCTTTATAATGCTGCAATCCCAGCCCTGTGGCAATGCCAAAATATTCATTGAAGAAATACTGCACGTTTAAGGAGCCCCCGTATCCCCATGGAGACCAATTTTTACCCCCTTCGTGAATACTTACTCCGGGAAGTTGTTCCCATTTCAACTCTGCTATGCCCACGTTGCCCGACAATCCAATATACAATCCTTTTTCCTGTGCCCGCGCTGTCATCAAACCCGCGCTTATTATCACTACTATCAGAAAAAACTTTTTCATATCTATTTCTTATTATTATTTACAAACTAAAATTTTTATCCCCCCTACCCCTTCGCTTTCAAAGGCGAAGGGGTGTAGGGATAAAGGGTTAATGGACAATTAATTTTTGCATGAACACATCTTTGCCGTTGGTAGCGGTTACCCTCACCACATATACTCCTGCCACGAGTTTGGCGGGAATTTGTATGAGGTCTCCCTTCATGGTGAAGGTAGAGATAGCGTGTCCCGTTACCGAAATAATTTCGATATAGTGTTCTGCATCCGCGGTAGCGTCTTCAATCTTAATATTGAAGGTTTCATCGTTATTCACGGGATTAGGATAGAGGAATATCCTCGTGCTGGTTTTGGTTGGGGTTACTTCGAAGGCGCAACTCATGAATGAGGTACCGTCTGCATAGTAAACCCTTACAGCATAGGTTCCTGTCAATCCCGAAGGATCGCTATAATAAGCCGCGTTGCCGTCTTTCTCTATGGCGATAAGATTGCCTCGGCTATCTTGTTTGTACCATTGATATTTATCGAAATGCAGGCTTTCGTCAAGGCTATCCTTGTTGGAAACAACGAGCACGTCGTCCCATTTCTGCACGATTTGCGCGCGATTGCTTGTAACAATGGATATTTCGCTACTTACCGATCCGCACACGCCCGTTACAACTACATGATAGTTCCCGTAGTCGCTGGCGACAGGGTTTTCATTCACGTAGGTAGAAGAGGTCGCGCCCGGTATAGGCGTGTTGTCCTTATACCATTGGTAAGTTACGTTTGCCCCTGCCGATGCTACACTCAATATCAACGGGGTTGTCCCTTCGCAAAGTTCTACTAACGGTTCCGGTTGTTTCGTGATAACAGAAGATGTTAGCACGTTAATGGTAACCTGATAGTTTTCAATCGCGGGACAGCCGCCATCACTTCTGATAAAGAGCGTGGCAAGGTAACGACCTTCTCTGGCACCGGTGGGGAAGGCTACGACAATCATCGTATCCCCATCTACCGGTTTGTACTCTAACGTGTTCTCGAACCCTTCTCTGCGGGCATCATTATCAAACATGAGCATGTATTCTAATGATGAGCCAAACGAGGTGAAGGTAATTCTTACCACAGTATCCGAAGCACAAGCGTCGAAAATAGAGGTAGCCATTCGCACAGACGGGGTCGGCATGACGAATACAGTCGTTGTATCCACATGCGTGCACCCTTCGTAAGAGAGCGTGATCAGGTAGGTTACTTCTACCGGGGAAGTGGATAGACTTACCAATTTTTCGGAAATCCGGTTGCCCGTTCCCTGAGCCGGACTGTTCTTAATGTCCGTATTCGGTAAGCGACGCCACGCGTAAGTTACATTGTCTGTCGTAGATGTCGCCACGTAAGTAAAGATGTCTTCCGAACAAATGGCATCATTTGTTCTCGGACTGCTTAGCCGTGCAACAGGATTGATCGTGATGTTAAAGGTATAAGGATTCCCCATACAATTGGTTTCACGCACTCTTGGTGTTACCTCTATCTGGGCAGTTTTCACGAAAGAAGAACTGCTCGCGCTCACGAAGGACGGGATACTGTCTGTCCCTTGATACGGGCTTATGCCGATATTGCCTCCCGATACTTGTCTCCATTCATACGTGTATAAAGGATTGTTACCTAAGAGTATCGCGGGCACGGTTTCGTCCGCGCAGAAGGTCTTGTCTTCTATCGGTGCTACTGTTGGAACCGGATAAATAATAATGCTGAAAGTATCCTTATTCGCCCCACAAGTGATACCGTTTCGGGTATAACTTACGGTTACTTCGTGATTGATGGTCATAACATTGCCGGAGTTATTATAAGCGACAAACGAAGGCATCACGTTCACACCGGAAGCCGGTAGTGAGGCAATCGCATCACCGTCTATTCTACGCCATTGATAGGTAGCCCCGTTCACGTTTCCTGAGAAAGTAAGAGCGGGAACCGTGCTATTGGCACAGAAGGTCATGGTGTCGCTTACCGGGTACATCACCGGGATAGGATTGATAGTCAATTTGAACACAACCGGAGTCCCCACGCAAGTAATACCTGTCGCGGTGTCGCTATATAGCGGGGTAAACTCTATTTGATGTGTTTCAGACTGTTCTGCATCGGAAATTGCCACGAAAGCAAGCGAGTCTCCATTAGCCACAGGCGTATTGTTGACAATCCCCATCGAAGGATGTGTTTCGTAAGCAAATGCCGTGGTATAATTTCCTACAAGCGGTACCTTAATCATCTCGCCTGAGCAAACCGTCATTTCAGGAATAGATGCCGCTACCGGTTTTGGTAATACCGTGATAACAGTACCGTTGCTGGTTTGCTGTCCGCAAGCGGATTCTACCCTGTAACGTAGCAATTTTCCACTGTCGGCAATAGTCAGAGCCATCGAAAGCGGGTCATATACCTTGTTGCCCAGCAACCACGTTCCCGCGATGGGCGTGTTGCCATTCCATACTATCGTAGGCATATTCACCATTAAGAGTTCTCCTGCACAAACCGGTTCGGGTTCCGCGCCGTCTGTAATGAAAGGTCTGTCTATTACTTTCACTATCTGGGTAACACTATCGGTATAGCCGGTGTTGTCGGTAACAATTAAGGTAACACTGTAAACTCCCATACTGTCGTAAGAATGAGAAGCGTTTTTGGTGGTAGCCGTGTTGCCGTCCCCGAATTTCCACAAGTAGCCGCTCGGCAAAATTTCATGTCCCTGCGTGAGTACACGACTGGAATTATTGAAATAGAAATTATTGCCTTCAAGACATTGCGGGCTTTCGCTCACGGTGAAGTTTACTTCCATATCCACGGCTTTATTCACCACAACATCTTTCACCATGCTTGCCGAGCAAATGCCTCTGGTTACAGTTAGCGTAACTTTGTAATTCCCATCGGCATAAGTATGCACGGGATTTTCGAGCGTGCTCGTGTCGCCGTCTCCAAAGTTCCACAAATAACTGTCTCCATAGAGTGACTTATTCGTGAAAGTAACCTCACCAATACCGGTAATTGCAGTGGTAAATTCTGCTACCGGCGGCGGCGTTACCACGATGGGTGTTCCTACACTTACGGTGTCTCCACAAGCGGTTTCTATCTTGTATTGTAATAACTTACCACTGTCAGCAGTAAAGAGATGGGTAGTTATCGGGTCAAAAACTTTCCCGTCTAACAGCCATGTTCCCGCGATAGGCGTGTTGCCTCGCCACGTGATGGTAGGCATATTGACAGTCAGCAAGTCTCCATTACAGATTGGTGACGGTGCCGCACCTTCAACAATGAGAGGCTTAGCAATGAGTTTCACCGTTTTGCTAATACTGTCTTTCACCCCACCGGTTGCCGTAACTACCAATTTCACTTGATAACTGCCGGTACCATAATTGTCGTAAGTGTGAGTAGCATGCCTGTCGGTTTGAGCAACAGAGCCGTCCCCGAAGGTCCATGTATAACCTGTAATCCTGTGCCCGGAGGTGAGTATCCTACTGGTATTGTTAAAGATAAACTCGTTTCCTTCTAAGCATTGCGGGGTTTCGTTGATGATGAAGTCTACTTCAAGATCTACCGCGCCATTCACCACGACATCTTTCACTATCGTTGACGTGCAGCCGTTGGCACCGGTTACGGTCAAGGTTACGTGATAGGTACCGTCTTCCTCGTAAGTATGAACAGGTTTTGTCGCGACATCAGAGGTTGTTTCTGTGGTACCGTCCCCGAAGTTCCACGTGTAAGACACGCCTCCGGTAGACTTATTCGTGAAGGTGATGTCGTTAATATCGCTGATAGAAGTTGTAAACTCTGCCACCGGTTTTTGCATGACGCTG
>JAISUP010000006.1 GCA_031272025.1 Bacteroidales bacterium
AATACAAATGAGGCTGTTTTAGGGGGGGTAGGTTTTTGAAATTGAAATAATGAGCGCTGACTATCTGCGTGTTACACGATTATTGTCTGAAATTTTGAATTTTGTCGGTTGATAGTGAATCTAAATATTATGACAGAGAAAAAAACATCACCGTTCCCCGAATGGGCAACGAAGTACAGAACAAAAGGAGTAGAACTCCGCTGTATTAACGGCAATTATTACCTTTACCAAATGAGCAGCCGCTGGAATAAAGAGAAAAAACGAACTCAAAAAATCACAGGGAAACTGCTGGGCAAAATAACCGAAAAAAACGGATTTATCGAGTCGGATAAAGCCCGTCTGCGCCGTGAGCAATCGCAAATCGACAAAGTTCAGGTGAAAGAGAGCGGATTGACCGACTTAATTACTGACAAATTTTCAGGACAAATTGATTTGCTCCAAAAGCATTTTCCATGACTATTCTATGGAAAAATTTTTGCAAAAACAATACGGTTTTGGCACGATTGCAATTATTTATAATTCGGAAAAAACGCCGCAGGAAATTTACTTGGACTACAAAACACGCGGACAGATTAACCGGTATATGTCAAAAAAATCGTATTTTTGCAAAATGAAAAATAATACGAATTAAAAAGAATTTAAACATCATGACAATAAAACCAGTATGTAAAGTAGGGATGATATGCTTGTTGCTTTGTTTTTCAGGCATGTCGTTTTTGAGAGCAACTCCCGTTGGTCAAGATAAGGCGCGGCAAATGGCTACTTATTTTTGGCAATCCTTACCGGAGCAGTATCAAAAAAATGTTACCTTTACTTTGGTCAAAGAGGCAAGTGTATCAGGAAACAATGTCGCGTATTATATTTTTAATACTCAATATGGTTTTGTCATTATTAGTGGCGATGATAGGGTTACTCCTGTTTTGGGGTACTCGTTAGAGCAGCCTTTTGATGAGCAGACTTTGCCCCCGCAAGCTGCTGCTTTTTTGCGTTGTCACCGTAAAGCCATTGCTGAGTTAACAAAATCAGAGGCAATAAAAACAGAGCCGCTACCGGCATGGCAAAAAATGTATACCAAATCAACTAAGAGCATGATAGCCACAGTGGTTCCCGTGTTGATTTCCACCACGTGGCACCAACAAAATCCCTACAATAATGCTTGTCCGGTCGATACCTTAGGCTATGGCGGGCACGCGCTCGTGGGTTGCGTTGCTTTGTCGATGGCTCAAATTTGTAAATATTGGAATTATCCTAAATATGGTGAGGGACAAAATTCGTATTCTTATGAACAATATGGGGTATTGTCTGCCAATTTCGAAGATGCAGAATATGAATATTCTCTTATGCCTAATAAGTTGACCGAAAGTAGCAGCGCGGCAGAAAAAGAGGCAACCTCTTTGCTATGTTATCATTGTGGGGTTGCCGCGAACATGATGTACGGGGCAACCGCCAGTGGCAGTTATTCGCTTTGTAATTACGGAAAATGCGCGGAAACGGCTTTGCGCGACCATTTTCGTTTTTATGACGCGATAGGGGTTAAACGTCATGATTACGATGACAACGCGTGGACCCAGTTGTTAAAATCAGAATTGAGTAACGGGTGTCCCATTTATTATAGCGCGGTAGACCCTGATTCTGCCGCGGGGCATGCCTTCGTGTGTGACGGGTACAATTCAGATGGATATTTTCATATCAATTGGGGGTGGGGAGGTCAGGCTAACGGCTATTTTGCATTGAGTAATTTTAGCCCCAGTCCATATCATTTTATAGAACAAGAACAAGCAATTATACATGTTTACCCCGAACAGATTTTTTCTGTCTCGCCCAAAGAAGTAGATTTGCCTACCGCGGGAGCGCAACCTTCAAGTGCGATGCCGCTACAAATATATTCTTTATCCAACGACACGATACATGTATCCACACAACTGCCTTTTCAAATTTCTAAAGATGGGATTTCATGGCATTTGCACGATACTTTATATGGTAAAAAAACAAGTGTATATGTACGTTACGTTCCTGAAAGCGAAGGATACCACACGGGTAATGTTCAAATTCATAGCCTTGCCGCCGATACGTCCCTTTCGGTTATTTTACATGGTAATTCTTGCCTCCCGATAAAGAATTACCCGTGGAAAGACTATTTACATGCTAATATATCAGACTGTTGGCAGGAAGATGATTCAGTCAGTATTTTTCGCGAATTTGATTTGTCCTCGGTGCAAGAACCCTCGCTTACGTTGTGGTTAGACACATCAGGGAGTCGAAATATAGATTCGGTTTGTCTTTATTATCGCACGGTTGCTTCGCGAGAATGGGTAAAGTTATACATGGCTATGCCACAAGCATTTTCTATTGATACGACATTTCTTTTACCTTACCCCACTTCGGAGTATGCTCTTCGAGTCGCGACTTACCCCTCTCATACCACATTTTTTGGTATCGATTCGTTATATATCACGGGGCATGCTTACAATAAGTGGATAGAGGTTAATGAAAAATTATTCGCGTTTCAAAGTTATAAAAAAGAACCCTCAGAATCAAAACAAATTATTGTAACAGGGAAATCTCTTTCTCAATTAATTGATTTTACCGTTACTCCACCTTTTGAAGTATGTGCCTATGATAACGACAAATGGCAAACCCATAATAGTATTGTTGCCGAAGGAAAAACCATGAAAATTCGTTACAACCCGCAGCAGGCAGGTCAGGATACCGGCATGTTGACACTATCCTCTGCCGGGGTAAGTCCTGTTTATGTTTCTTTATATGGTACTGCTACCCCCCGTTATCATACCATTTTTTTGCATCATAACGATGGTGGGCAAATTTTACCTGTCGATAGTGCTATCACCGTGGAAAAAGGCGAGAATGTTACGATAAACTTCGCGCCCGAACAAGGATACAAATTGTTAAATCTTTTTATTGATAATGAAGAAGTTATAGATAGCATACGGGGGTATACTTTTAAAAATATACAACAAAATCACGTCCTTTATGCCTATTTTAGTATGAATACAGGGTTAGAACAACATGAGGTTATTACTCCGCTTATGTACCCCAACCCGGTTATAGCAGAGGTTGGTTTTCGCGGGTTAGAATTTACTACAACTGTTTTTTATTACCAGATTATAGACAATAAAGGAGAGGTTGTCGTTCATCATCAAAAACTCCCGAGCAGCCCATTGAACTTGTCTTTTCTGAAACCGGGATTGTATTTGTTCAAAGTAATATCGGATAGCAATGTATATACTTTTAAATTTATTAAATTATAGATTGTTTCTTGTAGTAGGATGTATATCAACGAGTTACTTTTTTTTCATTTTTTAACAGAAAAAGAAATAGGCTGGGCGGGAATAGATTTTTCACAGTCAAAATTCACGAAAGAGGGTTTTGATTTTACCACAGAGAAAATGCAACGCCTTTGCCATGAATGGAATTTGTTGATTATTAATGACCAAAAAAAATACGATATTCGGAAAGCATTTCGTAAGCCGGTAATTCATTACGATTTATCTATGGTTTCAAAATTAAATCGCATGGTTAAGAGCCATTTGTCGAGAGTAGAGCGGTTGCGATTACATCATCAGCAGAGCGATGAATCCATACGGTCGTATGTAGAATCTTTACCTGTACCTGCCTTGTCGCGTTACGTGCTCATGGTTGTGGTAGAATCCTTTGATGCCCGTAGTTGTACGGCATCATTATGGGTAGTGATATTACAAACGGAGAAAAATAAGATTGTATTGATTGAGAAATTTTTAAAAAACCCTGCCGGCTTTGGTATTAAAAATTACTGGGCACGATGCTTTTACAACTTATTTTTCGAGATTTGCAAACTTAGTTTTTCGCGTTGGCAAAATATGTCCACCCTGCCGGATGATTTAACCGTTCATTGAGGCAAGGAAAGAATCGTTGTCTTTGGTTAGTTCCATTTTGTTTTTGATGAGTTCCATTGCCTCTACCGTTGTCATATCCGACAAGTGACTACGCAAGAGCCATACTTTTTGCAATACATCTGCATTTTGTAGCAGGTCGTCTCTTCGCGTGCTGGAAGCCACGATGTCTACCGCGGGATAAATCCGTTTGTTAGACAATTTTCTGTCTAATTGCAATTCCATGTTTCCGGTTCCTTTAAATTCTTCAAAAATAACCTCGTCCATGCGGGAACCGGTATCAATAAGGGCAGTAGAGATAATGGTGAGTGACCCCCCGTTGTCAATATTCCGGGCGGCACCAAAAAAGCGTTTGGGTTTTTGCAGGGCATTGGCTTCTACGCCTCCCGACAGCACTTTTCCCGATGCAGGTGCAACGGTGTTGTATGCCCGTGCCAAACGAGTAATAGAATCTAACAAGATACAAACATCGTGTCCGCATTCTACCATGCGTTTGGCTTTTTCGAGCACCATGCCCGCCACACGAACATGTCGTTCGGCAGGTTCGTCAAATGTGGATGAAATCACCTCTGCCTTCACGTTGTTTTGCATGTCTGTTACCTCTTCCGGACGTTCATCTATCAATAAAACAATAAGATATATTTCAGGGTGGTTGTAAGCGATGGCATTGGCAACCTCTTTCAGCAAAACAGTCTTCCCTGTTTTGGGTTGTGCCACTATAAGTCCGCGCTGTCCTTTGCCTATCGGGGCGAATAAGTCAATGACTCTCGTGCATACATTACAACCGGGGTGCCCCGTGAGTTTTATTTTTTCGTTAGGAAACATGGGCGTAAGGTAGTCGAAAGGAATCCGGTCTCGTATTTCTTCGGGAGCACGTCCGTTAATTTTGTCTATTTTGGTTAGCATAAAAAACTTCTCTTCTCCTCGCGGGGGACGTATTTGCCCTGAAATAGTATCCCCGTTTTTGAGTCCAAAAAACTTAATTTGAGAATTGGAGATATAAATGTCGTCAGGTGAAGACAAATAATTGTAGTCGGAGGAACGCAAAAAACCGCAATTCTCGGCTGCAATTTCCAACACTCCTTCCGCGAACACGTTCCCTTCAAATTCGACACCAAAATGCCAAGTATCTTGCATTACAGCATTTTGGGGGTGCTGATGGGGGGAGGACGGCTGAGGACGGTTGTGATTCCCTTGTGTATTTTGCCGGTTGTAATTGTTGGAGTTGTTGGAGTTATTGGAGTTATTGGAGTTGTACGGGCGTTGTTGTCCGTAATTTTTTCCTTGCGGGTGTTGTTGCGTGCCGCGTATTTGTTGCTGTTGCTGTTGTTGTTGTTGTGGATAACGCTGCATTTCTTTTTCGCGAGGAGGTCGCGGTTGACTATTTCCCATAGGAATATTATGAGATACGGAACTTTGAGTGTCAGATGTTCTTGTAGCAGCAGGCTCGTTCACCATGTCAGGAAAAATTTTACCCAAGGTAATGCCTTCGCGGGCATGACCAATGGGCTGCTTGCTTTTTACTTTAATCTCTTCTTGTGGGGTAGGGGTCTCCTGTGTGGTTACGGGTTTTTCCACTGCCGTTGCTGGAACTTTGTCTGACTTTTTAGGACGTCCTCTGCGTTTGGCAGGGGCTACCGGAACTTCGGGAGTTTTATCCATGATATTAACCGGTTCGGGAGTAGTAAAGATTTCTGTTGCCTGCTGTTTTTTGTAGCCTCGTTTAGGTTTGATAACATCGTGTTCGGCGAGTTCGGGTAGCGGGTTTTTACGAGGACGTCCTACTTTACGACGTACTTTGACTTCTTCTCCAACAACCTCGTCTTTTTGAGTGATAGGCTCGTGTGTAACGACATTTTCAGGTGTTATTCCCGTTTTTTTGGTGCCTCGGGGACGCTTACTCTTTTCCCCGTTGGGCAAAGGATTCGCGAATAAAACAGGTTCTTCTTTATCCTTGGCTTTCCTATCCCCTTTTTTGGTTGTTTTGGTAGCGTTTGTTGCTGTTTCGTCTACGGCAAACAATAACTCTACCTTCTGAGCAGCAGTCAGGTTGTCTTTCGTGTCCATCATCCTGTTCGTGATTTTTTTACCACCGGATGTTGCCACCGGGGATTTTTCCATTACAGAAATCCTTTTCCGTTTACCTTTGTTTTCAGAACTTTCTAACATACCTTAATTTACAATGTACTAAAAAAATAATTTTTTCCCGTGTTCTTTAATAAAATTATCGGGCATTTGATTTATTTATCACATTCATTATCATGAAATTAATATTTACACATGAAACTTTGTGGATAAAATTTGTTTGACAATGCAAAGATACACATTTTTTTTATTTTATATTGAAAAAAAAATCAGCGAAATATGTATCTTTGCCAAATTAAATTTTAAATAGATGAAAAAAGTATTTTTAGGAACAATGGCATTGATTTTATGCGTGTTAGTTGGTTGTACGTCCAAAGAGAAAAATACGGCTACAACGTCAAAAAGTGAATTGCAGGTCAAAGTAGAAGAGTTTGCCGAGGTAGATTTAACTTCTGGCCTCGTGAACAATTTGTCGGCAAATGACAAACAACTATTGAAGATTTTTTTTCAAATTAGCGACATCATGGATGCGCTTTTTTGGAAACAAACCTTTGGAGACAAGGCTATTTTAGACACTATTACCGACCCGTGGGCACGTGCTTTTGTCCAAATAAACTATGGTCCGTGGGAGCGATTGAATGCCGACTGCCCTTTTATGGCGGGCTATGGCGAGAAACCTTTGGGCTGTCAATTTTACCCGACTGACCTTACTAAACAAGAATACGAAGCCTTTGACGACCCGAACAAGGGAAGCCTCTATACCGTGCTACGTCGCGACCATGAAGGAAAATTGAAAGTTGTATGGTACCATGATGAATACAAACGGGAAATTTCTCAGGTATGTGCACTTTTAGATTCGGCTATCGCGGTGGCAGAAGAGGCTGGCATGAAAAATTATTTGATAGAACGAAAAAAAGCATTTGAAACCGATGACTACTTAGCCAGCGACCTTGCATGGATGGATATGAAAAACAGTATGATAGATTTTGTAGTAGGTCCTATCGAAAATTATGATGACAAACTGAACGAAGCCAAAGCATCTTACGAAGCATTTATTCTCGTGAAAGATACGGAAAGATGTAATGAATTAGCAAAATTTGTAAAAATGTTGCCTCAATTACAGCAAGAATTACCTTGTGAGGATAAATACAAAACCTTTGTCCCCGGCATGTCTTCTGACCTTAACGTTTACGATGCGGTATATTATGCCGGAGATTGTAACGCGGGTAGCAAAACCATTGCTATCAATTTACCTAACGATGATAGGGTTAACGCGGCAAAAGGTACGCGCCGTCTACAATTGCGTAATGCCATGAAAGCCAAATTTGACAGGATCATGCAACCTATCGGGAACCTGATTATAGACCCCTCGCAACAGGAACACGTGAAATTTGAGGCTTTCTTTTGGAACGTGATGCTTCATGAAGTTTCGCATGGATTGGGCGTGAAACAAACAATCAATGGCAAAGGTGCCGTAGATAAAGCCATGAAAACCGAACAAACGACATGGGAAGAGGCAAAAGCCGACATCTTAGGGCTTTTTATTTGCTGTTATTTAATAGAAAAAGGTGAAATTACCAATATTACCGTTGAAGATGCCATCACTACTTATATCGTGGGAATTTTACGCTCGGTGCGTTTTGGCGCGGGCGAATCTCACGGGAAAGCAAATATGATGTGTTTTAATGCCATGGAACAAGGCGGTGCTTTTTCGCGTAACAACGATGGTTCCTATCGTGTTGACATACAAAAAGCAAAAGAGGCAATGAAATCATGGGGGGGCTTGATTCTCAAAGTACAAGGGGACGGTGATTTCGATTTTGCCGTGAAATATCGTACCGAAAACGGGGGAATCTCGCCCGAATTGCAAAATGATTTAGATAAAATCAATGCTTCGGGAATCCCTCGCGATATTCGTTTTAAGCAAGGACAATCCCTATTGGGACTATAATCTCATAAGTTCTTTTGCATGAAAAAAAAAGAGCAAACTACTCTTACTAACCCAACAGCGGTAAAACCTAAAAAATGGTTAGGGCAGCATTTTTTGGTTGATGATACCGTGGCACGGCGAATAGCGGGAAGCACGCTCTCGCGGAACAAACATTTTTTGGAAGTCGGTGCAGGTACAGGGATGCTTACCCAATTTCTCCTGCAAAAGAACGATATAGATTTGCAGGTAGTTGAAGTTGATATGGAATCCATAAATTACCTCAGAGTACACTATCCCGCGTTGGAGGGAAAAATCATCCATGAAGATTTCCTTACCTTACCCTTACAAGAAATGTATCCGGATACACTGACGGTTATTGGTAATTTTCCCTACAATATCTCGTCTCAAATATTATTTAAGGTATTGGAAAATAAAGATAAAGTAACGGAATTGGTGGGAATGTTTCAAAAAGAAGTTGCTTTGCGCGTAACCTCGCCCCCCGGCAATAAAAATTACGGGATTTTGAGCGTGTTGTTACAGGCATTTTACCGTGTAGAATACTTGTTTGACGTGTCTTGCTCCTTATTTTTCCCGCCCCCTAAGGTAGAGTCGGCAGTCATAAGGGTAACCCGGGATACGAAACGTTCCCTTTCCTGCGACGAAAAATTGTTTAAAACCGTGGTCAAAACCGCTTTTAATCAAAGAAGAAAAATCTTACGTAATTCTTTGAAATCATTGAATTTTTCTTCTGATATTTTAGAAAGCAACCTTGGTAAAGCACGCCCGGAACAATTAAGTGTATCGGATTTTGAACATTTATGTCTCTGTATCTCATGAAACAGCGCGCTTTCGTGTTTAACTTGGCTTTGCTTATTTTGCTTAATCTGCTTATTAAGCCTTTTTGGATTTTAGGTATTGATGTGAGCGTGCAAAACGAAGTGGGAGTGGAACAATATGGTCTGTATTTTGCCATTTTCAACTTTACTTTTCTATTCAACATGTTACTTGATATGGGCATTACCAATTTTAATAATCGTAATATTGCCCAACATACTCATCTATTACGTAAACATCTATCGGGAATACTAACGCTCAAATTGTTGCTTGGGGTAGTGTATCTCGCGGTTGCTTTGGGGGTAGGAATAGGGATAGGCTATAGGGGAACACGTCTGTATTTGCTTATATGGATAGCCATTGGTCAGTTTTTCAATTCGTTACTATTATACCTGCGGTCAAATATTTCTGCCTTATTGTTATTTAAAACCGACAGTTTCCTTTCTATTTTCGACAAATTGCTCATGCTCGCGACATGCGCGTTTTTGCTATGGGGACGCGTGGGGCATGGTCCCTTTAAAATAGAATGGTTTGTCTACGCGCAAACAGGATCTTATGCTATTGCCGCGCTCATAGCGTTGGGGATTGTTTCGCGAAAGGCTACATTGCCCGTGCTACATTGGAATCCCCCTTTTGTTTTGGTGATATTAAAAAAAAGTATTCCCTTTGCTTTGCTTTATTTACTCATGTCTTGTTATTCGCGTATGGATGCGGTGATGATAGAACGACTACTCCCCGCGGACGAAGCCGGTAGAGAAACCGGTATTTATGCCTCAGCATTTCGTCTATTAGATGCGTTAGTCATGGTGGCGTATCTTTTTTCGGTTATCTTATTGCCTCTATTTTCTAAAATGCTGAAAAATAAGGAAGATATACAGCCTATTTTGCGTACATCATTTTTGTTGCTTTTTTATTTTGCCATGACGGCATCTTCCCTATTAATCATATATAGGCAGCCACTATTGCAATTGCTTTACCGCGATCATGTACAAGAAAGTGCTACCGTGGGCATGATATTATTTCCTTGTTTGCTCCCGCTTTCTCTAACCTATATCTTTGGCACCTTACTCACGGCAAATGGAAATTTAAAATCATTGAATATTATATCATTAGTTGCAATTGTAGTGAATTGGACACTCAATTTTCTTCTTATTCCACATTACTATGCACGTGGTGCCGCTATATCCAGCCTCGCGACACAATGGGGGGTATTGATAGCACAAGTGTGTTGTGTGTACTTTCTTTTCGCTCGCGCGAAGGTGAAATTACCATACATGAGGGTACTTCTATTTTCTGTTGTCTTTTTAGTCGCGACTTTGTTGATACGAAATTATGCAGGACTCACTTTCGAGGCTTTATCGTGGTCAGCCGGAGGCTCTTTGATGCTTGCTTGGTTTTGTGGACTCTTGCCCTTAAAAAATATGTGGAAAGAAACACGTGTCGCGATAAAATGACTCGTGTTTTTCAGCATTTCTTAATTTTTAATGGCATCTTTCTATTTTTGCCCCAATTTTTGAGAGGCGTTCCACGATTTTTTCGTAACCTCTATCTATTTGTTCCACGTTTTGTATCACACTTTCTCCTGTTGCCGAGAGCGCGGCAATAAGTAAAGCAACGCCAGCCCGAATGTCGGGGGAGGTCATGTGCATACCTCGCATATTGTATTGACGATTCAGCCCGATGACGGTAGCACGGTGAGGGTCGCACAATATAATTTGAGCCCCCATATCTTGCAATTTATCCACGAAAAAGAGCCTGCTCTCGAACATTTTCTGGTGCACGAGCAAACTTCCTTTTGCTTGAATCGCGGTAACAAGGATAATACTAATTAAGTCGGGGGTAAAGCCGGGCCATGGGGCATCGGCAATCGTGAGAATCGAACCGTCCATGTTGCGGGCAATTTCATACTCGTCTTGTGGCGCGATATGAATATGGTCGCCTTGTCGCTCTAAATGTATGCCCAATTTTTCAAACGTGTAAGGAATAATACCGAGATGTTCCCACGCGCACCCCTTGATCACGATATCGGAACGGGTAATGGCTGCCAATCCTATAAAACTGCCCACTTCAATCATGTCAGGCAAAATATGGTGTTTGCAACCATGCAATTTTTCCACTCCGGTAATCGTGAGCAAGTTAGAGCCAATGCCTGCAATGCAGGCACCCATGTGGGAAAGCATGTTACAAAGTTGCACGATATAAGGCTCGCACGCGGCGTTAAATATGGTCGTTGTTCCCCGCGCGAGCACGGCTGCCATGATTATATTTGCCGTACCGGTTACCGAAGCCTCGTTAAGTAACATGTAAGTGCCGTTTAAACGAGCGGATTCTAAAAGATATATCTTTTGATTTTGCCATTGACTAATTTTTGCCCCTAATTGTTGAAATCCTTCAAAATGCGTGGTCAGCGGGCGACGTCCTATTTTGTCTCCCCCGGGTTGACTAATATAGGCTTTTCCAAAACGTCCCAACATGGGACCTGCCGCCATGACAGAGGCTCTTATTTTTTCTGAAACTTCAATATATTCAGGAGTTTTCATCATATCAGGAGTCGTGTTTCGCGCGGTAAATTTAAAAGTTCCCGGGGCAATAACTTCTATCTCAACCCCCAAAAGTCGCAATATCTCTATAAGATTTCGCACATCAGAAATATCGGGAATATTGGAAATAACTACCGGCTCCGCGGTTAGCAACACGGCACACAATACTTGCAGTGCTTCGTTTTTGGCTCCCTGAGGTACGATATCGCCCTGCAAAGCGTAACCCCCTTGAATCATAAAATTAGACATAACTCTATCGAGATAAAATGTCTTTCAAGGCATCCGTCCGATGGGTACTGTCGGTACGTATAAGCATCTCTTCTATTGACATTTCGGTAAACAGACTTTGAACCAACTGCAATGTGGCATAGCCCGACAAATCCGTGTTCAATGGAAGTTCATTATAGTCGCGATAGAGCGACAAGGCTGTATTCCAATACCCTGCCGCACCGGTAGATTTCAAATTTGTAAGCAACACAGGCTGCAAAGCATTGACCAATTCTGAGGTTTTAGCATCAGCAAAAGCAGGTGTAATAGAACTAACATTGGATTTAAATAAAGCGGCAGCATCGGGAAAAGTCGTTTTCGCGATAATTTCCGTGAAAGATACTTTTGCCGATTCCCCACTCTTTTCCAATGCCCGGTTAAGGGTAAATATTAAATTATCCAATAATTCCTCCTCATGAATTTTCAGGGTATCAGACATGGCAGATGCTTCGGGCGGTAATCCTATCCTGTAAGTAGAATTACCATTAAAACCATCGGTTACACAAAGATGCGACAATGCCGTATCCAAAGACAAATTCAGGATTTGACGGGCTGCTAACTGCCATTCGGCTTCGGTATAATAGGTCCGCACGTAATCCCCCGAATCTTCAGTACACGAGATAAAAAAGCCCGCGACGATTCCTAAAATCAAAAATATTCTCCTCATTTTATACTTAATAATTTTGTCGGCAAAGATAATCATTTTTGCCGAATTAGAACCTTTTAGAATTTAGAATTGGAGGAATGGAAAATGGAAAATGGAAAATGGAAAATGGAAAATGGAGAATGGAAAATGGAGAATGAAGAAAATCCCTTATTTCAACGAGTTCCCTTAGTAGCCAAGGAAACAATTTTTCCTCTCTCCCTTATTATCTGAATCGCTTCGCGGTTCTTTGTGTCTTCTTCGTGAGACTTCGTGTTACTAAAAATCATTACACGAAGAACCACGAAGAATCCGTGTAAATCCGTTTAATCCGTGTTATCCGTGTGCCAAAAAACAATCCTGATAATCAAATTAATCTCGTGAAAATCGTGGTTCAGACAGAAAAAATGGAAACAGTGCCACGTATATTAAAAAAAGTACTATTTTTGCACCGTTTTTCAACAAAAAGCGAGATGCAAACGAAAGGATATGATTTGATTATTTTTTTCATAAATTAAAAAAAAAGATGAAAGTAACCACAAACAGGGCAAACGCCCACAGAGTTTTGAGCGTGATTTTTTGCTCGGTGATGATAGCCGTGGCTATCGTGGGTTTCGCGAGTTGCGACAAGCAAAATGATAAAGGCGAAGATGAAATTGTCAACAATACAGAAGAAGTTGGGGTAACCATCGCCGGCGTAACTTGGGCTACCCGCAACGTGGATGCCCCCGGTACTTTTGCCGAAAAGCCTTCTGACTACGGCATGTTTTATCAGTGGAATAGGAACGTAGGGTGGTCGTCTACGGAAGAGATCGTTTCGGGTTGGTATAGCGGTACTCCTACCGGCGATACATGGGAAATTGCTAATGACCCTTCGCCTTTGGGCTGGCGTGTGCCCACGTTTGCCGAGTTAGAAACCTTGTTCGATGAAGAAAAAGTAAGCCATGAATGGACCACGATTGATGGCGAGACAGGTTTGTTATTTACAGACAAGTTCAATGATAATAGCATTTTCTTACCGGCTGCCGGCTGTCGCGATGTTGGCGGCGTAATCTACCGACAGTCTGTTAATGGCTACTACTATAGTAGTACTCCCCGTGCCACCGGTATCGCTTACTCCTTAAAATTCAGCATCTACAACCACGAATGGGAGTGGGAGTGCCTTAACGGAGCCTATGGACGCTCTATTCGCTGTGTGGCAAAATAGCTACCCTATCTGAACCGTTGGTTAACCTGATTGAATTGATTGTTTTGCTTTGTAATATTAGCAATGGCAATATAGTGAGTTTTGTCTCGTGCGAGCAAGATGACCCCAATGAAAATAATAACAATACTTCTGTTACAGACGGTATAACTATCAACGGGGTAACGTGGGCTACGTGCAACGTGGATGTCCCCGGTACTTTTATTGACAAACCATCTGATTTTGGCATGTTTTATCAATGGAACCGGACAATGGGTAGCGCTTTTTCATGCGGAGAACGCGGATACATTGACTTGCCTGCCTGCCCCCCGCAACGGTCTCGTCGAGGCTGTTTCAAGAGCCCGTCATGGCGGACTTGATCCGCCCTCTCCCGATAAAGTAGGGGATTCCTGCTTTCGCGGGAATGATAGGACTATTGCAGGGGATTCCCGCCTTCGCGGGGGGCAGGCAGGAAACAATCCGGAAAGCCGCGAACCGGATCGCTTCAGGCTTTGCCTTCGCGATGACGGCATTGTTGCAGGGGATTCCCGCTTTCGCGATGGGCAGGTGTCCGCGTGCTTCGCGTCTTCTTGGTGTTCTCCGCGTGAAAAACAAACCCATATTGTCCTAACCGCTTCGTGGTTCTTCGCAGTTCTTCGTGGTTCTTCGTGGTTCTTCGTGTCTTCTTCGTGAGACTTCGTGTTACTAAAAATAATTACACGAAGAACCACGAAGTTACACGAAGTTATACGAAAAAATCCGTGTAAATCCGTTTAATCCGTGTTATCTGTGTGCCAAAAAACAATCTTGGTAATCAAGAAAATCTTATGAAAACCTGTATTGAGCAAAGCCGAAGTATCGTGGTTCAGACAAGGAGGGGAATGACGGGAAACTACGGGATTTGCCATTTTTTCACGAAAGGGCAGTCCCTGAACTCGTCGTTTATTTTAATACTCGTAACTTTCACCTTGTTCATTAGCCATTTATCTACTATTTTCATTTTCTTTTCTTCTATTGCCGCGTTTTGAATCATATCATAATCTTCCGCGAGATTGGGTTTGTGGGCGGGCACCTTACTTTTAAGATACAAAAGACGATACGACATTTTGCCGTCTTCGTTCACGTAGGGCATGGGAGAGGAATATTCACCGGGAATCAATTTGTCTATAGCAGAATATAATGCAGGTTCTAAATTTTCTTTGGTAAAACGACTCGAAAGGGTATAAGGAGAAATTACCCAGCCCCCGCTATTTTTATTTGGGTCATCGGAATATATTTGTGCTGCCCGTGTAAATTCGATGTGCTCTTGCGTGATAACTTTTTTGATACTATCTAAATATTCAATGGCTTTGACTTGATTTTCGATAGAAGGCTTGGGTTGTAGCAAAATGTGAGCCACGTTGATTTGCTCGCCTCGTCTTTCAAGTAGTTTAATAATATGATAGCCGGCTTTGGTTTGCACCACGGGCGAGATTTCTCCGGTTTTGAGTTTAAATGCCACGGCTTCAAATTCGGGATACAATTCCCCGCGACCGGTAAAACCTACTTCTCCACCTTTTGTCGCCGTACCCGGGTCATCGGAATACAAGCGCGCTAAGGTAGAAAACTTATCCCCGCGCAATGCTCTTTCTCTGTATTCTTCTAATTTCGACTTAATTAAACCCAACTCCTCGTCCGACACGGGGGGACTCTTCACGATATGCCCAAACTCGTAATAGGCTGGAACAGACGGCAAACTGTCATAGTCTGTTTGCTCGTAAAAACTCTTAACCTCCGAAGGGGTTACCGCGATATTTTCAGTCAATTTATCTTGTATTCGTTGCACCAACATATTCTCTCGCGTAATGGGACGCAAATCCTTCTTTATCTCGTCCATGCTTTTCCCGTAAAAAGTTTCTAAAATTTTCGTATCCCCTCCAATTTGTTGTAAATGATACCGAATAAGGTCATCTATTTGTTTGTCTACTTCTTGTGGGGTTATAATAATGCTATCTAAATCGGCTTGATGCACGTATAGTTTTTGCGCTACTAATTTTTCCAAAATCAGGCACCGCACCTCCTCCGGATTCTCGGTTACGGCGTATTGTGAAGAATAGTCCTTGTACATTTTTTCCATGTCCGAGCGCGTAATAATCTCTTTTCCTACCACGACAATAATGCCATCTATTGCTACTCGTTTCTGTGAAAAAACTTGTAACATGCTGATTATTAATAATAGAATACAATAAAATCTTTTCATTTAACCAATTTATGTCTTTTTATAAAACAAAGGTGCGAAGATACGAAAAAATTACAAACCATCGTCTAAAAGAGGGTCGGGGATTTCAAATTTTGTCAGGATATAATCAATTTGATGTTCTTTTGTTTTATGAATAATTATATCTGCTTCATCTCTAAATGGTTGTATGTGTTCGTGCAGATTGGGCAGGTTAATTGTTTGCCACACTTCTCGTGCTCGCGCGAGGGCATCCTCTTCCGCTAATAGCGTGTAAGGGTAAAAAAAAGAATCAGGACGGGTCTTTGCCTCTTCCCTTAATTGTAGAAAACGAGTTAAATACCACTGTTCCATACTTTCCTCTTCGGCATCTACATATATAGAAATATCCATGAGTGAAGTTCCCGTTTTTTTTGATTGTTGTAAGCGCGATTGTAACACGTAGACTCCTTCTAATATAACTATATCCGGCTGCCTTATCTCGGTTTCTTGCCCGGGCAGGATGTCGTAAGTACTATGCGAATATATAGGGATTTTCACGATGGGATTCCCGTTTTTTATGTTTTGTATACATTGTAGCAACGCGGGGGTGTTATATGATTCGGGAAATCCTTTCTTAGATATTAAGTTTTTATCTTCCAATATAGCGTTGGGATATAGAAAACTATCAGTACATATCAACGCTACGCGTTTTTCTTCGCGCGAGAGCATTTTTTGCAAACTGCCCGACAACGTGCTCTTGCCTACCGAAACCCCCCCCGAAATTCCTATAAAAAAAGGAACCTTGGAACTTTCTTTTCCCGTGTATCGTTTCAAGTGCTCATTCGCGTGTGCCCACAGCAAACCCGACAAGGACAAATACACGTGCAAAAGGTCGTTTTTTAACAAGCGAGAATCACTATTATATTTAATATCAATTTTTTGATGCATTTCTTTTGATAATGAATGATAACTTTACATGATTTTTTTGCAAAGGTACATGATTTTTTTCAAAATTTTAATGTTATCTTTGCAAAAATATTAAATGATTATTAAAAAATAAAAAGCGATGGCTAAGAAAAAACACGAAGTAGCGCGAGCAATAAGAGTAATTCTGCTTTTGTGGGCAGTTATTTTATTGGGGGGTCAAAGCATCATGGTAGCGCAGGAAAAATTGCCGGTACCCGCGTGGTCAAAAGAGACCAAAGAACAGAAAAACAAACGGATGGAGTGGTGGACACACGACCGTTTTGGCATGTTTATCCATTGGGGGCTATACGCGTTGCCCGCCCGGCACGAGTGGGTAAAACATAACGAGAAAATGACTAATGAACAATACCAAAAATATTTTGACCATTTTAATCCCGACCTTTATCAGCCCAAATTGTGGGCAGCCCGTGCCAAAGCAGCCGGGATGAAATATGTTACGATAACCACCAAACACCACGAGGGTTTTTGCCTGTGGGACAGTAAATACACGGACTATAAATCCACCAATACCCCATGTCATAGAGACCTTATTAAAGAGTTGGTGGATGCTTGTCGTGCAGAAGGATTGCGCGTGGGCTTTTACTATTCTCTTATTGATTGGCATCACCCCGATTTTCCTTACGACAACCTGCACCCCGAAGCCCCTAAAGATTCGGCTACCCGTGCAGAGGCAAATAAACATCGAGACCTGAAAAAATACCAGCAATACATGAAAAACCAACTCGCGGAATTGCTCACTAATTATGGACAAATAGATGAGTTGTTTCTTGATTTTTCTTACGAGAAGGACCAGTACAAGATGTGGGATGCCGAGGGTTTGTTGCAAGTGGTACGCCGGTTGCAGCCGCAAATTATTGTAGATGACCGTCTGGGCTTAGGAGACGACAACCCGTGGGGGTGGGATTATAAAACCCCCGAACAATACATGCCCGTGGAATGGCCTCGTGTAAATGGAGAGCAAGTCCCTTGGGAAACTTGTCAAACTTTCTCCGGCTCGTGGGGATACCACAGGGACGAGGCTTCGTGGAAAAGTGTCCCGCAACTCGTGGTTTTGCTTATCGAAACCGTGAGCAAAGGTGGAAACCTGCTACTTAACGTGGGACCTACCGCCCGAGGCGAATTCGACTACAGGGCTAATGACCGGTTAGACGGCATTGCCGAATGGATGAGTCGACACAACCGGGCAATCTATGGCTGCACACAAGCCCCCCAACAATTTCAAAAACCCGACAAATGCTTGCTTACCTATAACCCCGAAACCAAAAGACTATATGTTCATGTTTTAGACTGGCCCTGCTGTGGTGGTCTCCCCCTGCCCGGCTTCAAGGGAAAATTTAAATACGCCCAATTGCTCAACGATGCCTCCGAGGTCCGTTTTAACGAAGATAAAGACAAAGACTTGGTTAACTTGTCTATTCCCGTGCAAAAACCCAACGTGGCGGTACCCGTGATAGAGTTGTTCTTGGAATAAAGTGAAATGAAAAATACACGTATAGTAGACGAGTGCACGGATAGGGTTGCCGCGATTGCCATCGATGAAGATGGCATGATCGCGGAGGTAAGCATTGCTTTGCCCGAACAAGGAGTTTCGTGTTCTAAGGAGGCATTGGATATAGTACTCATGCCGGCATTTACCGATTTGCACGTGCATTTTCGCGACCCGGGGTTTACCCACAAGGAAGATGTCGCGAGTGGAAGTCGGGCGGCAGCGGCAGGGGGATACACCGCGGTAAATCTCATGCCAAATACCAATCCCGTGTGTAGCACGCTCGACATGGCTCGCGACGTGGAACACCGTGCACGAGAAACCGGTCTCGTGCACGTGAACCAAACTTTATGTATGACCGAAAATCTAAAGGGAGAAAACTATCAACACCTGCTCGCGCTTCCTACCGACAGCGTGCTCTTTGTTACCGACGACGGGAAAGGGGTAAATAACGACCATGTGATGAAAGAAATCATGAAAATATGCCGTGAAAAGAATATCACCATCATGGCACACGAAGAAGACAGTCGTTTTAGTTTGACAGATACGCGCGAAGCAGAAAACAGGATGACTTTTCGCGATTTGCAACTTTGTTCCGCGAACCCTTGTCCTATTCATTTTTGCCATGTAAGCACGAAAGAGGCAATACACGCCATTGCAGAAGCAAAACGGGCAGGGCTACCTGTTACTTGCGAAGTAACGCCTCATCATTTGGTGGCAACGGGCATTGCAGGAAATTACTATCGGGTAAACCCGCCTTTGCGGGAACAGGAAGATATTGATGCCCTGATACATGCAATACAAGATGGTATAGTAGATGCCATTGCCACCGACCATGCACCGCATACCGCGAACGACAAGGCAAACGGGGCACCCGGCATTGACGGATTAGAAACCGCGTTCCCGCTCTGTTATACCGCGTTAGTAAAATCGGGAAAAATATCGCTCAGTAAGTTGGTACAACTAATGTCAGGATTTCCTTCACGTTTCATGCGACTGAACAAAGGCATGATAAAACCGGGCATGGATGCCGACTTCGTGTGGGTAGATTTGAATGCCCGCGGGACCATTCGTGCAGATGCTTTTGTCTCTAAAAGTAACAATACCCCCTTTGACGGGTGGTTAGTATATGGAAAAATATTGAAAACCATGAAAAAAGGAAAAATAACATACGAACACGTTTAAAAATGCCGTTACATTTTAATACATTTCATGTTTTTTACAGTTAAGAAAAAAGATACGAGAAGTAGAGCCAGAGCAGGGGTGATACAAACGGCACACGGGAATATAGAAACGCCTATTTTCATGCCGGTAGGTACCTTAGGTGGCGTGAAAGGGGTGCTTACCCGCGATTTGGAGGCTACCATTAAGGCGCGAATTATTTTGGGCAATACCTATCATCTGTATTTGCGTCCAGGCACGGGAGTGATTTCCAAAGCCGGCGGGCTACATCGTTTTAACGGGTGGAATAAACCCATATTAACTGATAGTGGTGGTTTTCAGGTATTCTCATTAAGTCATCGGAGAAAAATAAAACCCGAAGAAGGAGTATGGTTTCAATCGCATATTGACGGGTCGCGACATTTATTTTCCCCTGAAAAAGTCATGGACATACAGCGACAAATAGGGGCAGATATCGTGATGGCTTTTGATGAATGTACTCCCTATCCTTGTGAGCATGAGTACGCCGAAAAATCCATGAACATTACCCAACATTGGTTACAGCGTTGTATTGACCGTTTTGATAGTACAACCGGGCATTATGGTTACGAACAAACGCTATTTCCTATCGTGCAAGGTAGCGTGTATCGAGATTTGCGCATACGGGCAGCAGAATTTGCAAAATCTTTAAACCGAGATGGTTACGCGATAGGCGGTGTGTCGGTAGGCGAGCCGGTAGAACTTATGTACGAGATGACAGATATTTGTTGCCAAATATTGCCCGAAACGGCTCCCCGCTATCTCATGGGAGTAGGTACTCCGGTCAATATTCTGGAAAATATTGCTTTGGGGGTAGATATGTTCGACTGTGTGATGCCGACCCGAAACGGGAGAAACGGGATGATTTTCACGTGGAACGGGATTCTTAACATGCGAAACGAAAAATGGAAAGACGACTTTAGCCCTATTTGCGCGCGAAGTAGCCTCATGGAAGACAAAGTGCACTCCAAAGCCTTTCTACGACATTTATACGTGTCGGGCGAGATGTTGGGACCTATGCTCGGCAGTTTGCATAATTTGAATTTTTATTTGGAATTGGTAACAGTTGCTCGACAAAAAATTATGGAAGGTACATTTTTGGAATGGAAACAAAATATCGTGCCTGTTTTAGGAAATAAAATGTAAAAAAAAACTTATTTGTTTCCATATTTTTATACCATATTTTTTTCTTAAAAATAAAAAATATTAAAAAATGCTTATATCCAATAGAATAAAATTTATCAAAACACTTGTAAAATTACAAAAATATACTTACTTTCGCAGCCCGAAAATGGAAAGTGAAATTTAATATTAAATAAGCATGTATTGGACATTGGAATTGGCTTCCAAATTGGAAGATGCGCCGTGGCCGGCAACCAAAGATGAGTTGATAGACTTCGCGCAAAGATCAGGTGCACCCTTAGAAGTAATAGAAAACCTGAGCGAAATAGAAGATGAAGGAGACATCTATGACTCTATTGAAGATTTGTGGCCGGATTATCCAACCAAGGAAGATTTCTTCTTTCATGAAGACGAGTACTAATATTGTTTATAACAAACAATGATGAAAAAAAAAATCATAAAATATTGGATATTTGCGCTATCTATCGGTTTGTTTCTGCCAAGAGCGTGGGGACAAAATGATTTTGAAGTAGCCAAAAATACGGATATATTTGTTTCTATCCTGCGGGAATTAAACAGTAAATATGCCGATGAAATTAATGTAACCGACTTAACCAAAACCGCCATTGACGCGATGTTGGTAAGTTTAGACCCCTACACGGTCTATTATCCTGAATCGCAAATAGAAGATTATCGTATCATGACCTTGGGACAATATGGTGGTATTGGTTCTATTATTCAACAAATAGGCAAAG
This sequence comes from Bacteroidales bacterium, assembly GCA_031272025.1. Taxonomy (GTDB): domain Bacteria; phylum Bacteroidota; class Bacteroidia; order Bacteroidales; family WCHB1-69; genus JAGVVH01. Next base: position 21,120 of record JAISUP010000006.1, read on the forward strand.
AAGTTGTGATAGCAGAACCTTACGAGAATTCTCCCGCGGCAAAAGCAGGACTTTTCCCGGGCGACATTATACGAAAAATAGACAATCAATCTGTGGAAGGCAAAAATTCGGAAGAGGTAACAACGCTACTCAAAGGGCAACCCGGGACCACACTTACCATAGAAGTAGAACATCCCTATCGCGGCAAACGGGTTTTGCATATTACCCGCGAAGAGATTAAGTTACCCAATATACCGTATTACGGGATGCTCGACTCTAAAATTGGTTACATTAAGTTAGAGCAGTTTACAGAAAACGCGGGAAACGAAGTAAAAAACGCTTTTCAAAAGTTGAAAGAGCAAGGGATGGACGCGCTCGTGCTCGATCTGCGCGACAACGGGGGAGGTCTATTACAAGAAGCCGTTAACATCATGAATATTTTCGTGGAACAAAATACACTCATTGCTTCTACCAAAGGCAAAATTAAGGCTCAAAATAACACTTTTAAAACCCGTGTTCCCGTGTTAGACAAGAATATACCTGTAGTCGTGTTAGTAAACAGTCATAGTGCTTCTGCCTCAGAAATCGTATCAGGGTCATTTCAGGATTTAGATAGAGGTGTGGTCGTGGGGAAAAAAACATTTGGTAAAGGATTGGTGCAGAATGTAGTGCCCATAAGTTACAACACCTCGCTCAAACTTACCGTGTCAAAATATTATATTCCCAGTGGCAGGTGCGTGCAACATATTGATTATTTTGGGAAGGATTCGCTTCACGCGAAAGAAATCCCCGATTCGTTAGCCGTGGCATACAAAACCCGTAAGGGACGTACGGTCTATGACAAGGGGGGCGTATCGCCCGATGTCGTTACCCCGGATACCATGCCCAGTCGATTACTAATCTCTTTGATCATGAATAATCTTATCTTCGACTTCGCGAATCGTTATCATGCGCAACATCCTACCTTGTCGGTAGTTCCGAATAAATTCGCGATAGACGAGCCCCTTTACAAAGAATTTGTGGAATACATGAACAGCAAAAGTTACGAGTACGAAACCGATACAGAGTTACTTTTAGATGATTTGAAAAACGCGGCAGAAGACGAGCACTATTTTGAAACGATTAAACCGCTATACGAGCAAATAAAAACTAAAATTGCCGAAGAAAAAAAACAGGAATTGAAAAAATACAAACAAGAAATTTCCACGTTTCTTGCCTCGGAAATAGTAGAACGTTATGCTTTCCAAAAAGGACGTATTATCAATTTATTACCTTCTGACCCTGACATCGTGGTTGCTAAATCTATTCTGCACGACCTGTCGCGTTATCATGCCATTCTTTCACCCAAAACAAAGAAAAACTAATGAAAATCAAGAAATATGTCATCCGGCTGTTGTTATTTTCTGTCGCGGTAGCCGGCATCGCGGGATTGCTGCAATATTTTGTCCCCGATTATTGTACGCCGGCATTGCCCTATATCGTACTTTTCTTTTTCCTGCTCACGTTATTTGTCCTTTATATTGTCTTGCGCGACAAACGTCCCGAACAGTCAGGCAATTTCGTGTCAAGTTATATTCTATCCCGAATTATTAAATTCTTTTCCTGCCTGCTTTTTCTTGTAATTTACTTATGGTTTCATCCTACTGACAAATGGCTTTTCGCGATGGCATTTCTTGTTATCTATTTTTTATATTCCATTTTCGAGATATTGGCTACCCGTGGGGAAAAATAGAAAATAGATGAAGCACATTTTACCAATGTTGTCGGGTTAGGGTTGCCCAGCCCAAACGCGTAACGAATTCCACGTGCGACGCGAGCGTACGTATCCACCCGTAATACTTGACCATAATACGAAATCGCTCTATTAGCGATGCTTTCCTGTGAGTGGTTGTCGTGCCTTCATGAAGATACAAGTTTAACACTAAGTGGCTGTTATGAAGTATTTTGGATTTTTTCATACAACGAATACACCAGTCATAGTCTGACGAGAATTGATATTGTAAATCGTATAACGGGGCGATTTCTCGCTTGACAATAAAAGATTGATGGCATACGGTCATGCCTTTCCTGAAACTTTTCCACGAAAGATGTTCGGGGGCTTTTAAGCGTCTATGGGCAATAAAGTTGCCATGAATATCCACGAGGTCTGTTTCCCCGTAGATAATATCCGGCAAAGGTTCGGAGTTTGTCAGTTGTTGCATCAAACGGGCAACCGTGTCGGGGCAGGGTAGGGCATCTCCGGCATTCAAAAACCACACGTACTCACCGGTTGCTTGTAGCAGTCCCTTGTTCATTGCATCGTACAATCCTTGGTCGGGTTCGCTACTCCAATAAGACACGCGCGAGGCATGTTGTCGAATAATATCTACGGTAGTGTCTCTTGATGCTCCATCTATAATCACGTATTCTATATCAGGATAGGTTTGAGAAAACACGCTTTCAATGGTACGGGGTAGCGTGTGCCCGGCATTATACGTAACGGTAATAATGGAAATTTTTGTCATGTTTTTTTTAGTTAAGGTAAAAAAACTTCTAACCCGTCGTATGCCATAAACACGTGGGCGGGCAGTTCTTTGCTGATGTCTTCGTACAGCCCCATGTCGTGCCCTATATGAGTAAGATATGCAGATCTCGGTTGCAATTCTTCTATGAGAGAAAGGGCTTGTTTTAAATTGAAATGAGAATAATGTTCTTCTTTTCGCAACGCGTTTAATACTAACATATCTAAATGCTGTAATTTTTGTTTTTCTTTATCGGGGATGAAACTGGCATCGGTGATGTATGCAAAATTTCCAACGCGATAGCCAAAGATATTCAGGTGTAAATGTTTTATTTGCACGGGTTTTACTATGGTTTGTTCGATATAGAAAGGGCGCTCGTCCACGGGACAAAGTTTTAATTCGGGCACTCCGGGGTATTTGTTTTTTTTAAAGGCATAGTCATAATCTTTGGCAATGACATGGAGTACCCTTCGTTGCCCGTAGATGGGGATACTTTTTTTCAACAAGAAACATACGGGGCGCAAATCGTCAATTCCCCCGGTATGGTCTTTATGTTCGTGGGTAAGCAATAAAGCATCTATGTGCATAATATGTTGTCGCAACAATTGCTGTCGCAAATCGGGTCCTGCATCTATCAGTAAATGTAAGTAATTGGTTTCCACGAAAACAGAGGCACGGGTTCGATTGTCTTTAGGGTTTGTTGAGCGACAGACTTCACACGAACAACCAATGACAGGAACCCCCTGTGATGTGCCCGTTCCCAAAAACGTAATTTTGGTGTTATAGGTTTGGCTTATCCCCCGCATTTTGACCAACCGCATGAGCGGCATTTTTCGCAACCTTCAATAAATGTAATTGTATCTATTTCCCCACATTTAGGACACGTTACGCCGCTTTTTTTCGTGCCGTCTTCTACAAATTGTTTTAGTGCTCTAATAACTTGTACTTTCCACGAATTTATGTTTTCATCGCCAAAATTTAACCCGGAAATAATACTAATGACGTTTTCTATGGGTATTTCGTGTCTTAATAAGGCAGAAATAAACTTGGCATAATTCCAGAACACGGGGTTGAAAATACGCGATAGTCCCGCGATAGTAATGCCATAGCCATCTCTATCGTAATAGCGAAAATCATAACGTTTTATCCCGTTGGGTTGTTTTTCTTTGATGATAACCCCTTCGGTAATATGTTTGGGGATAGGGAAGACATCGTCTTGTGTTTGTCCCGTGAAAATTTCGTAAGGTTTCCCGTCTTTGAGCCCGATATACGCTATCCAATCTTCGGATCCGTTTTTAATACGTATAACTTTAGCCTTCAATTCTTTTGGACGTTTTTCGTGTTTTTTGTTTCCCGATTTTTTATCTAGGGATTTATCTTTATTGGTAAATATCCCGTCTCGCGAGCCTTCCCGATATACCGTCATCCCCTTGCAGCCTGTTTCCCATGCTTTAAGATACAAGTCGTTCACGGTTGCTTCTGTTGTTTCTTTGGGTAAATTGACGGTAACAGAAATAGAATGGTCTACCCATTTTTGTACTAATCCTTGTAATTCTACTTTTTTCAGGTAGTCGGTATCATTGGCTGTGGATTTATAGTATGGCGATTTTTCCACGATGGGTTCTAATTCGGCGAGGTTCATCTGTTTCAATTGCTCAATGTTGTAGCCATTGATTTCTGCCCATGTAAGAAATTTGTGGTGAAAAACCACGTACTCTTCGAAACAGTCGCCGGAGCCGTCGCAGAACGTTTTTCTCGTGGGTTCTGTCGTGGTAGGAGATGCAGGGTCAAGCAGGGGGATAACCGGAGAACCGAGTGTATCTGTTCCCGGACTGATTTTCCGTTTTCTGTTATATGCCACGTTAAACACGGGCTCTATCCCGGAGGTTGTTTGAGTACAAATGCTCACGCTACCGGTAGGGGCAATGGTGAGCAACGCGATATTACGTCTGCCGTAGCGTACCATATCTTCATAGAGATTAGGGTCTGTTGCTTTTAATCGATTAATGAAAGGATTAGTTCCTTCTTTTATGCTACTGTAAATAGGAAATGCTCCGCGTTCCCGCGCGAGGGTTACAGACGAGCGGTAGGCTGCCAACGCGAGTTGTTTGTGTACTTCGGAAGAAAAGGTATTCCCATGCTCTGAACCGTAGCGAATATTGAGTGCCGCCAGCATATCCCCTTCGGCGGTGATGCCCAAACCTGTGCGACGACCTTGCAAACTCTTGCTCCTAATCTTATGCCATAATTCCCATTCCACGCGTTTCACGTCATCGCTTTCAGGGTCACTTTGTATCTTGCGAATAATATCATCTATTTTTTCTATCTCCAAATCAATCAAGTCGTCCATTAACCGTTGGGCATATTGCACGTGCTCTTTAAAAAGAGGCATGTTAAAAGAGGCATCTTCGGTAAAAGGTTTTTCTACATAACTGTATAAATTGAGAGCCAAAAGTCGGCAACTGTCGTAAGGGCAAAGGGGGATCTCGCCACAAGGATTCGTGGAGGTTGTCTCGAACCCTTCTTCTTTATAACAGTCAGGAATAGATTCTTGTTGTATCGTATCCCAAAATAGCACTCCCGGTTCTGCCGATTTCCACGCGTTGTGGATAATCTTAGCCCATAATTTTCTCGCGTCTACTTCTTTTCGCACGATAGGGTTTTCGGCATGAATAGGATATTGTTGCGTGTAGGGTGTCCCGTTTTTCACGCATTCCATGAATTCGTTATCAATTCGTACCGAGACATTGGCTCCTGTAATTTTATTTTCTTCCATTTTGGCATCAATAAAATGTTCGGCATCAGGGTGTTTAATTGATATCGAGAGCATGAGTGCGCCACGGCGTCCGTCTTGGGCTACTTCGCGGGTAGAATTAGAATAACGGGACATGAAAGGCACTACCCCCGTGGAAGATAGCGCGCAATTTTTGACAGGACTTCCTGATGGACGAATATGAGAGAGATCGTGTCCCACGCCGCCTCTGCGTTTCATCAATTGTACTTGTTCCTCGTCCATTTTCATGATACCGCCATAAGAATCTGATTGACTCCCATTTCCTATCACGAAGCAATTGGAAAGGGAAGATATTTGGAATTCGTTGCCGATACCTGCCATGGGACTTCCTTGCGGGATAATGAATTTGAACTCTTTGAGCAACTCGTAAATCAGTTCTTCGCTCATGGGATGAACATACTTTTTCTCTACGCGGGCAAACTCTTTCGATAGTCGCCGGTGCATGTCGTCAGGCGTGCGCTCCAACAAATCGCCTTGCTCGTTTTTAAGGGCATACTTGTCAATCCAAACCCCCGCGGCTAACGCATCTCCTTTAAAATAATCTACCGCATCTTGAAAAATTTCTTCTTTGGTATAACTACATCGTTTTGATGTCTCGTCTATCATGTCTTTTACTTTTTCTATATCCACAACTTCATTTTCCAATGCAAAATGGCTATCTACAGCAACTTGCATCTTCAACAATTGTTCTTTTCTCGACAACAACATCTCTGTGGCGGAAGGAGGCATCTCGCCCGGGCGAGTGTTTGGGTTGCTTGCCGCCTCCTCGACTGTGTTTTGCCGATATTCTACCGGTAAAAATAAATCTTTATTCATATTGCTTATATTTTTTATTATACTCAAACAATTCATTGCCTTGGTCGGTACGACTATTTTTGTGGTTTGACACATGTGTAATCATGAAAAAACATTTTGTAATCAATACAATATAATCTCTTTTGCCCATTTCAATGAACTTTCAAAGATAAAAAAAATGTTATGAAGAAAAATATCTTTACAAAATTATTACTAACAAAAAGACGTTGATATTTTTCCGCGTTGATATTTAGATTATTATGAAATTTCAGAAAAAAAATTTCTTTTTGAATAGATTTTTATTTGAAAAATAGTCGTAAAATGTCCATCCCGTTCGCGTAAAGGATAAGTAGCAAGAGTAAGGTAAAGCCCACGGTATTGGCATACCCGAGAAATTTATCGCTGGGTTTTTTACGGGTGATGATTTCAAACAGGATAAAGAGAATGTAACCGCCATCTAAGGCTGGAATAGGTAGAAAATTCATGAAGGCAAGGATGATGGCTAAGAAAGCCGTGATATTCCACCAGTGCTCCCAGTTCCATGTTTTTGAGAATATGCTGCCTATGGTGATAAAACCGCCCATTTGCGACACGCCTTCTTTGGTTTTGAATAACTTAAACTGTTTCACGTAAGAAGATAGTTTTTCCCATCCCAGCGCGATGCCCCGAGGAAAAGATTCTAAAAGGTTATATGTAATGGTGTGCACGGGCAAAAAATGGGTTACATCTTTATATGAAACTCCTATATGCCCTTGTGTATCGGGAACTACAGGTATGAGAATGGACGAGTCTAAGCGGCTCACGTTTAACAAGATTTCCTGATTTTTTCTTGATGTAAAAATTCGTTGGTAATCAAAAGACGAGAACACGGGTGTATGTTCTACCCCGATTAGGCTGTCGCCTCGGCGAAGGTCTGCTTTGTTCGCGGGGGAATTGGGTAAAACACTGTCAATAACGAAAGGAAAATTATAACTGCAAATGCCTGCTTTTGTTTTGTCTCTTAGCACTTGTTGCGCGAAGTCTTGAGGTACGCGAACAACGATAGTATCTTTGTCGCGCAGTACGATTACGGTGTCGGGGGTATCTAAAAGCAACGAATATGAGAAATCGTGAGCCGTAGGTACCGGCTTCCCTTGCATGGAAATAATCTTATCTCCATTTTTAAATCCGATATTTTGTGCGATTTCGGTAAATTGCAACCCGTAATGGGCGTTTTCCATGGGGATATAACTTTCTCCAAATTTAAAAAGTAAAAAAGCATATATCAGTATCGCGGACACGAAATTAACTAAAACGCCGCCTAAAACGATGAGCAAACGTTGCCATGCCGGTTTGGCTCTAAATTCATAAGGTTGTATTTCTGCCGATAGGTCAGAGGCTTTTTGGGTTTCGTCTACCATCCCGTTAATCGCGCAATACCCCCCCAGAGGTAGCCAACCTATACCCCATTCCGTTTTATCGGGATGAGAAGCCCATGCTTCCGGCGATTTGGTAGAAAATAAACTGAAATGATATTTACCATCATATTTTTTTACCCGTAAAATAGAAAACCATGGGTTGAAAAAAAGATAAAACTTATCTATCCGCGTTTTAAACAGTTTCGCGAAAAAGAAATGTCCCAATTCATGGGTGAGTACCAAAAAACCTAAACTTAATACGAATCCTATGACTTGCATCGTAATTCCCATATACTTACTCTATTTTTTATTTAAAAATTGCCTTTAAAAGTTCTGAAAACGAATTTGCAAAGATACAACTTTTATTTTATTATTACCCTGTTTTTTTATTTTTGTCGTTTTCGTTTTCGTAGCACAGCGAGTATCCCCGCGCAAAAGGCAAGTATAACAATGGCAACCGTCCATCCTTCGATTTTGTTTTCGACCTTTTCGGTATCCGGTGTGCTTATGGTTTCTTTTTTTAGCACGACTCCATTTTTCTCGTTTGTGGTAACGTGTTGCATTTTTTCTATTTCGTGTTTATAGTTGTCGGCTACCGATGGGTCTACTTTTTGGGCGATAAATGCTTGCAATTTTTTATTGTTTCCCGCGAAGCCGGTGGCAGCAGATCCGTATTCTCTCACCATGTCGGCGTGCAATCGTGCAAGGGTAGTCAGTTGTTCTTCATTTGCTATCCACAGCCCTTTGCGGGCAGTTTCGAGCATCACAGCGGTAATTTCTTGCAGTGCCTGAGGGTTTACGCGGCGAAAAAATGCTTCTACTCCCAATTTGTACTCGTCTTGCACGTAAACCGAATAGATTTTGTTCCACATCTCTTGGTCTATAATCTTTGGTTTCATCACGTTCCACGCGTAAGTGTTGGTAACGACTTCGGTAATTTGAGCCGCGCTTGCCGCTTCGCCTTGCATGACTTCTTTGATATAGGCAGGATTGAAAATCGTGGTACGGGCTTCCACCCCTATTGCCTCTTTTAATTCTTGCACACGGGTGCGATAGCGGTTGCGATAGTCGGCAAAATAGGCTTCAGGGTCTTTGCCTGTTATATCCCTGATCGCGAGATTTAGCCCTCCCATAAATTCATAGACATGGTCGAGGCTTAACGCGCCCCATGTATTGCTTTGTCGGGGTTGAATTACCATGTCTGCATCGTGGAGTACGGCACGCAGCAACCCTTCGTGAAATGCTCCCCACGCTTTGTCATTTCCATACATTGCCCCCATGTTGTGAATGTAGGTATCGGCAATTTCTTTTTCGGTTTCCCAACGGTCTCCCGCCGTAACCATTCCTTGAATGTTAGTGCCGTACATGCCGTTGATACCGCCAAAAACACGTTGTGTGGATAGTTCTCGGGCTTCTTTGGGAACAATGCCCTGTTCTACCAATAGTCGTTCGGTTTCTATTGTACTTTTTGCCACACGATTCTCGTACTCTCGGTCGGTAGCAGTGGCAGCCATTTCTACAGCCCTATTGATAAGCGCGAGCCGCGAGGCTGCCAAATCACGAAATTGTCCCGAAGTTTGCACTACTACATCTACGCGAGGTCTCCCCAAATCGGCGGAGGCTATCAGTTGCAAGTCCGACACTCGCCCGAAGGCATCCCGAACTGGTTCCACCCCAAGCATATAGAGTACCTGCGCGATGGTTGTTCCTTCGCTTTCGATAAATTCACTACTCCAAAACGTGTAACTTACTTTGCGCGGGTAGTCACCATGTTGCTTGTAGTATTGTTCTAACGTGGCTTTAACCAAAGATACCCCCTTTTCCCATGCTGTTTCCGAAGGGGTTGCTTCGGCGTTAATCGCGTAAAGGTTGTGTCCGGTGGGGAGTGCGCGAGGGTTGGCAACGGCATCGCCACCCGAAGAGGGAGCAACGTAGCCGCCCGACAAAGCATTGAGCAAAGATTGTATTTCCTTTTCAGGGCTTTCTTCTAATGCTTTTTTGTAAATAAGGATGTTCTTAAGCGCGCGTTCTAACTCCACGATGGCACGGGCACGCTCTTTTTGTTCTTTGGAATAAACCGTAAGATTGGTTTCTTTAAAATTGTCCGGTTTAGATTTGTTTATATCTGATTGTTCGTTTTGCGCGCGGGTAGGTCGTTTGCCAATTTTAGGTATCCATGCAGGATGTCCCCCGCTGACCGAGTTCTTTTTGTTTCCTGTCGTTTTATCGTTATCGATAGCAAAAGCGGGCATGGCAGGACGGGAAGACATTAAAATGGTGTGTGCTTCTGATAACTCTTTCGGACTAATACGGGCAAGTTCGCGAATCAAATTGTCGTTCACGTTTTTACCATTCAAAATTTGATGTACTAATATTTTTGCCTGCTCTATATATTTTTTTATATTTGTTGATTTATCTATATGGGCGAGACTATACGCGATGGGATCTACAGTCATTGCCAATACCGTAGAGCGTATTTTTTCAGTACTGTAAGGAATCCCCAACGTGTACAGGTGCCCTGTCATTTTTTCATTGGCGATTTCTTCAGCAAAATGATCCAACCGCTCTATTTCTTCGGCAGTATATCCTTTTTGTAAAAGACTATCCAATTTTAAGTCGCGGTGTAACCCCATTTTTACGGCTATTTTTTTAATTTCCAAAGATATAGACAAGCGTAGCGGATTTTTATCTTCTAACTTATAATAAGATTGTATTTTATCCTGCAATAATTTAAATTGAGCACGGGTTTGGCTTTCCATGAAAGCAGGGGTAAGATAGGATATTGTTGTAGCATACGAGCGGCGTTTTGCCATCATACTTTCTCCAATATTCCCGATGGTATAGTAGTAAAAATGAGGTAAGGTGCCTACCAATCGGTCTGCCCAATCAAAACGACTTAGCGCGACTTGCTTTTGTGGGGTAAATTCGAGACTGCCATGCGTGCCGAAATGCAGCAAGGCATCGGCTTCAAACGCGTGTCGTGCCCAAAGATAAGAAACAATATAGGGATAGGGGGGGGCAGTTTTTGCCCCGTGTATAATGGCAAAGGCATCGTTTCCCAATGCCGCCATGGGTTGTGGCAATAAGACAATATTGCCTAATGTCAGGCGAGCAACGGCAATACATGCTTGTCCGTCTTTGTGTACCGACATAAAGTCTCCGGGAAAATCCCCGTGTGTTTTGACTATATCTTCATACATGGCGGTGGGAAAATCATGTGCTGCCCATGTCTCGTAGTCGCTTTTCGTTACCAATGCAGGATTCCCTACCCGCAAAAAATGGTCGAAAGCACCTTCCGCGTACGTACTCAATACTTCACCTTGTGTCATGAGCAAATGTTCAAAACCGGCTAACGTGGAAGGTAAATTTTCTACTTTATATCCTTCGGATTGCAATCTTTTGAGCAAGTTGTAGAGCGAGGGTACGGTTTCCAATCCTTGTGCGGTGAGGGTAGCTTGCCCGGCTCCTTTAAAGTAGTAAATCGCCACCTTCTTGTCTGCATTATTCTTTTTCTTTAATTTGATAAAATTATGTATAATTTGAGTAAAATTATGGAGTCTTTCGGGAATGCTTTTGAACAAGTAGAGACCGTTAGGGTCAATTTCTTGTGAGGTGAGCACGTAGGGATAAATAGCCCCGTCTAATTCGGGCATCACGATACTTTGCGATAAGAACCCGCCCGACATTCCTTGCAGGTCGGCTTCCCATTCTTCACGTGTTTGCAGCAAAGAGAGCGGCGCGAAAAGTGGAATATTCTGCATTTTTAACCAAGTAATTACCGTGTCTCCTTGCCCCATTGATAGTCGCCCATGCGCGAAATAAATCACGGCATCGGGCTGTATTTCTTTCAAAAAATCAAGACGTTTCATCAAGGATGACACGGGATAGACGTTGTTGCCTGCTTGCCATAAAGCCATGATGAGGCTGTCGATATTGTCGCGGTTACCGCCAAAAGGATCGTTAAAGCCTCCCAAAATGGCTATTTTTGGGGCATTCTTGATATAAAAATGTTTTTCTTTCAAGTAATTTTCATATTCTGATACGGTTTTAAACGACTTGTCCGCGTCTAAATGATAGAGTACATCAGAGGCGGTTTCGGTAACGGGGGCGGGGGCGGGTATGAAAAAACGTTTATGGTTGATGTCGCGACGAATATAACGGGCGAGGTTTCGATAGTTGTGCCGGTTCCCGTTGCCGAGATAGCCTTGCACGATTTGTCGTCGCGTGCTGTCGAGACTGCAAATGTCGTTATCGGGGTTAGTTGCCGCGTACACGTACACAGGGGTTCCTTTGTCGGCAAGTCGTTGCAGGCATGCCCGCTGCTCGGCGGTGATATTCAACCCCATACCAAAAGCCAACACACAATCGTAGCGTTTGGCTTTACTTATCTTGTCCGTGGGGAGTACCACGTATTTCACGAAACGGCTGTCATTGGCACGTACAATGTCTGCTACCTGAAACGCCTGAAAATTAACCAACGCCACGCGAGTGGTCGCGGCGGTATAATGCCATAGTAGCCATAGCCCCGATACGACGATGATGACCGAGATGACAATGCCTGCCATGATGATTTTTTTGCTCTGTTTTATCATTGGTTTATGTTTTAGAAATAGACTTTGCAAAAGTCGGAAAATGCCAAAAACACTCTTATCCCCAAAAGTGAGTAATTTAGGGAGGAAAAATAACTTTTTTGAACATGGACACGCTAAAGCGATTTTCAAAAAGATAGGCGTTTCAATGATCAGATGAAGGCTACGGAATCCATTTTCAATTATCTAATCATCAGTGCGTTAAACACAAACCGTACATTGTTTTCCCGGCGTTCGGCAAGAATTTTCTCTACCTCTTTTTTGCTATTGATGTTCATCACATCTTTGAGCACAGGTAAGGCAATAAAAACCGAAATGTTCAGTGATAAAATATTCATCATCAAATTAATAAGTGAAATAGGACGGACATTGCCTTTTTCAATTTCTTCGTTGAGTTTGGTCTCTATTTTGCCCAAAATAACGGAAATATGCGGGGCAAGCAGTTCTATAACCAAGTCGCGGTTGGATTTATTTTGCAGAATTTCGTTAAAAACAAAAATGGGCAGTCGCGGTTGCTTTGCCACAAAATTAAACTGCGCTTCCATCAGTTGGCGTATCATTTGCTCAAACGGTGCATCTTTATCCAAAATGACCACAAAAGATTGAATCAACGACGCGATTTTCTTTTCAAAAATCATTTGAAACAGTTTTTCCTTCGTGCGGAAATAATAATGCAGCATCGAGTGGCTCACTCCCGCTCTTTTGGCGATAGCAACGGTTTTCGCGTTACCATAACCCTTGTCTAAAAACTCCTCTTCGGCAGCATTCAAGATCACTTGTTCTGTTGTTAAATCATTGTTTTCCATTAAATTAAATGTATTTTAGAAATGATCAAATATTGTTGTTAAACATTATTGTCTAACAATTTGCAAAGATACACTTTTTTATCATGATAACCGGATTATTCAATTTTTTCATGTATCTTTGTACTTGAATTATTATAAATATAATATACAGTATAGTAATAAATTATGTATAATAGCGTGTGTATCTTTGGTCATGACGTGGCATTTTTCAATCATGGGAGGAAATATTTTCTTTTATTAATGGTTGTGATTTGTGGAATAGCGAATGAGAGTTATGCCCAACGCGGTAACAAGGGAAATAAGGTTACAGTTGAAATTTCTGACGAGACACGACAACAGTCGGCACGTTTTGCCAACGGGTTAATCGCGTATTATGCTTCTGATTATAACAATGCCGAGAAAGAGTTTCGTTCTGTTATCGCGCAAAATCCACAAAACGCGTCGGCATTTTACTTGCTTAGTCGAGTACAAACAGCTCGTGATGACCATAATGGAGCATTGTATTATATAGGCGAAGCCCGCAAACGAGACAAACAAAACGTGTGGTATACCTTAGAGATGGCTACCATTTGCGACCGTATGGGCGACTTTAAACAGTCGGCGAAATTGTGGGAAGAGGTTTGCAAAATAAAAAACAATAACGAACATTATTTAATTGCCTTGTCTAATGCCTACCTGAATTTGGAAAAATATGCCGAAGTGATTAAAGTGTACGACCGGATGGAAAAAATGTTGGGGACAACAGAAGGTATCGTAGAAGCACGGAAAGATATTTATTTACAAGAAAATGACGTGAAAAGTGCCGTGGGAGAGTACGAGAAATTATGCAAGTTATATCCTTACGAAACCCGTTATTACGTGCAGGCGGCGACTATTTATCTCACCAATAATTATCCCGACAAGGCATTACCCTTGTTAGAAAAAGCATTGTCTATTGATAAGAATGCTCCTGAGGTGCACCTCGCGTTGGCAAAATACGCGCGAGATAAAGGCAAAAGCGATGACCAAACGCGTTCTTTGTTTATAGCATTTAAAAGCCCCGATTTGCAGGTGAGCGAAAAAATAGGTATTGTTAGACAACTATACGTGGACGCGACCATGCACAAAGACGATAAGGAAATGAAAAATTGTCGCAAACTATTAGAAACCATGCTTGCAGTGCAACCGGAGGCTTATGACGCGTGGGTGATGCTTGCCGGCATACAATTAAATAGAGGCAATACCGCCGAAGCCATTGTTGATTACGAGAAAGCCCTTGCTATTGATAATAGCCGTTACACCGTTTGGGAAGCCTACTTGTCGTTGCTGTTTCAACAAAAAAACTATCAAGAAATAGCGAACAGGGCAGATGAAGTTATAGGACTTTTTCCTACCAATGCAGCCATGCTCTATAACGTGGGACAGGCTTACCTGAAACTGGTAAAACCCGAAAAAAGTTTAGAATGCCTTTTACAAGCCGAAACTTTTGCTTACGAAAATGTTCTGCTCTCTAACATATACAATGCCAAAGGAGACGCTTATCTGCAATTGGATAACAAAAGTGAAGCCGTGAAAGCATGGAAACAAGCCATGAAAAAAGGACTCGACAACCCCGAAATCAGGGGAAAAATAGCCGCGGCAGAAGGGAATAAATAGAAATCAGTGAAAAAATTGCCCCTTTTTTAAAAAAATAATGTTATCTTTGCAGTGTCATATTTCGATATGAATGTTAATAAGAAATCATGAAGTTTAATGAAGCATAAACCAAAAGGAAACAAATCTGTAATTTGTTGTTTGTTAGGGATATTTTTGTTGTGGGGTAGGGGAGTATCGCAAAATGAAATACATTCTCCTTATTCAAGTTTCGGGATAGGAATTTTGAGTAACGCGATAAATATTCCACAAGCCTCCATGGGAGGCACGGCATACGCCATGCAAAGTGCTTATTTTATCAACTATCGAAATCCTGCTTCTTATATCGCGTTTGATTCACTTTCGTTTATTGCCGATGCCGCGTTGTCTGTCGTGAGTAGCACGCTCAAAAGCGACCTGATTTCTCAAAAAAATTCGTTTGCTCGTTTCAACTACTTAACTATCGGGATTCCCTTGACAAAATATTGGAGTACCAGCGCGGGCATTTTGCCTTTTAGCGACGTGGGGTATGCTATTCGCGACGAACAAGAAGAGGCTACTTATGTCTATAACGGGAAAGGAGGACTAATGCAATTGTATTGGGGTAATGCTTTCCGTCTGGGTAAAGGCTTGTCTGTGGGACTGAATATCTCGTATCTTTTTGGGGATATTACTCATACGCGTATCGCTCAAATACAAGGAGATAACTATCTTAATTCATACATAGAGCAGTCGAGAAACACGAATGGAATTTATCTCTCCGGAGGCATACAATATTTTACTGATTTTTCTCCGGTGCATCAAATCGGGTTAGGTCTTACTTACGAGAGTTCCGCCTATATTTGGGTAAAAAATACCATGCTGTCTCATTTGTTTAGCGGGGAGTATAATATCACGAGTACCACGTTAGAACCCGTGGATACGGTGCAAAGCAAGGGTAGCATGTATATCCCCTCGACCATAGGTTTTGGAATATCGTACACTTATAAGAAAAAACTCACCGTGGGGGCGGATGCCACGTGGCAAAATTGGGCACGATATAAATGTATGGGGCAAAGCGATTCGTTGCAAAATAATTTAAACTTGTCGTTAGGCATACAGTTTATCCCCGACCCGTTGAGTAACAAATTCGTGAAACGAGTACAATTGCGTGCCGGAGCCCGCTATTCGACCGGGTACTTGCAAATAAGAGAAACTGCGGTTAATGACTTTGGGGTTACCCTTGGGGTGGGACTCCCTTTGCGTACCTTTAATTCGCACTCTTCCATTAACTTGATGCTGGAATATGGGCAAATGGGTACAACAAAAAGTCAACTCGTTATGCAACAATATTTTAGAATAAATGTAAGTTTCATACTACAAGAAAAATGGTATCAACGCATGAAAATGGAATAAAATAAATTTTTATAAAAAAATATAATTCAAAACAGGTAAAATCATAATATCAGAAAAATGAAAAGAGTATTGTTGTTCATTGCTTTATTTACCGTGTCAGGGTGGCTCTTGGCACAACAAAATCCATGTCCTTTCAAATATGGGGCGAACGAGACTGATTCGCTAAGGTGTGTAGAAGATATTAGTGCTTTTCGTGCGTTTTATGCAGCAAAAGGATATAAAGACATGTATGCTTCATGGCGTGAGGTAGTAACTAAATGCCCGTGTTCGTGGAGCGGGATTTTTTCTTACGCCCCCGTGATGTTCGACAACCTGATTAAAATGGAACAAGATTCTGCACGCAAACAAATATATATTGATTCTTTGCTTTGGACTTATGAAGTTCGTCATCTTTATTCCCCCCAATTCTTCACGGAAGGTCAAGGATTGGGAGAAAAAGCCCGTGCCCTTTTGCAATATCGAATGCAAAAAAACAAAGAATTTATTGAAAGCGTGTACGACATATTTAGTCGTTCGTTAGACATGGAAAAATCAAAAAGTCAGCCAGCCATTATCAATAACTATTTTCAACTGTCAAAAGTTTTAACAGACGCGACAAAAGACACGACCATTATTATTGAGGCTTATGAGAAAGTAACGGAATACATTGATGAAGCCATTCATCAAGCATACAAACAATACGAGAAAAATTTGCCCTATTTTGGCAATCTCGACACTGCCTATAATATTCTTCATAACATAGATAAAATGGAATACGACAAGCGTTTTCGCGGTTTGTCGGAAGATACGGCACGACAAATGAAGTTAGTAGATAATTATCAAAAGACTCTGAAAAACGTGGAAAATACCTTTACCCCTTACGCCCCTTGCTCGGTGTTGGTACAGGTATATTCCAAGAAAATAGATAATAACAGAGACAACATGGCTGTACTGCAAAAAATGGTAACTACCATGTGGAAACGCGGGGATTCTACTTGTATAAACTCGGCTGTTTTTCAAGATGCCTTAGAATTATTGCATCAATCGCAACCGGGAGCACAAAGCGCGTATCTCATGGGAAATTTTAAACTCAGAAAATTAGAGTACGACCAAGCCATTTCTTATTTTAAAGAAGCCTTAAACTTGTATGAAACCAACGAACAAAAAGTAGATGTTTATTACACTATGGGACTGACTTATATGTTAAAAGGGGCTGATTTTTACGCGGACGCTCGCGAGTCGGCTCGCGCGGCTTTGCGTATTAAACCCTCTTGTGGTAAAGCCCATATCTTAATAGGAGATTTGTACGCGATGTCTGCCGGACGTTGTTCGGGGGGTAATAATTTGCCTTTGGCAAATAACTGGGCAGCGGCAGACCAATACAATCGTGCCGTAGCCGTAGATGCCTCTTGTGCCGCGGCAGCCTCTGAAAAACTTAGAAAACTCACTTTCCCTTCTACTACCGACAAACACGCCCGCGGGCTAAATACCGGTGATTCCTATACCGTGGGCTGTTGGATTAACGAAACGACAAGGGTACGCTAACCGTATTTTCAAAAACAATCAGGGATATTATTTAAGAGAGTAAAAGAATGGATGATAGCATGTTAAGTTGTTTAACCCACCCCGTGTATGCCATCACGGGAGAGGTTGCATCTCAAATGGGAATACGTGCTTTCGCGGTAGGAGGTGTTATTCGTGATGTCTTTCTCCACAGAACATCTAAAGATATTGACATCGTGGTGCTTGGAAGTGGAATAGAAGTCGCGGAAGCCGTGGCTAAATCTATTTCCGATAAAATAGAAGTCCATTGTTACAAGAATTTTGGAACAGCACAATTCATGTATCACGATGCCAAAATCGAGTTCGTGGGTGCGCGTAAAGAATCCTATAGACCTCATTCACGTAAACCGGTAGTAGAAAATGGCACGATGGTAGAAGACCTTAAAAGAAGAGACTTTACTATCAATGCTTTTGCCGTGGCTCTTAACGGGAACGAAAAGGGAATGCTCATCGACCTGTTCAACGGGTTACAAGATTTACACGACAAGATTATTCGTACTCCCTTAGATCCTGATTTTACATTTTCCGATGACCCTTTACGAATGATGCGTGCGGTACGTTTTGCCTCACAATTGGGATTTCGTATTTATGACAAGACGTTTAAAGCCATACGCAGGAATGCCGAAAGGTTGGAAATTGTGTCTATGGAAAGGGTTATGGACGAATTTAATAAAATACTGCTCTCGCCCAAACCCTCCATAGGCATACGATTGTTAGAAGAATCAGGGCTATTGCGGTATTTTTTGCCGCAATTGCTCGACCTGAAAGGGGTAGAATATATTGAAGGGAAAGGTCATAAAGACAACTTTTTGCATACCTTAGAAGTGGTGGATAAGGTTGCCTTGGCAAGTCGGGATTTGTGGTTATTGTGGGCGGCATTATTGCACGACATTGCCAAATCGCGAACTAAGAAATACGACCCCGAACACGGGTGGACTTTTCATGGACACGAGATATTGGGTAGTAAAATGGCGTTTTCTATTTTTAGAAAACTGCATTTGCCCGCGAATGAAAAATTGAAACACGTGCAAAAATTGATTGCTTTACATCTAAGACCTATTGCATTGGTAGAGGATACTATTACCGATTCCGCCGTGCGTAGGTTGCTCTTTGAAGCAGGAGACGACATTGACGACCTTATGCTATTGTGCGAGGCGGATATCACCTCCAAAAATCCTGAAAAAGTAAGACGTTTTTTAGATAATTTCGCGAAAGTGCGAGAAAAACTTAAAGAAATAGAAGAAAAAGACCGCCTCCGCAACTGGCAACCTCCGGTAGATGGAGAACTGATTATGCACACGTTTCAAATCCTTCCATCGCAACCGGTAGGTATTATCAAAACTACAATTAGAGAAGCCATTTTAGACGGTCTAATTCCTAACGAAAAAGATGCTGCCGTGAAACTTATGATAGAAGAAGGTGAAAAATTGGGACTAACGGTAGTCAACCCGCCCTACGGGATATAGATATTGAATGTCTCGGGGATCATAAAAATGAAGAGCCCCATGTATGGTTTCTAATGATAACCGCCCAAAGTCATCTACCCCTAAAACACGTGCTTCTGTTTTTTCCCCTCTAATAAGATAAGGATGCCATTCGTTTAGCCCATATAAATACGAACTATATTCTGCTTTCAATGCCTCTACTTCTCCTTGCTTTAACTTTTGATAAAAAACATTGATGTCTTTTTGTAATTGTAACAATAATAACAATATATCCCTATACACTCCATCTTCGGCGAGCAATGAAGTAGGATTGGGTAAGTTTTCGGGAAACCGGTCTTGATTGATATTGATGCCCACGCCGGCAATGGTATCTATGGTTTTTCCTTGTTGCCAATGGTGACTAATCAATATTCCCGCGATTTTACGATGATTCACGTAAATGTCGTTAGCCCACTTAATCTTTACCGGGGAAACAATATACCGGGAAACAAAGGCTCGTACCCCCAAAGAAAATGCCATATTGAATAAAAATTGTTGCTCTATAGACATGGTAGGCGAAAAATAAAATGAAACCAAAATATTTTTTCCCGCTTGCCCATGCCAAGAATGATTTCCTTGCCCTTTTCCTGCTTTTTGAAAACACGTGAACAAGCCTGCCCCGTCTGGTAAGGGCGTTCCCGACAAACGATTTTTGGTCATGACCTCGTGTAACAAAAGGTTAGTAGAAGTACATTCCGAACAAAATAGAAAATTCGTAAAGTTAAGTAATTTTATGGACATTTATTATAAGGCACTTTTAAAAATTATTTTTTTTACCCAAGCCAAAGTTCCCATTTAAAACTTGGTGTAATTTTTTTGCAAAGGTAACCTTTTTTTATCACGAAGCACTTCAAATGGGAAAAAAATAAGTTTTCCCTATTTATAGTTACTGCCTTTTACGATTATCCCTTTTTATTGTGAAAAAAGGACTTTCTTTTTTTTTGTTTCTTTGCAATGTCAAAATCCAAAGACCAAATTTTATGCAATCAAATAAAAATAAAATAAAAATGAAGACCAAATTTCTTTTCACTTTGACAGTTATATGCTTGTCTTTATGGGTATTTTCTTGTCATAAAGATGATGAAGACAAAACTACGACAGATACTTCCGAGAGAAGTGTTGTTGTTCATTCTACCGATTTCGAGTCGTGGCATTATTTCTCGTTCAAAACCGGGGCGGAGGTTCCACAGTCGGAAGTGGGCGACTACGAAGCGAGTAAGCAAAAGACCAATTGGGATATTGCTTTTCACCGGGGCGATATCAGGACTAATAGTGGCGCGTCGGGCATGGGACAAGGGGGTGCCATTAAATTGAATGTTAAAACTATTGCCGAAGTTGTTGCTATTCCCGAAACCGGCTTTGCCACCGATGAGTCGGCAAAAATCATGATTAGCATGTCGGCAGATGGTTACGTTGAGCAATCGAAGAATATGGTGCTTGCCGATTGGTACGCGAGCGAAGGGATGCCCCCGACTTACGTGGTTAACCAACACGTGTATGCCATTAAAACTGCCGATGGTACGGTTGCCGCGGTAATATTTACAGACTATACCAACGAGGAAGGACAAGGCGGTCACGTCTCTTTTTCCTACCGGTACCCCATACAATAGGTGTTATTAATTATGTTGTGAAAGGGGGACTCAAAATCCCCCTTTTATTTAAAGCGATTTTAAAACAAGTTTAAAACAAGTGTAAAATGGGTTTAAAAACAAGAAATTTTCTCGCGATATTAAGTCTTCTCGTTTTCATGTTACCCGTGTACGCGCTTCCCACGCGTTTGGAAGGATACGTTACTGACGAAACAGGCAAAAGTTTACCCCATGTCAATATCATGATAAAAAACAGTACGTTACACACTTTATCCGATAAAGAAGGTTTTTTTTCTCTCACGCTACCTTTGCCCGATACCTATACCATACGTCTTCTTTTGACCGGTTATGAAACCGTGAGCAAGGAACTTTTTGTCGACAAAGACACTTTGCTACATTTTACCTTGCGAAAAAATGCTCGCTACTTAGACGCGGTAACGGTAACTTCTACCCGCACCCCTAAATTATTGGCAGAGTCGCCGGTTTTGACTCGTGTAATCACGGCAGAGGATATGGAAAAGATGAATGCCGTGACCATGCAGGACGTGCTGGAAAATGAATTGTCGGGGATAGAGTTTACCCGACAAATGGACGGGCAAACGGTGATAAACATGCAAGGGATGGGGGGCGAGAGCCTGCTCTTTCTCGTTGATGGCGAGCGGCTCTCAGGAGAAACCCTGAATAATATAGATTACAACAGGTTAAACACACTCAATATTGAGCGTGTGGAAATCGTGAAAGGAGCCGCCTCTACACTCTATGGCTCTAACGCGACCGCCGGAGTAGTGAATATCATCACTAAAAAAGTAAAAGAACCATGGCAAGTCGCGGTAAATGCAAAATATGGCAGTCTCAACGAACAAGAATACGGTCTGTTGGCAGGCGGCAAATACAAGAATTTCAGTACCCTGACTGCCCTTTCGTATCACTATATCGACAGTGATACGCTCGTGGATGCTCCCGGTGAAAATAGTACCCCCGCCCGTGTTTTTGTCTTTGGCGGACGCAGTCTTACCGCCGATGAAAAAATAACATGGCAGCCCGCGAAATCATTGTCTATAACTGCCAAAGGAGGCTATTTTTTTAGAGACAGGTTCAACAATCCCAAACGTCCCGACCGTTACCGCGGGTATCACGCGGGCGCGGAAATCCCATGGAAAATTAACGACAAACACCAACTGTGCGCGAATTATGTCTTCGACAGGTATGACAAATATTACCACTATTTGCTATTAGACCGGGATGATTCACTCAATTACAGCAATAACCAACATACCGCCCGCTTACAGTATGACTTTTTTGCTCACGACAATCATACCCTTACCGCCGGTGCCGAATATTTCAACGACCGCTTAAAAACCTATCAGTTTGAACAAGGAATGGCTCACGAAACCAGCGCTTTCGTACTCTTTGCACAACACGATTGGCAAATCAATAAAAAATGGAACGTGGTGTATGGAGCAAGAGTAGACAAACACTCTGCTTATGGTTTCTACTTTAGTCCCAAAGTATCAGTGATGTACCGGCATAAGTCGTTCACGTTACGAACCTCT
Organism: Bacteroidales bacterium; assembly: GCA_031272025.1. GTDB lineage: Bacteria > Bacteroidota > Bacteroidia > Bacteroidales > WCHB1-69 > JAGVVH01. The sequence continues at coordinate 43,155 of JAISUP010000006.1, forward strand.
TACGGCAAAGGCTTCCGGTCGCCTTCGCTCAAAGAACTTTATACCGACTGGGATCATCAAGGTATGTTTCGTTTGTTGGGCAACCCTGACCTGAACCCTGAAACCAGTCATCAGGTTATTTTTTCCGGAGAATACGACACGAAATTATTAAATATATCTATTTCAGGATTTTACAACTACATACATGACAAGATAACTACCCTTTGGCTCAACGCGGCGCAAGATAGTTCGAGATACGTGAACGCGCAGCGTGCCGATGTCTTCGGGGGCGACATCAACCTGTGGCTCAAATTACCCAAAGGCTTCGGGGTGCGGTTGTCTTATTCTTATGTCAATGACAAGAGAATGGAAAAAGGGGTGAACATTACAGACACACGCCCGCACACGGCTGTTGCACGACTGTCTTATGACTTAGATACTCGTTATTACACGTTGAATGTTATGTTTTCGGGACGAGTATTGGGGGCATTGGACATGAAAACAGCCACAGAAACGCTTGACGAGACAGGTGAAACCAATCTCGAATACGAGACACAGCATTATCCTGCTTATACTATATGGAAACTATCCGTGAATCAATGCTTTTTTAAATCTTACACGTTAAGTCTTGGCATAGACAATCTTTTTAATTACAAACCCAAGATACACACTTTCAATACTTCACTTTCCCCCGGTATCACTTTTTTCGCAGGTCTTAGTATCCGTTTTAACGAAATATTTAAAAAGAAACATTACCCCATTTCGCGTACTTAAAATTTTTTGTATCTTTGTACCGTTTTAGTTCATGCCGTTTTATGATGACAAAAAGCAAGTTGGCAATCGTGATACTTAACTGGAACGGGAAAGCATTCCTGCACCGGTTTCTTCCGGTATTGTTGCAAAATTGTCCTGATTATGCTTCTATTGTTGTGGCAGATAATGCCTCTACCGATGGTTCGTTAGAAATGTTGTCTCGAACATTTGAACAAATACGTATCATCAAAAACACCCAAAATTATGGCTTTTCTAAGGGATATAATGAAGCATTGAAACAAGTAGAGGCTGATTATTATTGTTTGCTTAATTCCGACATTGAAGTAACATCGGGGTGGGTACAGCCTATTATTCAACACATGGAACAAGACACGTGTATCGCGGCGATGCAACCCAAATTGCGGTCGTACAACCAACAGTCTTATTTTGAATATGCCGGAGCCTCCGGTGGGTTTATTGATAAATATGGCTACCCTTTTTGTAGAGGCAGGCTTTTTGAAGTGGTGGAAGAAGACCGCGGACAATATGACCAAGAAATGGAAGTCTTTTGGGCAACCGGTGCTGCTTTGTTCGTGAGAAGTGATGTCTATCATCAAGCAGGTGGCTTAGACGACGACTTCTTCGCGCACATGGAAGAAATTGATTTCTGTTGGCGAGTTAAAAATATGGGATATAAAGTGATGGTATGTCCTCAATCCGTGGTCTATCACGTGGGGGGCGGCACTTTACCAAAAAATAATTCCCGAAAGACATTTCTTAATTTTAGAAATAATCTTTTCTTATTGCTCAAAAATTTGCCCGCCCAACGGCTATTTGTTACTTTCTTTGTCCGTTTCTTCATGGATAACCTTGCCGCGTTTGTCTTCCTCGCGAGAGGCAATTGGCAAGATTTTTTTGCCGTGTATAAAGCCTTCTTCTCATTCGCGAGAGGTATAAAAAACATGAAAAACAAACGACTTCGTATACAAAACTTTGATGCCTATAAGGATACTTGTAAAACCTCGATAGTATTTATGCACTATATCCTTAGAAAAAAATATTTTGATGGTAAAAAATTCAGGTCTTGAACAAATATGGAGCAATGGACTGTCGTTTATGATTATTTGTTAATTATCATGTCAGGGTTGGCATTGATTGTTTTCGTGGTATTACAATTTATCACGCCGCCTTACGGCATGACTTTTAATCCGCGTTGGGGCGTGTCGGTAAATAGTCGCTGGGGCTGGATACTCATGGAAACCCCTGTTTTTATTGCCATGTGCGTGCTATACGTCTGTTCTCTCTATTATAAAATCAAACCATTTAATATTACTACTTTTACTATTTTTGTTTTTTTTCAATTGCATTATTTTCAACGGGCATTTATTTTTCCACTTATGATGAAAGGACAAAGTAAAATGCCGGTTTCAGTTATTATGATAGGGATTATTTTTAACACTTGTAATGCTGTTATGCAAGGAGGGTGGCTTTTCTATTTCTCGCCCGCGAATTATTATCCAATAGAATGGTTGCATTCGGCGCGGTTTCTTATTGGTGCCGTGCTGTTTTTTACCGGTATGTCTATCAATATGCACGCCGACCGTATTATCAGGCAACTGAGAAAGAGCAAAACAGATTCCAACTATTATTTGCCATGCAGGGGCTTGTTCAGGTATGTCAATTCGGCAAACTATTTTGGAGAACTGCTCGAATGGAGCGGGTTCGCCGTTTTGTTGTGGGCTGTCCCCGGTTGGGTATTTGTCTTTTGGACTTTCGCTAATATCGTACCCCGTTCCAAAGCCGTGTACGAACGCTATGCCCACTTTTTTGGGGAAGAATTTATTTCCCAAAAACGATACAAAATATTGCCGTTTATTTATTAACAAAGAGATACACGAGTGAACAAACTGTTTGAAAAACCGGTAGAAATTGAAGGGGTGGTATACTTAGCCTCAGATTTTCATTTGGGTATTCCTGATAAAGCAGAATCGCGGATTCGTGAAGATCATATCGTGCGTTGGTTAGAACAAACGGTTTTGCCCGATGCCTCTCACTTGTTCTTGTTGGGCGACATTTTCGATTTCTGGTTCGAGTATAAGCATGTGGTACCCCGCGGGTACTATCGCTTTTTTAATGCCCTAAGCCAATTGAAAAACAAAAATGTGCAATTGTTCTATTTCACGGGAAATCATGACATGTGGATAAAAAATTATTTTATAGAAGAATTTAATATGCGCGTTTTCAAACAACAACAGCCTTTCCTTATCAATCATACCCGCTACCTGATAGGACATGGCGACGGGTTAGACCCTCGCGACAAAGGCTACCTGTTGCTCAAGAAAATCTTTGCCTTTACTCCAAATATATGGCTTTATGGACTATTGCCTTCGCGTGTTGCTTTTGCTGTCGCGCAATGTATGTCCCGCGAAAGCAGGCGACATTCTTCTAACCCTGCAATGAAAAAATGCCGGGAAAATGAAAGCCAAATAAACTATGCCCGTGAAGTGTTGAAAAATGAAGATATTCAATATTTTATATATGGACATTGCCACTGCCCGGCGCGAGAAAAAATCGCATCTTCAGCAACCTATATCAATACCGGCGACTGGCTTTCTCACCGTTCGTATGTAAGAATAGAAGGCAATGAAGTCGTGTTGTACGACAAAGATGTGGCTGTTTTGTGAAAAAATGAAATGATGTCTGAAAATAAAAAAATAACCGGTGGTATAAAATGCCGACAACGGGGAGAAAAAAACGAGATATTTGACCCTGTTCGTAAAAAATGGGTACGACTAACCCCCGAAGAACAGGTTCGACAATATTTGATATACAGATTGATAGAAGAAAAAGAAATCTCTATTTCGCGAATTGCCGTGGAAAGAAAAATTGAAATCAATGGTATGACACGAAGATACGATTTGGTTGTTTTTGACCGGGAGGGAAAACCCCAAATCGTGATAGAATGTAAAGCACCTCACGTGAAAATAACCCAAGAAGTAGTAGAGCAAGCCGGAAATTACAACGGCTATTTACATGCCCCGATATTGGGGGTAAGCAATGGCGAAGAACATCATTTCTTCTCCCTTTGTTTTAATACGGGAAAAATAAAAAAAATCACCTTCTTTTGAAAAACTGAAAAAAATGATTAAGAAAGGGTATGATAATTGAAATCTAAAATCTAAAATCTAAAATCTAAAATCTAAAATCTAAAATCTAAAATCTAAAATCTAAAATCTAAAATCTAAATAATTAAGGTTTTCACTTGTTCGTAATCTGTCGGGTTATTCACGAAGTCTAAATCGTTAGAATTGATTTTTATTATAGGGCACCGGTGATACGACTGTAAATATTTAAAATATTGATTTTGAATATTATCTAAATATTCGGTTTGAATATTTTGCTCGTATACGCGTCCGCGTTGCTTGATGTTGCGCAATAAATGTTCGGCATCTTTATGCAAGTAAATCAGTAAGTCGGGTTTGGGCAAAGGGGCGTGAAATTGCTTAAATATTTTTTCAAACACGATGTACTCGTCTTTCGTGAGATTATTTCGCGCGAAAATCAGGCATTTTTCCATGAAATAGTCGGCAAAGACAAGGGTGTTCCGGGCAGGCAAATTCGCGAAGAAAGTACTCATTTGCTCGTAACGGTCAATAAGAAAAGTTACCTCCACGTGAAAAGCATAATGAACCGGTTCCTTGTAAAATAAGGGTAAGAAAACATTCTCTGCAAATTGTTCTAAGACTAACGGGGCATTAAATTCTGTGGCAAGTCGTTTCGACAATTCGGTTTTTCCTGCTCCTATACATCCTTCGATGGCGATATAATGATAGGGGAGGGGGGTATTCTCGTGTGTTTTTTCCGTCATGATGATTTTATATTTGGTGATTTTTTTCGTGTCTTAACGAGCGTAAAGATCGTTTTTCCGGCTGTGATGAGCAGGGGCATCCACGCGGTATTTCGCGAAAGTGGCGCGGGAAAGTGTAAAAGGGTCTCTCCTACCGCGGGTATCCAGTGAGAAAGTCGGCTGAAATAGTTTTTCTTTCTCGCCAATTCTCCCCGCAAACGATTTTGTTCGCGTTGCAAATCGGCAAGTGTACGAATCTGTCCGGTCGTGTTATTCTTAACTTTGCTCATGGTTGGGCTGATGCTTTTTGTTGTCTTTTTGAAAAAGAATGGCATGAATAGAACGGATAAAGAAATTGAGAAACAAACGTTCTCGAAAAACAAAAACCAGTACGGAACACAGTAAGAAAAACAGTATTATAGAGGCAATGGCAAGGATATTAGACCCCAATAAATGTCTGAACACGTTGAGTAGCAATAGCGACAAAAAGGCAGTTGCGATACCCCCGAACACGAGAGCCACCATGATTCCCGCGAGAAAGGTTAGCAATTTTGACATTTTTTCTAACACGTCAAGTTTAAATAGTTGCTTTTCAAGATTGAAATAGGATTTTATCTCGTTAAAAAAGCCGTGCTTTTCTTTAGGAGGCTGGGTTTTTTCGCGCGTTTCCATGTTTTTTCCTGTTTTTCAAGCCCTATTTTCAGGGGGTACAGTTTCTTCAAAATCGGGGGAATCAACTGTCGTTGTCAACGTGGAGCGGTTTAACAAGTGTTGCAAATGTTGTAGCACTTGTTGTAAGTCGTTCAAATCTTCGTCATTCAATTCCATGTCTTTTTTAATTCTATTCGAGATAATAGTTCGGGTTTCCTCGCCACTTCTCGGCGCGAGCAACCATGCCGTGATACCGCCTGCCAACGCACCGCCTAAAAATGCCCATAAAATATTCTTATTCATGACCTGAATTTTTTATAAAATGATACCGCGAAAATACATGATTTTTTTTAAATGAGCAAGGGTGTTCGCGACACGTCCCACCGTGAATGAATTTGTAACCGCGACAAGTCAAATCCCTCGCGCAAAGTATCGTGCGACAGGCTGTCGGTGCTCCCGTGATAAATCATTTTCCCTGCTTTGAGAAGAATGATTTGAGGACAATATTGTTTTACCATGGTTAAATCGTGCAAAACGACAAGAATGGTTGTCTTTTCTTGTTGTTGGCGGTGGACTAAAATGTCCATGATATCGTGCTGGTGCGCGATATCTAAACCGGCTAATGGCTCATCCAACAGCAGTACGGGGGTATCTTGGGCAAAGGAACGGGCAATATGAACTCGTTGCAATTCTCCCCCGCTCAATTGTGTTAGCATCCGATCTTTTAGATGTATTAAATGACATTGTTCTAACACGTGTTCTACTTTTTCTTTATCTATCCTGCTCTCACCACACCACGCACTTTGCCAAGGATAACGCCCGTTCATTACCATATCCCATACCGAAAAATCAAATACAATATTTTGATGTTGTGGAACGTATGCTACGGTTTGGGCTAATTGTTTGATGGGGTAACGAGACAAGGGTACCTCGTTGATATTGATACTGCCTGATTGTGGGGATAGCAGTCTAACCATTAATTTCATGAGTGTAGATTTTCCGGCTCCGTTGGTACCAATCAGCGCGGTTAAACTGCCTATGGAAATTTGTATAGAGATGTCGTGTAAAATATCTTGTTTTTTATAACCGAAAAACAGGTTGTTAACTTGTATCATCTGGTTTTATTTATGTCCTGTTTCATTTCATTTAAGCAAGCGGTTAGGCTATTTTCCCATTTGGGGATATGGATTTTTAAAGCATTTTTTGTTTCAGACAAGTCGAAGAGCGAGAACGCGGGTCGTGGTGCCGGGGTAGGGTAGGCTGTGGTAGGAACAGGGATAATTTCGTGAGACAAGTTCGCGATTCGCGTGATGGCTTTCGCGAAACCGTACCACGTTGTTTGTCCTTCATTCGCGTAATGAAACACCCTAAACCGGTCGTGCAGGTTAGAGCAGGCAAGGTAGGCGAAAATGGCACGGGCGAGGTCGGTAGCCCAAGTCGGTGCCCCTGTTTGGTCATCTACTACACGCGATACCTGTTCTTTACCGGCTTTTTGTAAAATAGTTTTCACGAAATTTTTGCCATATTGAGAATAAAGCCACGAAGTACGAAAAATCGCGCCCCTGCACGAAGATGCGCGCATGGCTATCTCTCCCGCCATCTTAGATTGTCCGTATATGGAAAGCGGGTGAGTGGGGTCCGTGGTACGGTAAGGAATTCGCGATAGTCCATCAAAAACATAATCGGTAGAAATATGAACAAGTAACGCCTCGCTTTCTTTGGCGGCTTTCGACAATATGCTCACTGCATCGGCATTGACCGCGAAAGCAGCCTCTTTGTCTGTTTCTGCCATGTCTACCGCCGTGTATGCCGCCGTGTTAATGATACAGCCTATCTCGTGTGCCTGCAAAAAGCGTTTTACTTCTGTTCCCGACACGATATTCAAATCTTCAATATCGGTATAAAAAACCCGAGCGTATGTAAACGCGGCTTCGTTTTTCTCGAATAAATCCTTCAAACATTTACCTAATTGACCGCGACAGCCCGTGATTAAAATATGATTCATGTTTTTTTGATTAAAAATAAAAATATGAACATAAAAATGCAATTGCAAAGATAGTGTTTTTTGCTGTATTCTCGGCAAAAAATACTACCCAAAATGTCCACTTTTTACGTAAAAATAGTGGGCAAAATATATTTTTCGAGTAAACCAATATGTCAAAGAACGCTTTCTTGCCTACTCTTTTCAGGATTTTCGGCAAAACTCCTTTTATTACTCTTTTACACAGCGAATGGATTGCCCGAAGGTCCGGTTGAAGTTGAAGCAGCCGGCGTAACTGCTGGAGAAGCTCAAGTAGTAGGCGAAGATGCTGCCGCTCTCGTAGGGAGTACTGCTCCACTAGTAGCCGTAGCCGGACTGATAGACGAGCGAGCCGTAGTAGCGGAAGTCGCGGTAAGCGGCAGCCGGGAGAAAAATGCTGTTTGCCCCGCTGCCAAAAACACGACCGTTAACTCCCGTACCATTATAATTTGTTACCCATTCGCTCCCTGAATTTAGCAAACTCTGTAACTCGGCTAACGTGGGCACGCGCCACCCCGCGGGGCAAGGATCGTTAGTAGCCTCATTATCATGCTTGTCTCAACTCGCGAAACCAACGATAGCCACTGCTATCATCACCGAGCAAAACATTTTGCTCGAAAATCTGTGGGCTTTTGCCCTATTTGTTGATACTTTCATTACTTTAATAAATTTAATTTTAATACTTTAGTTAATTTAATTTCAAAAAAAATCATGCAAACGTCTTTAACAGATTGGTTTACACGAAAAAAATATTTGATTATTTTTTTATTTATAATTCGCCAAATTAAGCAATTTTATATGCTATTTGGCGATATATATTGCCAAAGGCGATACAATCTCAGTAGAGAAACCCGAACAGCCATAGCGGGATTTTGTTGGCATAGCCGTATTCGATGTTGTCTAACGCCAAATATGCATTGTCGGTGCCCATAATCTGCTCGTGCCCTTTGTTTTTTCCGCCTACTTCAAACACGTATTTATCATTAACCGTAAAATCGGCTTTGACGGCAGACGAGATTTTAGCAACCGCTTTTAACTGATTATAAAAAAACGTTTCCCGCAGATTGCCGACATCGGGCTTTTCTTCTTCCATCGCGAATGATAAATTGGTGTTGTTGAGATAGATTTTTTCGGGTTTTGCCAAAATCCGTATTCCCGAAACATCCTGTTGCAACAAATTGAGCAACTGTGCTTTTTCCAACATCACAAGGAAGTTAAGCAAACTTGTACGGCTTACTTCCACCGCTGCCGCCAACTCTTTGATATTCGGCGTGAAAGGTACTTTCTGCGCGATAATATAAAGCAACTGCTTGATTTTTTTGATACTGACAAATTCGATATGCTCAACCGCGGGCAAATCCGTTTCCAAAACCACGTTGACCGTATGCAGCAACCTGTCGGAATAAATCTCGTTATCTTCTTTGTAATAAGGATAAAAACCTTCTTTCAGATATTGCTGAAACAGCGGGATGGGCTTTATTCGCTTATTTACCTGACCGGCAAGCGTGATATGATTTTCCAGCAAATCGGTCAATGCAATCACGGGAAAATCAACACCCCGTTCCAACAGCAAAAATTCGCGGAACGACATTCCGTTCAATGTATAATGAACCGCCCGACGGCTTAAATCGGCAGCGCCTTTGTAAATCTCAAGCATCGACGAACCGGTAAATACCACTTTCAACTCAGGATACGAATCGTAGATATTTTTGATTTCCTGCGACCAGTTGCCGTATTTATGCACTTCGTCAAGAAACAGGTATTTGCCGCCCATTCGGTCAAATTCGCCGGCTAAATCAAACAGTCGGTGCGTTGAAAACCAGATATTGTCTAAACTGACATACAACGCTTCTTTCGGTGTTTCACCAAAAGTCCGCTTGATATGCTGCAAAATCATCGTAGTTTTGCCCGCACCTCGCGCACCGGTAATGGCGATTAAACGGTTTCCCCATTTGATTTTCGGGTAGAGATACCTGACAAAAGCCGTGTCAGTCCTGCTCAAATGTTGGTAAAACGTTGTGAATAAACTTTCCATTTTTCAAAATATTTTCTCGCTGCAAAGATACTGTGTTTTTTTGAAATGACAAAATATATCCAAAAATGTTTTTTTGAAATGACATTTTTTGTGTAAACCAATATGTAAAAGGACGATTGTGCTGCCTACTCTTTTCAGGATTTTCGGCAAAACTCCTTTTATTTTTAAATGAATATCGTAATATAATACCCAAATGTAGCGTAGAACTTGTCCCGTTAGGGACAAAATGTTGGTAGAAAACAAGATGTACCACCGTGTTCGCCCGTCCCGTTAGGGACGGAATATGGTAGTATACATCGCGTACCTGATGGCACGCGGGATTTGTGGAATCATCTGTTTTTCTACCAACATAATGTGTTGTTAGGCACGTACAGCGATATTAAAAACAAAAACGGAATATGGTTTTACATCGCTGATTTTTTCACACCCCACCCGCGGGGACAACACTTGCAAGCAACGAAAGTGTTGTCCCCGCGGGAAAAATAGGAAATTGTCCCTTGGCTACTAAGCGAACTCGTTGAAATAAGGTTTTTCCCTCATTCTGAATTCTAAATTCTTTAACCCCGTGAATTATGGGACCAAAACCACACGAAATCCTACGTAGTAGTAACGAATGTACGGGTTGCTGATGTAGGAGCGATAAGCAACCGTGCAAAAAGAGGCATAGTTGCTCCAATAGCCACCACGAATCACGCGGGCGGAGCCGGTAGCAGGACCTGTAGGATCGCTCGTGCCCGAAGGAAAAGTGCCGCCATACCAGTCGTTACACCACTCCCACTCGTTGCCGCTCATGTCGTGTATGCCCAACTCGTTGGGGG
>JAISUP010000016.1 GCA_031272025.1 Bacteroidales bacterium
CTTAAATTTCATCAACCGAGTCTCAATTTTATCGGATTTTTGACCTTCGGTCGAAAAAAAACATCGTCTCCGTATGTAGGAAAAAACAATTTGGGGGATAGTATGAATAATGCAGGTTAGAGAGTGCAAATTTACCAAAATTAGATGAATTATTTTTCACTTTGCTTTTTATTGGCTATATTTCTTATTATCTCGAAAAAATTATATCTTTGCAGCCTGAAAATCATTATTAATGAAATTTTTATTTATGATATTGTAAAAAACAGAGGTGCCTTTGGGCACAAGGACATACTTTATATAGCAGTGCGCTATATTATTCTTGCTATGAAAATTCCACATTTTGACCTTGCAAAAGGTTGTTGTACCAAGAATAAGTTAGTACGCGCGTGTAAAACACGTGAATTTAACTTATTAGGTACAACAGGTTGTGGAAAACCTTCATAGTAAATGGGTTAAGTCCACGTTTTTTTTAATATTATGATTCATGATGGAAAAAAAGCAAAAAATGATAGATATAGGGATTAAAATTAAGACAGTATTGAAAGAGAAAGAACGCTCGGTGTCGTGGTTAGCGAAGAAGATAAACATTGACCGTAGTAATCTTACGCGTATTTTGAATAGCAAAACAATGAATATTGACTTATTGTTCGCGGTGTCGATAGCGCTCGACTACGACTTTTTCGGCTATTGCTCTTTGTTATTGCATGAAAAAAATTAAAAGGCTCTATTTCTTATTACAGAGAACACGGGCGAAAAAATTACCCCATAAAAATCACTGTGTTCACGCGTGAGTTTTATGGGGTAATCTCGGAGCACGACCTTGTGTGCTTCATCCCTTTTTTGCTATTTTTTGCTTAACAAACCGCCTAATCCTTGCACGATGTCGTCCAGCCCAAACCCGTCGTCATTTTTCTTGGTAGTGGTGCTCTTCTTGGTAGTGGTAGTTTTTTTTGTATTTTGTGTATCGTTTAAGAAAGAACTTAACACGCCCCCGATAGAATCGGGTAACTTATTCTTTAACATCGACAATACGGTTTGTACAGCAACTTCGGCAACCGATTCGGATATGCCGGCTTTCTTGGCTACATTTTTAATAATTTCTTGCATAATACATTTTTTATAAATCAATAAATCAATAATATAGCATTATTCTGTCGGGCTATCGGGTAATGTTTCTTCTGCATTTACAGGATCTTGTCCCTTGGCTTTTTCTGCACGGGTCGCGCATGTTTTGCATAGTTCGGTAATATTTTTTTCCTCACGTGCATTTGCTACTGTCCCGCTAAAAATTTCGTCTGTTTTGTTGGTATTGATGTGTTGGCAGTCGTCATAGATATGATACTTGGTGCCCGATTTGGTCCAATAGACATGATTGTTTCCCGTGAGTGATTCTACCTGAGCCGTTTGTTCGGCATATTGTTCTTGTGATGGAGGATTGAAATCGGCACCGAGCAACCCTGCTGCTGCTAACGCCGCGATAGCAATACCGCCCAAGATTCCTTTTTGTTTGCCACTCAGGTTGTTACTTCTAAAAATAACGATAACCAAAGGCAGGAAAGCGACAATAGCCGTGAATATGCCCAATTGATTTTGCAGGAAGAACAGGAATTTTTTCTTTTCCGATGCGGGATCGAAACGGTTGGATTTTTTCCAAAACATGGATCCGGTGATAGCCAATGCCAAATCTACGGCGATAAGCAAGATGACTAACCACATTATCACGCCGCTTTCGGGAATATGCAGGAGATGCCAAATTGCTCCCAATTGGGCTATAACCGCCAATATCCAAAAAACTGCGGCGAGCACGCGCAATTGTGTTGCTTTTCCTTTGGCTTCCGCGGTAGGAACGAACCCCTTACCCTGATTTGATGATACAGAGGTAGTTTCACTGCGACCCACCTCTGTTACTTTTTTTGATGTTGCCATTTTTTATAAATTTTTGGTGAATAAAACGAACTGCAAATATACATGATTTTTTTTATATTTACAATAATTTTGTAATTATTCACTTTTTTTTCGCGATGATGCGATTTTTAAAACGGACATCTAACCACGCGTATTTATCCATATCGGTATACGGGAATGCTTTCGTGTAAATGATTTTTAGCAAGGCTAATTTTTCGGCTACATTTTCGTCGTTTCCGAATAGTATTTTGGGCACCCCAATCGTGGGAATGAGTTCGGTTTCTCCTTGGCTATTGACATATATCTGTCGAAATTGAGCGGCATAAAAAGGGTCTTCTTCTATGGCAAGCGCGATGCTTCGCAATACATAGAGAACGCTATTGCTGTCGTCGCCCGCGTTAGTAAGCAGTTGCTCTTGTTGTTTCGCGATATGTCCCAATGCCACGATTAGGTTTTCTTTTACCAAAGGAGAATACGGTAACAATATCCCCGACCGGTCTAAAAAATACTGTTCGCCGGTTTCGTCGTACACGTGTAACAAAGGACTACGCGGCGTGATTTCAAGCACTAACTTATTGCCGGAGAAATAGAAATTGTCGCAACTTGCAATATAGGGGTGTGATTTGATGACCGGCAATAACTGCTCCCATTTTGCTTGGATTTCTTTGTAATTTAGCCCTTCTACATGCAGTTTTTCTTTTGCCAATTTTTGTCTGATCTCTTCGGGCGACACACAAGATACCATAGTCTTATCGGGAGTCTTAATTTCAATATCAAGACATACCCTTGACTGCATTTTCACGATAGCGATACACATCATCACGATGATACCGAGCATCGCGCTAATTTTTACAATGGCTTTAAGTCTCTTCATGTATCCTACATTTTTAGAAACTTCAAAAATAATATAAATATAATTACTTTAAAATGAATATAAAAAAAAATATAAACAACAAAATGTTAATAAATAAGAAGGGGTTAGGGGCATGAATAATTTCATTCTTTTGTTCTTTTTGATATGATATATCAAAAATAACGCGTATTTTTGCCATTGCATAAAAAAAAAATATGTCATTCAAATTCAGTACAATAGAAGAAGCGTTAGTTGATTTCAGGCTGGGGAAATTTTTAATTGTTGTAGATGATGAAGATAGGGAAAACGAGGGGGATTTTATTGTCGCGGCAGAGAATATCACGGAGGATCAAGTAAACTTCATGGTTACTAAGGGGCGCGGGATTTTGTGCACGCCTATGACAAACGAACGCTGTCAGTCATTACATTTAGACATGCAGGTCATGGACAACACGTCTTTATTGGGTACCCCGTTCACGGTTACGGTTGACCTTTTGGGGCACGGTTGCACGACAGGGGTGTCGATGCACGACAGGGCAGCGACTATACGGGCATTGGCTCATCCCGCGACTTTACCTTCCGATTTGGGACGTCCCGGGCATGTAAGTCCTTTGCGTGCTCGCGACGGGGGCGTGCTCGTGCGTGCCGGACATACCGAAGCCACCGTTGACCTTGCCAAACTCGCCGGGAAGACCCCCGTGGGAGCGCTGATAGAAATCATTAACGAAGACGGTACCATGGCGCGACTGCCTCAATTGATGAAAATTGCCGAACAATATCAAATGAAAATCATCTCTATTCGAGACCTTATTGCTTACCGTATTCGTACAGAAAAACTGATTCGGAGGGAACAAGAAGTCCGACTGCCTACTCGTTGGGGTGATTTTCAATTGATTGCCTATACCCAACTCAACAACAAGGCGACCCATTTAGCCCTGAAAAAAGGAACTTGGCAACCCGATGAGCCGGTGATGGTACGCGTGCACTCGTCGTGTGCTACCGGAGACATCTTTGGTTCCTGTAAATGCGACTGTGGCGACCAACTGCACCAAGCCATGCAAATGATCGAACAGGAAGGACGAGGTATTGTCCTTTACATGAGTCAGGAAGGACGAGGTATTGGACTAATTAATAAATTGAAAGCATATCATTTACAGGAATTGGGACGCGATACCGTGGAGGCAAATCTTGAATTGGGATTTAAAGCAGACGAGCGGGACTATGGTATTGGTGCGCAAATTTTGTGCGACTTGGGTGCTACCCGCGTGAAACTGATTACCAACAACCCAACAAAAAGAGCAGGACTAACCGGCTACGGGATTCATATTGATACTACGGTACCCATTATCGTGAAACCCAACGAAAACAATCTTACCTACCTGAAAACCAAACAGGAAAAAATGGGACATACCCTGCATTTGTAAAATAAATCATTCGACATGAAGGTTATTGATATATTAAAAAAAAACAAAGAGCCTTTTGCTTCTTTTGAAATCGTGCCTCCTTTAAAGGGTAGTGATATATATAAGTTGTATCAATATATAGAGCCGCTCATGGAATTCGCGCCGCCGTTTATCAATATTACTTGTCATCGCGACGAGGTCGTCTTTTATCCGGATGGCGATGGGGTTTTTCGTAAAGTATTGATAAACAAAAGACCGGGAACTGTGGCTATCGCGGCAGCCATACTCAAACGTTTTCAGGTAGAAGTAGTACCTCACTTAATTTGCGGGGGGGCTTCGGTGCAAAAGTTAGAAAACGACCTTATGGATTTACATTTTTTGGAAATTCATAATGTGGTAGCATTGCGGGGAGATCCGATGCCCGGACAAAAATATTTTGCTCCCGAACCCGATGGTTTTAAGCATAGTTATGAATTAGTAAGCCTGATTCGGGATATGAATACAGGACATCATTCCGACAGAGAATTATCGCACGTGTGCACAGACTTTTGCGTGGGAGTGGCGGGCTACCCTGAAAAACATTTTGAAGCCCCAAACATCGAAACGGACATTATTAACTTAAAAGCCAAAGTAGACGCGGGTGCCGATTACATTATTACCCAAATGTTTTTTGATAATCAAAAATTCTATCATTTTGAAAAAAAATGTCGAGAGGCGGGGATTCTTGTTCCTGTTATCCCGGGGCTAAAACCATTATCTACAATAAAACAAAGTGAATTGTTGCCGAAGTCGTTTCATCTTGATTTGCCGGAAGACCTCATGCGATTGCTTCGTTGTTGTTCTACCCCCGAAGCCGTGTACGAGGCTGGCGTGGAATGGTGCGTGGCGCAAAGCAAAGATTTACTACAGCATGGGGTGCCTGCTATTCATTATTACACGATGGGCAAAGCCAACAACGTGAAACAAGTCATTAAAAATGTCTTTTAATCAAATATATCATCTTATAAACTCTTTGATTTATGCGTGAAAAATTGTTCTTATTAGATTCTATGGCACTTATTTTCAGGGCGTATTATGCCATGATAAAATCGCCGCGGTTCACGACTTCGGGGTTAAACACTTCTGCCATTTACGGGTTTGTGAACACGCTCTTAGAGGTATTGTCAAAAGAAAAGCCCACGCACATCGCGGCGGCGTTCGATTTGGGTGCCCCTACGGTACGTCATGCCGATTACGAACAATATAAAGCCCACCGTGAAGCCACTCCCGATGAAATCGTGAACTCCATTCCTTATATCAAACAACTGCTCGCGGGCTTTGAAGTACCTGTACTCGAAATGCCCGGCTATGAAGCCGATGACATCGTAGGGACCGTGGCAAAACAAGCCGAAACCGAAGGTTTTGACGTGTATATGATGACTTCGGACAAAGACTACGGGCAATTGGTATCTGACCATATCTTTATCTACAAACCCGGTAAAATGGGACAACCCGCCGAAATATTGGGTAAAAAAGAAATATGCAACAAATATGGAATACAACAACCGGAACAACTGATTGATATTTTGGGACTTTGGGGTGATGTTGCCGACAATATTCCCGGTGTTCCCGGTATTGGAGAAGTGCGTGCCCGAAAATTGATAGAGCAATTTGGCTCGATAGAAAATATTTATGAAAATATCAACAACGTGAGCAATGAAAAACAACGGGTTGCATTAGTCGAGAACCAAGAACAGGCTCTAATGTCAAAATCATTGGCTACTATTATTTTAAATGTTCCTATAGAAATTGATTTCGCGAAAATGAAATGTCGAGAGCCAAATGAAACTCTCTTGCAGCACCTTTTTCAACAATTACAATTTCGTTCTTTTTCACACAAACTATTTGGAAATACTTATCAAGAAACTTCTGCCACAACCTCTGTTGTTCCTACTCCCGATCTTTTCACGGGTATGCCTGCTCCTTTGCCTGCTTCTCCTCTGCTGTCCACAAACGCACCTGCCACAAAATCCATTTTTGATGAAATAAAAGATAAAGTTAAAGAATTGAAAACGATAGCAGATATTCGGCAAATTTTATCTGTAGGCATTTTGCCCGTGTACGCGGATTGGTTTGGCTCATCGTCCGACTTTGAAGGATTTGCTTTTGCCAAACAGGGGGACGAACTTTTGTATTACCATCTTTACAATCCCGCGTATCGTGTTGAATATGCCGACTTGTTTTCCGATTGTTTTCGCGACAAGAAAGACGTTGTCTCTTATGAATGTAAGCCTTTTTATAAAGAACTCAAACGATTGGGTACGAAGATTATGCCTTGTTTTTTTGATTTGCAAATTGCTCATTATCTTATCCAACAAGAAAGCAAACATGATTTACAACGCCTGAGCGAGCACTATCTTCAAACTTCGTTATGTCCTAATTTTGTCTCTCCTTCGCCCTATTTTAGGGCTTGCGAACGGGTGCACGCCTACCGAAAACTGTATCCTATTTTTTGTCAGGCATTAGAGCGAGACCATCTTACCCAATTGTTTCGCGAAATAGAGATGCCATTGGTGCCGGTACTTGCCGCGATGGAGACAGACGGAGTAAAAATAGACGCGCTCGCTCTTAAAAAAAGTGGGGAGGTACTCTCCTCTGAAATTCATGAGATAGAAGAAAAGATATATCAGTTAGCCGGTTCCCGGTTCAATATTGCCTCTCCCCGACAACTTGGGGAAGTCCTTTTTGAACAACTGCGTATTATTGATAATGCCAAACTAACCAAAACCAAGCAGTATCAAACGGGGGAAGAGATACTTAACAAATTGACAAACAAGCATCCTATTGTTCCGCTCATTTTGGAATGGCGTGCTTTGTCAAAATTAAAGAACACGTATGTAGATGCTTTACCCCAATTGGTTAACCCGCTCACGGGTAAAATACACACCACGTTCATGCAAAGTGTAACCTCCACGGGCAGGTTAAGTTCTATCAATCCCAATTTGCAGAATATTCCTATTCGCACGGAGCGGGGTCGCACCATACGGGCGGCATTTGTACCGTCAGACGGCGAATCGGTGCTACTCTCTGCCGATTATTCGCAAATAGAATTGCGTGTTGTTGCTTCTGTCTGTGGGGATGATCAGATGATAGATGCCTTTACGCGGGGAGACGACATCCACGCGAGCATGGCGGCTCATATCTATCAGGTTGCCCCGGAAGATGTGGACAGCGTGATGCGCCGTACCGCCAAAACCGTCAATTTCGGTATCCTTTACGGGATATCGGCTTTCGGGTTAGCCGACCGGTTGCAAATTTCGCGGCAGGAAGCCAAGGATTTGATTGCCGACTATTTTAAGAGTTTTCCAAAAATAAACGAGTATCTTGAATCCACGCTCGATTTTGCCCGTGAACATGGGTACGTGGAAACGTTGTTGGGCAGACGTCGTTATATTCGAGACATAAACGCGAGTAACAGTATTTTGCGCAAAGCCGCCGAGCGCAACGCTATCAATGCCCCTATACAAGGAACTGCCGCCGACCTGATTAAAATTGCTATGATACGCGTACAAGAAGCCTTGCTACAGCATGAATATAAAACTCGCATGATATTGCAAGTGCACGATGAATTGTTGTTTGACGTGCCTAAAGATGAACTCCAGCGAGTGAAAATACTCGTGCGCGACCTCATGAGTCGCGCCATGGACCTTGCCGTGCCTCTGTTGGTAGAAATAAATGAAGGAAATAATTGGTTAGAAGCACATTAAATTACAAGAGAATGATAACTGTCGCCGAAAATGTACCCTTGCAATCCATGCACACGTTTAACGTGAACGCGAATGCCCGAAAAGTCGTTACCTTCACGGACGAGCAAAATATCGCGCAGGCTATTGACAAAGGGGTTTTCGCGGGTCAATATCTTATCATGGGAGATGGTAGCAACCTGCTTTTTACTAAAGATTACGAGGGTACTATTGTTCGACTGCAAAATAAAGGGATACGCGTCATAGACGAAACTTCGGACACGATACTTTTACGGGTCAACGCGGGAGAATCGTGGAAAAATTTGATACGCTATGCTATTGATAACGAATATTATGGAATAGAAAATTTGGCAGGTATCCCCGGTTGGGTGGGCAGTGCTCCCGTGCAAAACATAGGTGCCTACGGAATGGAAGTGAAAGATTGCCTGTATGTTGTTCATGGCGTGGACTTAACTACGGGAACGAAACGGGAATTTGCGAACGAAGACTGTCGGTTCGCCTATCGAAACTCGATATTTAAAACCTCTTTAAAAAACCGCTTCTTTATCACGAAAGTTGATTTTTTATTGCATAAGAAAAAGAAATTTAATTTGCAATACAAAGAGTTACAAGCACGGGTGTCTTCTTATGGAGAAAAATTAACACTTCGAGATTTGTATCATGAAATTATGGTTTTACGCGAGGGCAAATTACCTGCTACAGAAGTCATAGGGTCGGCAGGTAGTTTCTTCAAAAACCCGTGTGTTTCGTTGGAACAATGGTCTGCTTTGTCGTTACGCTATCCCGAATTGTCGCGTTTTTTCATGCCTGACAAACAAGTCAAATTGTCTGCGGCACAACTGATTGAGCGGGCGGGTTGGAAAGGCAAACGAGAGGGGCAAGTAGGAACATATCCCCAACAACCGTTGGTCATCGTCAATTACGGGGGGGCTACCGGTTCGGATATCCTTCGTTTCGCCCATGCCATACAAACCTCTGTATTTGAAAAGTTTGATGTGCGTTTGGAACCGGAGGTAAACATTATATCTTGATGTCGTTTTTTTGTATAGATTTGATTTTATGATACAGTCTAATTTTTTAGTATATAGAGCATCCGCGGGGAGCGGCAAAACCTACACGTTAGCACAACAGTATATCAAACAATTGCTTATACATAACCCGAGAACGGCTTATCGGCATATCTTGGCGGTAACTTTTACCAACGATGCCGCGGGCGAGATGAAAAATCGTATTTTAGACTATTTGCACGAACTCGCGGACGACAATGATGCCGACTTCTTAGAGAATTTGAGAAAAGAACTTCCTGATTTTATGAAAAATAATGTCGAGGAGATACAACAACGGGCACGAGTTGCTTTACAATCTATCTTACACGATTACAGTAATTTTCATGTTACAACCATTGACAGTTTTTTTCAGACTATCGCGCGTGACTTGGCGAAAGAGTTGGGCATTGGCTCGCGTTTCGACATAGAAATCAATACAGAATTGCCTATCAAAGATGCAGTAAAAGAAGTTATTGAAAATGCCACGACTCAAAATGAAGTATTGGGCAAACTCACCCGTTTCGTGGAGCACAAACTCGAAGACGACAAATGGTCAATAGAACGGGATTTGCAAAGTTTTAGCAGGTTTATCTTCAACGAAATTTTTCAAAAAAACGAAGATGCACTCATGCAACAATTTCAAGAGGAGCCTGAAAAAATACGGGAAACCATTAAAATATGCAAGCAATTTATAGTCGAGTACGAAACGCGAATGCAACACTTCGCGAATTGTTTTTTTGAGAAACGCCTCCCCGAAAACGATTTTTATTATAAAGGAAAGGGGGTGCCGGGGTATTTTAAAAAAATTAAAAATAAAGAATACGAAGCCCCAAATACTTACGTTTTAAAAGTTTTGTCAGGGGATGCCGGAAACGCGGGAGACATGGAATGTATAGAGTTGTTGCAGGCTGCCGAAAATTACAGGACAGGAGACCGACTGCTCAAATACAACACGTCCAAATTGTTTCTGAAATTTATTTATCAATTGGAGTTACTAAAAGATATTTCTGATAAAATTAGCGAGCAAAATGCCGAGCAAAACCGGTTTATCCTTTCTCATACCAATCAATTGTTAAGCGGGTTGATAGGAGATGAAGATACCTCCTTTGTTTATGAAAAAATAGGTGCCCAAATCAGGAGCGTGATTATTGATGAATTTCAAGATACCTCAGAATTGCAATGGCGAAATTTTAAGGTATTGATTTCCGAAATCTTGGCAACGAACGGTTTTGGTATGTTGGTAGGCGATGTCAAACAATCTATTTATCGCTGGAGAAATGGAAATTGGAAGATTTTGAATGACATAGACCAAGAACTAAAAGAACAGGTAAGGTGTTTGTCGTTACAGACTAATTATCGTAGCGCGGAGCAAGTCATTGATTTTAATAATCAATTGTTTAAACAGGCGGCGGCGAATTTGCAAAACAACGAGAGCGACGAGCATAACCCTTTTCGTAAAGCCTATCAAGATGTAGTTCAACAAAGCACGAAAAAAGCGGAAGGGTTCGTGTCGGTAGATTTCGCGGAAATCGTGAAAGTTGACAATACGATAGTTCAATCATACGAAGAGTCGGTATTAGAGAAGGTAGCCGATAAAATTAAGTTATTATTAGATCGTGGGGTAAAACAGGGCGATATATGTATATTGTGCCGCGCGAACAAGCAAATACGTCTCATTGCTCATGATTTACCGGGTATTTTCGCGCGGCGATTCCCGGATTGTCAGGAAACTATAAGGATTATCTCGGAAGATGCCTACCGGTTGGGCAGTTCCAGGTCGTTAAACGTGCTGGTATCGGCATTGCGATTGATTCACGAATCGCGCAACCCCGTGCCCGCCGCACAACTCCTCCTGCAATGGAAAGATGAGAATATCAATGAACTATCTTTAGAGAAAATAGCACAAATGACCGCCGAGATACAAACACAGCAAACATTGCCCTTGTATGATTTGATAGAAACCTTGTGCCGGAAATTTTGCCCGGGCTCGGGGGCAGATGTCCTCGCGTTCATGGACAAACTCACGGATTACCTGTCCCGTAATGTCCCTGATTTGGGCAAATTTTTAGATTATTGGGACGAGCGTCTCTCTATCGAGACCTTACCTTTGCCCGTGAAAGGACAGCGCGAACATATTTTAGCCATGAGCATTCACAAATCGAAGGGTTTACAGTTTCACACGGTCATCGTGCCTTTCGTGGATTGGGCTATGGCTGCAAAATCAACCCCTTCAAAGCCCAATGTCGTGTGGTGCGAAAGCATGAGCAAAGAGCCTCCTTTTCAGTTTCCTCTCTTACCCATAGAATATAGTTCGCTCATGGAAAATTCCTATTTCTCAAAAGAATACGAGACAGAAACACACAACCTTCAAATGGATAATTTGAATGTGCTTTACGTGGCATTAACCCGCGCGGAAAAAAACTTGCTCGTGCTGACCAAACAAAAGCCTAAAAATAGTAAAACTTCTAATATTCAAGATTTTATAATATCATATATTGGAGATAAGCCTTACGAGATCGGCAAAATAGAACCACATGATGAACAGCAAGTAGAAGAAATCTGCACGATAGATATTTCTTTTCACCCGCGAAAACCCGACACAACCGTTTTTCCTTCTACCGAAGCACAGATTTTCGCGAGGGGAGACAACGAAGACAAAATCCAAAAAGTAAAAACCGGAAACATTATCCACCTGATTTTAGAGAATATTACTCATATCGAAAATGAAGAAAATATTGAAAATGCGGTGAAACAAGCCATTGAAAAATTGATAATTCGCGGGGAATTGAGCGAAGCAGAAAAAACACAATATCTCGAAATCGTCAAAACACAAATCGCGAATAGTCGGAAATGGGATTGGTTTTCAAATAAATATAATATTCACAATGAAACGGCAATCCTTATGGACGATGGTAGAGAAAATCGTCCGGATAGGGTGCTCGTGGATGGAGATGGCAACGTTACGGTGATAGATTATAAAACAGGAGAAACAAAACCCGGGCATATCAAACAGGTAGAAAACTACATGGCTCTTTTATCTCAAATGCAAAAATACCGCACCATTAAAGGATATGTATGGTATCTTTCTGAAAATCAAATTATAGAAATAGAGGCAGATCATGGAAAATGAAACTTTTCTTCACGAGGTAGCACGCGATTTGTACGAGAAATTTGGCAAACAAAACGAGTTATCGAATATTGTTATCATAACCCCCTCCAAACGGGTTAAATTATTTATTAACAAGTATTTCATGGAATTGTCAGGGAGGCGACCTCTTTGGGCACCGCGCTACATGAATGTCGTGCACTTGTGCGAGGAGAAAAGTTCCCTGCGTTTGTATGACGATGAAATTCAGCGTATTGCTTTGATTTGGGAACTCTATCTTGCCTATAAAACCGTGCGCGAACAAACGCGAAGCCTTTTTGATTGCCCGTGTGAAGTAGAACCTTTTGAAGATTTTTATTTCTTTGGAGAGGTACTATTGCAAGATTTCGACGACATTGACCGGCATATCGTGTCTGCCGAACAAGTGTATAAAAATATGGCTGATTTAAAAAGATTAGATAGTTTGAACTATTTAACGGAAGAGCAAAAAGCCATCATCAAACGCTTTTTCAACATGGATGTGGCAGAAAAATCAAAACTGCAACAAAATTTCTTTAACTTATGGAATATCCTTTCAGATACTTATACTTTATTTAAGAAAAATTTGATATTGAAGAATATGGCATACGAGGGTATGCTTATCCGGGAGATCGCGGAACGGCTAACCACGATGGACAGGAAAACGCGGGACAATTTATTTCCCGAAAAAAAATATGTCTTCGCGGGATTCAATTATTTATCCAAAGCAGAATACCAACTGTTTGAATGCCTAAAAGATAAATCTTTATTTTATTGGGATTATGATGAATATTATATGGATACGGAAGCAGGAAAATATTTAAAACAGTATTCGCGTTTGTTTCCGGATGCCTTGCAGGGACACGACAGGGCGCTTTTTGCCAAAGATAAAGAAATTACATTGATAGAAAGCGCGAATCCCGTGGAACAAACCGGTTACATAGAGCCGTGGCTCAACACGATACATCTTAACTACGAACAAGCCGATACGGCAATAGTCCTTGGCGATGCCAAAATCTTACCCACCGTTTTAAGTCAATTGCCGGAAAATCTTTCCCCCAATATTGCCATTTTATACACCCTGTTCCGGTCTCGTATTGCCGGTCTTCTCATGCAACTCACCGAATTACAGGTCAAAGGGGTACGGGGTCATGCTTTTGACTTTGACTATTTGCTCCCTGTTTTAAAAAATCAATTTACTCGACACCTTTACAAAAACGCCCTCAAGGATATTGAAACCATACAAAGAACCAAACGATTATATATTGTTCCGAACACGGAATTGCTTATCGTGGAGGATGAAAACAAAACAGAGCCTGTTCGCGTTTTAATGGAAAACACTTTATTCCGTATTACTCGTGATACAAAAGAATTAGTGGAATATTTACGACAATTTGTAGAAAAAATTGCCGAGAGTAGGGTAGTGGAGGACCCCTTGGAGATATCAGCACTAACCGAGGCTTATAAAATGCTTAATCGTTTGGAAACCATTGCTCAACACGTGAACAAAAAAGAGGCAATATTAAAATTACTTAAGCGGCTGCTCCTTTCGGTTAAGATTTCTTACGCGGGAGAACCTGCCAAGGGTTTACAAATCATGGGGATGTCGGATACGCGAAATATAGATTTCAAAAACGTGCTACTTATTTCGGCAAACGACGGGGTTATCCCCAAAATAGATCCCGGTACTTCTTTTATCCCGCCTTTTTTGAGAAAAGCCTTCGGGTTGCCTACCATAGAAGAACAGGATTCAATGGAAGCCTATCAATTTTATCGACTTTTGCAACGCGCCGAGCATGTCGCTCTATCTTACAGCGTGGGGAAAAATATCGCGGGCAAAGGTGAGATGAGCCGCTACCTGAGACAACTGCTATTCGAATCACCTCACAAAAAAACAATTAAAAAAATCACGCTCAAAAGTCAGTTGCCTAGTACCGCTCCCGAAAACCATCTTGAAGTACAAAAAAATAACGAAATGCTTCATCTATTGAAAATAAAATACAATGGAGACGTGATAGAAAACAATCGGTTGAAAGCCTTGTCGCCATCTGCCTTCAACCGCTATATCGACTGTCCTTTGTCGTTTTATTTTAAATATGTACTCAATATCAACGTGCCCGACAATTTAGATACCGCGTTGAATGCCGCTTCTTTGGGAAGCATTTTTCATAAAACCATGGAAAAGATTTATGCCCACACGGGGATTATCGATCCTAATTTTTTAGATAAATATATTAAGCATGAAGAAATAACATCCCTAACAGTACGACTGCTCGAAGAAGCATTCGTGGAAGAGTATTTTAAAACCCCCACGAGTAAAGATGAGTACGATGGAGAACAAAATATTTATTTTCAAGTTATTGCTCGAATGGTGAGAAATACATTGTTACACGACCGGTATGATGCCCCTT
The DNA here is from genome assembly GCA_031272025.1 of Bacteroidales bacterium. Classification (GTDB taxonomy): domain Bacteria; phylum Bacteroidota; class Bacteroidia; order Bacteroidales; family WCHB1-69; genus JAGVVH01. The sequence goes on from JAISUP010000016.1 coordinate 14,486, forward strand.
TCGAGATATTGGGTTTAGAAAAACCTTGCTATTTTAAGATGAAAATTACAGACGACATAGAAATATGGACAGGGGGTATTATTGACAGGTTGGATAAAATAAATGGGACAGTGCGTGTTATCGATTATAAAACAGGCTCTGTCCCTACTGTCGGCGACTACGCGAAAGAAATTCCCGATATATTTAAAAATGACAGAAAAAAGAAAACCGGCTACCAATTTCAAACCTTCCTGTACTCGTCTATTTTAAGCGAAACAACCCCCTTGCCGGTCGTGCCCGCTTTGCTCTTCCCCTTGGCTGCCGATAGCAAAGAATATTCTCCAATACTGAAAATAGATGACATAGAAATTACCGATTTTAACAGGTATAAAGACCTCTTTATGGAAAATTTTAAAGAAAAATTAGCCGAATTATTTAACCCCGAAATCCCTTTTAGCCCATGTGAAAAAGATACGCGTTGCCGTTATTGTGATTATAAAAATATTTGTAATAAGGACATAAACGGGTAAAATATTTTCACTTATTTTTATTTATTAACATTCATTAACTTTTATTAAAATATTTTTACTATTTTTGCAATTGATTTTATTTTTCATGATATATGTATAACAATAAGATTTTCAATATTGTAGTATTGGCAAAGCAGGTACCTGATACGCGTAATGTGGGTAAAGATGCCATGAAAGAGGATGGCACGGTTAATAGAGCCGCGCTACCGGCGATTTTTAACCCGGAGGATTTAAGCGCGTTAGAAATGGCATTAACCATTAAGGACAAATTGTTAGAAAATTGCAAAATAACGGTGATAACCATGGGACCTGTTCGGGCGGCAGATATTATTCGCGAGGCTTTGTATCGCGGGGCAGACCAAGGGGTAGTGCTTTCTGACCGCAAATTTGCAGGTTCCGATACATTGGCAACCTCTTACGCGCTCGCGCTTGCCGTGAAAAAAACAGGGCATTTTGACCTCGTGATTGCCGGACGACAAGCCATAGATGGCGATACGGCTCAGGTAGGTCCGCAAATTGCGGAAAAACTTAACTTGCCCCAAATTACATATAGCGAAGAAATTATGAACATAACCGATACCCGTGTGCGTGTAAAACGTCGTTTGGAAAGGGGTATAGAAATTGTGGAAGCCCCATTCCCCTGTTTGCTTACGGTACATGGATCGGCAGCCCCTTGTCGTGCCCGAAATGCCAAAAAACTCATGAAATACAAACACGCGAAAACGCCATCGGAACTCGCGGAACCCGGTACCGAAAATCAATCGCGGTACTCCCAAAAACCATTCCTTAACATTGAAGAATGGACTGCCGACCACGTGAATGCTATTCCCGAACGTCTGGGGCTGTCAGGCTCCCCTACCAAAGTGAAGAAAATAGAAAACGTGGTACTCGTGAAAAAAGAATCTCAAAATATAAACCCCAACGAAGAAGGGATCCATCTTTTAATAAGAGAACTCGTGAACACGAGAGTTATTGGTTAAAATAAAATTATGATAAAATATGAATAGTATTTTTGTTTATTGCGAGATTACAGAAGACGGGGCGGTTGCAGACGTGAGTTTGGAATTACTTTCTAAGGGTAGAGAACTTGCCGATACGTTGCAGACAAAGTTGGAGGTGGCAGTATTTGGTAGCGGGCTGTCGGGTGTGGAGAGCGTGCTCTTTGCACACGGGGCAGATGTGCTACATGTTGCCGACAACAAGTGCATGTTTCCCTATCGTACTTTGCCACATTTTTCGGTATTGGTTCATTTGTTTGAGCAGGAACACCCGGAAATTGCCCTCTTTGGGGCTACCTCTATCGGGAGAGACCTTGCCCCGCGTGTAGCTTCACGCCTGTCTTGCGGACTTACGGCAGACTGCACGGCTCTCGAAATAGGAAATCATACCGAAAGTAAAACAGGAAAAGAATATCATAATCTTCTATTGCAAGTACGCCCTGCTTTTGGGGGAAATATTATCGCTACGATTATCAATCCTGAAACACGCCCGCAAATGGCAACCGTAAGAGAAGGGGTTATGAAACGCGTGATTTCTCGCCCCCAAAACTATGTCGGGACAGTGAAATATATCAATGTTAGTCAATGCCTTACAGACACAGACAACTTGGTGGAAATTCTTAACCGAGAAATAGAAGCCTGCAAAATCAATATCAAAGGGGCACGGGTTATCGTGTCGGGAGGCTATGGCATGGGAAACAAGGAAAACTTTAGCCTTTTGCACGAGTTGGCTGCCTTGCTTGGCGGTGAAGTAGGGGCAACCCGCGCCGCCGTAGATGCCGGTCTCGCCGAACACGAAAGACAGATAGGACAAACCGGCGTTACCGTTAGACCCAAACTATATGTCGCTTGTGGCATCTCCGGTGCCGTGCAGCATAGAGCAGGTATGGAAGAATCCGCGAAAATCATCTCTATCAATACCGACATCAACGCCCCTATCAACGCCATTGCCGACTATACCATCATTGCCGATGCCAAAGAGGTGGTGGAAAAAATGATTAAAGAGTTAAAAAACGGGAAAATTATCGCTTAATAAAAAAAAATGGAAAATTTTTATACAGATAACGAAGCCTTAAAATTTCAATTGTCGCACCCGCTCATGCGCCGGATAGTAGACTTGAAAGAACGCGACTATGCCGACAACAATCAGTTTGATGATGCCCCTGTCGATTTTGAGGATGCCATTGACAGTTACGACCGTGTGCTTGAAATCGTTGGTGAAATCACGGGTGAGATTCTTGCCCCTAATGCCGAGGAGGTTGATAGGGTAGGGGTGCGTGTAGAAAACAATGCCGTGGTGTACGCCCCCGGAACTCAAGAGGCGCACGAAGCGTTAACCAAAGCCGGTCTCTATGGCATGTCTTTGCCCCGCCGTTTTGGAGGTCTCAATTTCGCGTACGTCCCTTACGTGATGGCAGCCGAAATCGTGTCGAGAGGCGACACCGCCTTTGCCAATATTTGGGGATTGCAAGACTGTGCGGAGACCTTACACGAGTTTGCTTCGGAAGAGATACAGCAAGCGTTTTTGCCCCGTGTAAATAAAGGGGCTACCTGCTCGATGGACCTCACCGAACCGGACGCGGGAAGCGACTTGCAAGCCGTGAGACTCAAAGCCTCGTGGGACGAAACAAGTCAGTGCTGGCGACTAAATGGGGTAAAACGTTTCATTACCAATGGCGATGCCGACATTAAATTAGTGCTTGCCCGCTCCGAAGAAGGTACTACCGACGCCAGAGGCTTGTCGTACTTTGTCTATGACCGAGCAGAAGGGGCTACCACCATTCGTAGAGTAGAAAATAAATTGGGAATACATGGCTCGCCTACCGTGGAACTTGTCTTTAATAACGCTCCCGCCAAACTCGTGGGCGAGCGCAGGTTTGGACTGATTAAGTACGTGATGTCGCTCATGAACGGGGCACGACTTGGTGTTGCCGCGCAAGCCGTGGGATTGTCGGAAAATGCCTGCCGTGAAGCCGAACGCTACGCCGCCGAGAGAGAACAATTTGGAAAAGCCATTAAGCATTTCCCGCAAGTGTACGAGATGCTTGCCCTGTCGCGTGCCAAAACCGACGTTGCCCGTGCCCTGCTCTACGAAACCTGCCGCTTCGTAGATATATATAAGGCTTTGACTCTCACAAGCAAAGAACGACCCCTTACTGCCGAAGAAAAAACAGAATTGAAATACTACCAGAAAAATGCAGACTTATATACCCCGTTGCTCAAATTGTTTGCTACCGAATTTTGCAATCAAGTTGCGTATGATGCCATACAAGTGCATGGGGGTAGCGGTTACATGAAAGACTATCCCGTGGAACGACTTTACCGCGATGCCCGCATTACCAATATTTACGAAGGTACCACACAATTGCAGGTAGTAGCCGCCATACGCGGGGTAGGTAATGGACAGTATCTCAACATGCTACGCGAGTACGACAGCAAAGTTGCCGAGCATGTTACGGGCTATGAACAGGAACTCGAACACCTGCGTGCACTCGTTGCCCGCTACGAGCAAGCACTTGCCAAGGCAAACGCGTGGGGTACTACCTCCGAAACTTATGATTTTCATGCGCGAAGGCTCGTGGAACTCGCCGGGTACCCCATCATGGGATACGTGCTGCTACTCGATACCCTGAGAAACAACCGATTTGCCCGCTCCCTGCGAGTATTCCTGCAATTCGCGGAAGGAGAAACTGCCAAACATGCCGCGATAATAGAAACTTTTGAAAAAGACAGAGAAACAGACTATAAATATTAAAATAAAAAAAAATTTAATGGACTATGCGTGTGTATTGTTTTTTATTATATATTTGCACCCGAATTTATAACCTTAAAAAACGTAATTCTTATGAGAAAAGTTACACTTTTATTGGTCGCTCTTGCGACAACAGCGTTTTTAAACGCCCAAACCGTAGTGTTTGAAGAAACTTGTGGTACTACCGCACCGTCATCCGCCCCTCGCCCTACAATTGAAGAGTATACAGGGTGGGATAATTATGAAGTTGGCGATGTGGCTTTTTCGCAGACAACAACAGATAATGCAGACTTGAGATCGACATCTACTCTCAGTTCGCATGTTTGGTTTCCCGCGGATAAAAATACAGATTTAGTGATTTCCGGAATTTCAACCGCCAATTACTCAAATCTAAAACTTACTTTTGAGGTTGCCTGCCAAAAAGCAGGTGCAAATGCAAACAAAGTAATTTTAGAAGTTAATGGAGAGGCTATTGAGGTCGCTGATGTTGCAATTGACGCGACAAATACTTATGTGGGTTCCGGTGAAATTTCAATTCCTGATGCTGAGGTTACAAGTTTGCGGTTCTATTACACCGCGGAAAATAACCCCACCAATTACGGTTACCGTATTGATAATATCAAAATTGTCGGTACCGCCGCAAATGTTGACATTGACGAAACCTTCGAGGTCGTGTCTATTACCCCAAAAGCAGGCTACATTAGCAGCGAAACTGCACAAATTGTGGTAACTTTCGACGACGAGATCGTGGATGCTCTGCCGGAAACATTGGTTCAATTTGGCAAACCGAATGTGATGGGGACGATGACTAATCTTTTGGTCGCGGACGACTATTCTATTTCGGGAAATGTTCTTACCATTTCTTTGGAAGCCATCACGCTTTCGCACGGGACTTACAAAATGGTTATTCCTTGCAGTAAGTACACGAATGCCGATGGTACCGCGCTCAATGGAGATGGTTTCCCCTGCACTTATTCTGTTACTTGGACATATTTCGAAGCCGCCGAACCTGAATTTATCAGTGCCGCTACGAATAATTACAACGATTCATCGGCAAAGATTATTGATTCGGCTGTAATTGCAAAAGAATATCTTGATGCCGGGGCATTCACGCTTACTTTTAGCGAACCCATGAATAAAGTAGAAGGTATTGACGTTACCATTACACACAGAGACGCGGTTACCGTTTTAGAAGTTACTCCGAACATGATGAGTTCGTCTATGCAATTGCTTCATTTTGATTCTACTTGGACATGGTTAGAAGGAGAAGATTACACGCTCACGATTCCCGCGGGGGCTTTTATCGACGTGAATGAAGACCGCCCGTTGGCAGACAATGTAGTAATCACGTTCGCCGTGGCTTGTGGGGCAGAATTGGTCGCTCCCATAGTGCAAACGCTCGAAGCCACAGACATCACGGCTACCACCGCGAAACTCAATGCCAATTTTATCATCAATACTTGTACCGTAGAAGTTACCGAACAAGGCTACAAATATCGTGCAACAGGTGCCGAAGAATGGATTGTTGACGAAGACGGTCTGCTCGAAGGTCTTACCAAAGAAACTACCTACGAGTTCTTCGCTTATGCCAACAAAATATCGGAAGACACCCTTACTTACGAAGTTGCGGGAGACATTCTTACTTTCACAACCTTAGACGATGAGGGTATTCACACGATAAGCAGTCCCGAATTTGTTATTTACCCCAACCCCGCGAATCATACCGTTTATTTCTCTATTGAAGGCTTAACCGGTAACGCGCAAGTTATGGTCGTTGACCTGACCGGTAAAGTAGTTGCTAACATGAACATGAGCGCGAACAACTCTCAATTGCAACTCAACGTAAGCAACTATGCCGAAGGTGTTTATGTGGTAAGAGTCGTTTCCAACAATGTTAATGTTGTCAAAAAATTAGTTGTAAAACAATAAATAGTATTTTGATTTTCGTGCGATAGATGACGAACGTTTTTCTATCGCAAAAAAAAACGTTCCCTTTTGAGGAACGTTTTTTTATGGCTGCATAGTTCACATCTAATACCAAAGTGAAATAAATTAAGTCAGGAATAAATAATAACGCGAATCAGCCGCTTAAAAGACATTTTTTAATCGTTTTATTGTCCCGATAGGGACAAAATGTTGGTAGAATGTGGTCATTTCGTTGTACCGCCGTCCCGCGTAGGGACGGAATGTGGTTTTCCATCGCGTACCTACGGCACGCGAACAAAGGTGTCCCTCATATTTTTCTACCAACATTTTGTGCCTAACGGCACAGATATTGAACGAATAAATTTTGCATCGTTGACGAGTCTGTCTCAAAAGCTCGTCATGGCGTCCCGTGCCGCGACACGGGATCTCTCCGCCATCTCCCGAAGACCGTCAAATGCTAAATGATTGTAGATTAATCTTTAACGATTAGAATGGGATTCCAGCGAAAGCCGGAATGA
>JAISUP010000054.1 GCA_031272025.1 Bacteroidales bacterium
TTAAATTGTATCAACCGAGTCTCAATTTTATCGGATTTTTGATCTTCAGTCGAAAGAAACATCGACTACGTATGTAGGAAAAAACAATTTGGGGGATAGTATGAATAATGCAGGCTAAATTGAAATTGCAAAATAGAATATTTGAAAAATATTATGTATTTTCGCGTGTTATTTATAATCATTTAGATATTGAAAAGATGAAAAAAAATGTCGTCATATTTTTCGAGATGCTCATTGTAGTACTGACTACTATGTCTGCCACGTTCGCGCAAACGGCATCTTCGCGGTTTGCCGTGATAGGTTTTTATAACACAGAAAACCTGTTTGACACAGAAGATGATCCTCTAACTATTGACGAGGAATTTTTGCCTAACGGTGTCAATCAGTGGACTGTTGAGCGCTATCAAGTTAAGTTAGATCATCTCGCGAAGGTTATCGCGCTCATTGGGCAAAAACAGGGCGGGGTTGTGGCTTTGGGGCTTTCGGAAATAGAAAATCGGAGGGTTATGGAAGACTTAGTCAACACGGAGCCATTGCGGACATTAGGGTACGGGGTTGTGCACCACGATTCGCCCGACCGCAGGGGCGTGGACGTGGGACTTATTTACCGTAAAAACAGGTTCGCGATATTGGGACAACGGGCGTTTAGACTCTATACCGCCGACACGAGTTTCCGCACACGCGACCAACTGCTTATTTCAGGCGTGTTAGACCATATAGACACCCTGCATATCTTAGTAAACCACTGGCCTTCAAAACGGGGGGGCGAAAAAAGAAGCATGCCCGCTCGTGCCGCCGCCGCCCAATTGTCGAGACATATCGCCGACTCTTTATTCCAACAAAACCCGATGAGCAAATTAGTTATCATGGGCGATTTGAACGACAACCCTACCGCCCGCAGTCTAACCGAATTTTTGCGCGCGAAAAGTAAAACTCACGACTTACAACCCGGGGACCTTTTCAACCCCATGCATAAGATGTACAAAGACGGGATTGGCTCTTACGCGTATCGCGACAATTGGGATTTGATTGATATGACCATTGTTTCGTATGGCTTAATGTACCCGAAATCGGGAACTTATCGCTATTCCCATGCCGAAGTATTCAGAGCTAATTTTCTGCTCACCCCCACCGGAGCGTTTACGGGATATCCATTCCGTACCTATGCAGGAGGCACCTATCAAGGCGGCTACAGCGACCACCTACCCGTGTACCTTATCCTGACTAATGAACAAAAATAATCATACCATTCCAACAATTGTTTTTATCAGGAAAACGCGACAATTTTAGCCGTGCTGGTCCCGGTTCGATGTTTTGTTACAACAATTTGTCTATCTATTTGTCGCTTCAATTCTTCTACATGCGAAATAATGCCCACGAGCCGGTTATTTTCGGCAAGTTTTACCAATGTCTTCATGGCGGTTTGTAAAGTTTCGGTATCTAACGAGCCAAAACCTTCATCAATAAACAAAGTATCCATTTTTATGCCCCCTGCACAATGTTTTACCTCGTCAGAAAGTCCTAATGCAAGGGCAAGAGATGCCATAAAAGTCTCGCCCCCCGACAAGGTTTTCGCGCTACGAATAGAACCGTTATGATGGTCAATGATGTCTAAATCTAACCCGCTTTGTCCCCTACTCCCCGAACCGGTAGCCCGTTTTAATTCGTATTGATTGGCAGTCATATCTAATAGCCTACGATTGGCATGTTGTATGATTTTATTAAAGTGCATGATCAATATATAAGTCTCAAACTGAATTTTTTGTGCCCCGCTATATTGCCCGCTTGCCACACGATAAAGTTCGTTAAGCAAGATGTATCTTTTCTCCGCGACAATGATCTTATCCTTTTGCATTTCAATGTTTTTCCACGCCTGCTCGTTGCTCGACAACCGACTACTGATTGCCCTCCCGCGCTCTTGCACTACTCTTCTTTGATTTTCCAAATTTTGTAGTTGTTGTTTTTGAAAATCAATATCTGCTTCGGGAATATTTTTGATTTGTTCTTCCAAAATTTGTGCTTGTGCTTGTAAATTATTGACTTCTAATAATATTTGTTCATGCTCTTTTTGCACCCTATTCCATGACTCTTTAAACAAAGAAATGTTGTTTTCGCGTATTTGCAAATGTCGCTCTGCCTCTTCTTTTGTTTTAAATGTCAATGTTTTAGTAAGTTGTTCTTTTTCTTCTATTTTAGATTTTATCTCATTTTCCATGACCGCGATTTGCTGCTCTATATGGATAATATTATTTTGTAAATCAACAATTTCCAACTCTAATTTGGGAAATATGCTGTTTTCTAATTCCTTTTTTTTCTCTATGTACCGGGTGAGGGTTTCTATGGTTTTGATTATCCCCGCGTGCGATAAAGAGAGTTGTTCTTTTTTTTCCGTACTCATTTTCAACAAATGCTCATAAGACAAGGTATTCGGTAGGGCGAGTAAGTGTAGCAATTGTTTCACTATGGACTCATTTTCTGTTGCTTTGGCAGCAAGCCATTCCCCTATATTTGCCCATAAGGTATCTCGTGCCGCGGACTGTTTTTCTTCATGAGCAAGTGAATTTTCTTTTTTAAGACGGTCATCAATTTGTAACGTTTCTTCGTTAATTATTCTATTCCAATGGTCTATATCGTTGATGATTTGATTATTTTTTGTTTCTATTTGTTTTGAAAAAGGGGTAGTATTTTCTTGGGGAAATAACAATAGTGATTGCGCTTTGAGAGATGTTCTGAGAGTTTCAAATTTTCCTTTTAAATTATTTAGTATCATACAGTTTTCTGTTTCTTCACGGGTTGCTTTTTCATATTCGGATTTGGCTTTTTCCACGGAGGTTCGCGTGGGGGCATCGTTTTCCATGAAAGCCGGTTTCGGGTGCTCTCGTGCTCCACATACGGGGCAGGCTTCGCCCGCGACTAACCCTTGCGCGAGAATGCCTGCTTGTGCATCAAGAAATCTTCGTTGGATAGTGGTGTATGTTTGTTCGCGAACAAAAGTGTGCCCGCGAAGCACCTCGTGTGTTCTTTCACATTCTTGTAAATGCTTTCCTAATTGAACATACTCAGTATACCGTTTTTGTAAATCTTTCAAAATGTCTCTCTGCCGATAGATATTTTCTAAAAAATGTTCTGCCTCTTTTTTACGTAGTTCCGCATCTTTCAATCCTTCTATCGCTTTCTTGAGATTTGCCACGCGGGCACTTCCATTTTCCCGTTCCCGCGCGAGTTGCTCTCTTTCCTTTTCCCGTTCCCTGATTCGTGCTGTAGTTTCTAACAATTGCTTAGCAAGTTGACTTAATTCTGCCCGTAACGTTTCATTGTCTTGCCGTTCTCTTTCTAAATTAACTAAGTCTAAATCAATATTTTTTAATCCTTCTATCCATGTTTTGCCATCTATCAGTTGCTTTTGTTTTTCTTCCTGTTTCTCGATACTTTCTTTTTTTGTTTGGGTTAGTAAATTTTTGTCATTTTCTTTTCGAGCGATAAGTTTTGTAAGGTCATTTAGTTTATCATAATGGATTAACTTTTCTTTTTCTATCTTATATTCCGCGGTTTGATTTTCTATTTCGGGTAATCTAAGGTTTTGTTTTTCAAATTCGAGATGCACATTTTCTAAGTTTTGTTGTTTTTCGGGGAGCAGATGTTTTATTCCTTCGTATTCTTCTTTTGCCCGTGTCAATGTTTGTATTTGTCCAAGTAGCGTATTTTTTTCGGCAATTTTTTGTTCTATCAAAACCATTTCGCTACCCGTGTTTTTTTCTTTTTCCTTATCTATTTTTATTATTTTATCAATCAAAGCAATAGCATCATCTAAGAGGCAGTTTCCCGCGTGTATATTTTCTATATCTTCTCTACAACCCGGCTCGTCTGATGCAATGGATTTCAAGTATATATTTATGCTATCGCGGAGACGTTCTACTTTATTTTTTTGTTCAAAAGTTTCTTTTTTAAGAATTTCCTGAAATTGTTCATAAACACTCGTGTTGAAGAGTTTGCGAAAAATGTCTATCCGGTTTTTGGTATCCGTATTGAGCACGTTTAAGAAGTCGCCTTGGGCAATCATCATGATTTGCACGAATTGTTCTTTTTTGAGATGAATAATATCTTCAATCGCTTTATTAACCTCTTTTTCTTTGGATAGGGTTCGCCCATCAGGATAAGTGAGGCATACACCTTTCGACACGGGAGTTGTACCTTCGCCCCGCTCTTTTTCGCGCAAGTATTCTTCGTTGCGTCTAATTTTATATTGCTGCCGGTTGTATTCGAATACCATTTCTACGAAAGTCTCTGTCGTAGGTTCTACATATTTGCTTCTTAGCATTTTAGGTTCACGTATTTGTCCACTGGCTTCCCCGTATAGCGCGTAAGTAATGGCATCGAAAATCGTGGTTTTTCCTGTCCCCGTATCGCCTGTAATGAGATACAAACCTCCTGTACCAAACGTGCTCATATCTAATGCTACCGGTTGCGCGTATGAACCAAATGCCTGCATGATTAGGGTAAGTGGTCTCATGAGTGCGTGGTCTTTTTAATTTCTTCCATCAATTGTTGTGTTACTCGTGCCTGCTCTTCGCTCATTACTTTGCCACCGGTTTGTTGATGAAAAAAATGGGCAAATAATTCTAATGGTGAAAGTGGCTCGTCTGCTATATTAAGGTCTTCGTCTTCTATTAGATGTTGGTGTTGTAAATGTTCGTAATCCAATTTCATGATGTTGGGGTACACTTTCGAGAGTTTGGCAAAAACATCATATTCCTCTTCTTTGTCCGTGAGGGTGATGTGTAAATAATCTTCGGTAGGAGTATTTTCGTAATTTTGTTTACTCATCAACGAAAGATAGGTATCTTTAATTTCTCGGGTATCGCGAAGCGGCACGAGTGGCAACGCCCGAATTTCTATTTGACCTTTCTCCTGCAAATCAATAAGAGTAACCGATTTGGTATCACTTGCTTCCGAAAAAGAGTATTTAAGAGGGGAGCCCGCGTAACGGATATGTTTTTTTCCCACATTTTGAGGACGATGCAGGTGCCCCAATGCCACGTAGTCAAAGTCTTCGAATACCGTTGCATCCACGTTGTCTGCACCCCCGATGGAGAAGTCTTCCGATTCTGACCGACTTGCCCCGGTAACAAATTGATGCGCGACTAATATATTGCGACCTGCTTTATTGATATTCATGTCGTTGATGACCACAGACAACGCGTTAGTGTAGGTTTTGATGTCCGTTTCAGGAAAAAAACGCTGCACATCTACCGGCTTAATAAAGGGTAATAAATAAAAAAAGACTTTCCCGTGCATATCTTCTAAAATAACCGGTTTTATGTACCCCGGGTAACTTCCTACAATATACACGCCCCCCGATAACATCAGGCGAGCCCCAAACGAGAGTCGCTCCGCGCTGTCGTGATTCCCGGCGACAAGCATAACTCGACAGCCGAAACCCGACAAAACCGTCAAAAAATGGTCTAACAATAACACCGCCTCGTTAGAAGGTAAGTATTTGTCGTACACATCGCCCGCGATGAGAACTACCGAAGGCTTTTCTACTTCGACTATCTCCAATACCTTGTTCAAAATGTATTTTTGATCATCAATCATGCTAAAGCCATTCACCTTTTTACCAATATGTAAATCTGAAAGATGTAAAATTTTCACTTTCTCCTATTTTCCTACTTTATAATACGTTTTCATACACATTAAAATCATGATACAAAAATACGAAAAAGTTTTGAAATCATTGATAAACCGAAAGGCACGCGGAGAACGCCAAGAAGATGCGAAGCACGCGGACACATTGCCATGTCTGCCTGCCCCTCGCGAAAGCGGGAATTCCTTACTAAATTCTGAATTCTGAATTTCTAACTGACAACTCCTGACTTATTCCACTTTTCGCGGAGAGAGAGGGATTCGAACCCCCGGAGGCTTTCACCTCAACGGTTTTCAAGACCGCCGCAATCGACCACTCTGCCATCTCTCCGTTGCAAAGATACGAAAAAAATCTTTACGAAAACGCGCACTCGCGAGATTTTATTCTTCTTCTTTGTTTTCTTCTTCGTATTTCTTAATGATATCGCTTTGAACATCGGCAGGTACTTGCTGATATTCAGCGAATTTCATGCCATAAGAAGCACGTCCGCTGGTAATAGAACTCAGGGTGGTTGAATATTTATTCATTTCTGCCAAGGGCACTTTGGCACGAATAGTTTGAAATTCGCCTTCGCTGTCCATGCCCATAACTACGCCTCTTCTACCTTGCAAATCGGTCATAACATCTCCCATGCGGTCAGAGGGAACAAAGACTTCTACATCGTATATGGGTTCAAGAATTTTTGGTCCGGCATTTTTAAATGCCTCACGGAAGGCTTGTCGTCCGGCAAGTTTAAATGATAATTCGTTAGAATCCACGGGATGCATTTTTCCGTCATAGACACTTACCACGATGTCGCGGGCATAAGAACCGGTAAGAGGTCCTTCTTCCATTTTTTCCATGATTCCTTTCAATATCGCGGGCATAAAACGGGCATCAATGGCTCCCCCTACGATACAGTTATTATATATCAATTTGCCGCCCCAAGGCAAGTCATAATTTTCCGTTCCGCGAATAGGATATTTGGTTTGGTTAGGCATCCCTTCATAATAGGCTTCTATCATCATGTGCACCTCGCCAAACTGACCTGCACCGCCCGACTGTTTTTTGTGCCTGTACATGGCTTCTGCCGATTTGGTAATGGTTTCGCGATAAGGAATTTTAGGTGGGAAATACTCAATTTCTATTTTGTTGATTTTCTCTATAATCCATTTCATCAAGTTCATTTGCTGCTCGCCTTGTCCCGATAAGATAATTTGTTTCAATTCTTTAGAATATTCAACAAGAAATGTTTTGTCGGTTTTTGCCAATTCATTGAGTACGGCACCTAATTTTTCATCATCAGCATTATTTTTGGCTTTGACGGCGGTACGGAATTTAGGTTCGGGATACACGGTCTGCTCTATCATGTCGTCCCCTGTTTTAGCAAGTGTATGTCCGGTTTGGGTAAACTTCAATTTAATGGTAGCCACGATGTCTCCGGCAACGGCTTTCTCCACTTGTTCCCGGTTTTTGCCCGCGATGCACAACAATTGAGACAACCTTTCTTTGTTATTGCTATTCACGTTTTGCACGTCCATGGCACTCACAACTTCTCCGGCATAAATTTTCATGAACGACACTTCACCAAGGTGCTGTTCGATAGCCGTTTTGAAGACATACGCCATCATGGGTTCCGTGCTATTACAATGCAAAACTTTTCCTGACAAGGTCTTCACTCCCGCGGTTTCGTCAGGTGCGGGGGCAGTATTTTTAATCAGTTCCATGAGACGGGTAACGCCTTGGTCATTCTTGGCAGCCACGCAGAACACGGGAAAAGTGCCCCTGTTCGCGATGCCCATTTTTAAGCCGCGTGCCACCTCGTCCTCGCTCAGGGTGCCTGCCTCAAAAAATTTATCCATTAAGGCTTCATCGTTCTCGGCGGCGGCTTCTACGATAGCGTTGTACATTTCTTCGGCTTTATCTTTTTCGCTTTCAGGAATATCTTCTACAATAGTCTTGCCCCCGTTGGCTGGAAATTTTAAGAGTTTCATTTGCAAAAGGTCTATCACGGAATCAAAACCGGCTCCCGCGTTGACAGGATATTGCAAGGGCAAAACACTATTGCCAAAATATTGCTTTAATTGCCGAATCGTATCTTCAAAATTGGCTTTTTCGTGGTCTAATTGATTGATAACAAAGAGCACGGGGACATTCATTTTTTTAGTCCACCGCCATTGTATCTCGGCACCTACATCTACCCCGTTTTGGGCGTTTATCACCATCATGGCAGAATCGGCAACTCGAAGAGCACTAATAGTCTCGCCAATGAAATCATCAAAACCCGGGCAGTCAATCATGTTAATTTTTATCCCGTCAAATGGCGCGTACATCACGGTTGATTGAATGGATTGCTGTCTTTCTAATTCTAACTCTCGATAGTCAGAAATGGTATTTTTGTCTTCCACGCTCCCGCGACGCGAGATAACATTCCCATGAAATGCCATCGCCTCGGCTAATGTGGTTTTTCCTACCCGATTGCCGCCTACGATAGCAATATTTCTAATTTCTTTGGTTTGATAAACTTTCATCTACTGTTTTGTTTTTTAATTTAAAATATAAAAAATAATTAACGAAATTAGCCTTTTTAAAAAGCGGGTGCAAATTTACATAAAAGTTTTGACATACACACTGACCCATAAAATTTTAAATTTTAAATTTAAATTGTATCTATTGGTATAAAAAAAAATTGTATCTTTGCAATCGTTTTTTACAAGAGACAAAAAAGAGTTAAATAATTAAAAATCATTGATAAGCGATGAAAAAAGAGTTGATTCAATACGTAGAAGATAACTTCGTTGAAACGAAAACGTTTCCTGTGTTTAAGGCGGGAGACACAATTACAGTATCATATAGAATCGTAGAGGGTTCGAAAGAGCGTATCCAACAATTTCAAGGAGTAGTATTACAAATTACCGGTAGTGGGGTAACTAAAACTTTCACTGTACGTAAGATTTCAGGTGGGGTCGGAGTAGAAAGAATTTTTCCTTACGCTTCTCCATTTATTTCCGAAATTTCAGTTAACAAAAGAGGTGTCGTGCGCAGAGCGCGTATTTTCTATCTGCGAAATCTTACCGGTAAGAAAGCACGCATCAAAGAAAAAAGAAATTAAAAGATTTTTTCATTATAATAATACAAGTAATTTTAAAGTAGTAGAAGTAAAAAACGTTCGACATGGGCGTTTTTTACTTTTTTTTTTAATCATAACATAAAAATGGCACTTATTCATTCTTTTGAAAAAACGGGGAATATCCTGTTTCGTTACCGAGGGCAAATTCCGGTTCTTTTTTTCATGTTGGCATTACCTATTGTTTATTTAGGACATTACGATTTCTTTTTTAGCCTTTCTGCCGAGGAACAAATCATTTGCTCCAGACTGGTATGGATAATATCTTTAGGTCTGTCAGCCTGTGGATTCGCGATTAGAGCCTACACGATTGGCACTACCCCTCGCGGGACTTCCGGCAGGAATACAACCAAACAAGAAGCCGTGGTTTTGAATACCCGGGGAATATATTCTATCGTAAGGCACCCGCTCTATCTGGGCAATTACCTGATGTGGGGCGGCGTGCTACTCTTTTCCATGAATATATATATCGTGATCATTTTCTCGTTGCTTTTTTGGCTCTACTACGAACGCATTATGTTTGCCGAAGAAAAATATTTAGAAAAACTATTTGGCGACCAATTTATAACATGGTCGTTACAAACCCCCGCGTTCCTACCTGCCTTTTCTCATTTCAAAAAAAGCGATATTCCATTTTCTTTCAAAGCCGTATTGCGTAGAGAATATACCGGTTTTTTTGCTATAGTATTGGTTTTCACGATTATGGATTATTTGAAAGCCTATACATTTTCCCTGCATCACGGGCAGCCTTCGCTCGCGAACAATCCTTGTCGCGTATCGCTATACGTATTGGCAATATCGGCATTGATTATGTTGGTATTAAGAACATTAAAGCATCATACACGGGTACTTGCCGCTGACGAAAACCGGGATTAAGATTCTTAAATATAAAATTCATGTTCAATTTTTTTAGAAATTTTTTTTTATTGCTCGTGTTTTTCTTCGCGGGGCTTTTCTTGGGAGTACATGCCTCCGAGGGCTACCCTATTGCCAATTTTGCTTTAACTATCAATGCCGATACGCGGGGCAACCTGATGGGGGAAATTTGGCAAAACACGGGAACGCTGGGAACGTGGTTGCAATACAGAGGTAGCCTCAACATGAAAATTCGTGTGAACGATAAAATATACCCCTTATCTTCATTTGCTCACAAAACAATCTCCCGCTCGTTTCCTTTCGTGCGAAATACTTACGAAGACAAGCATATCTTCCCGGGTAAAATAGAAATCACGGCTTTCTGCCCCTTGTCTATCAATGATGCACAATTGTCTTCACTTCCCGTGATGTTGATGAAAGTGAAAATAACAACCCCCAAACACAAAGTCGTCCCCGTGGAAATGCTTTTACAGCCCGATTCTATGCTCTCGGCTTTGCCCGAATTTTATTTTTGCATAAAAGATACAATAAAACAAAACACGAACATATTAGAACAGGATTATGTCGTGGCATTTCATGACTCTACATGGCTCAGTGCCAATCAGTTTAACTGTGCTACAGAAGTCGCGAAGTACGCGTTGTCTCATTGGACGTTCCTGTATGGAAAAACTGCCGAATTTGACGGGGCACTGCCTCACACCGGCGACAATGAACTTGATCAATACGCCCGTTGGTACATGGTGCCGGGAATATCGCTCACCCGTTGCACCAAAAAGGGGGAAGTGCTCACCATGGGATATTGTGAACTTAATCAACGCGACAGTTATTGGACCTCGTGGTTGCATCTTGTCTTTTTTAAAGATTTGGAATTAAAAATGATAGAAGAAACTATTGCAGGGCAAAACGAATCGGGAAAGGTGCCCACTACTTTGTTGCCCCGCATAGAGCGAGAAGATGACCTCGACATCAACGCGTTTTTTATTCTCCGTGTCCTGCGTTACTATAAGATGTATCACGACCAAACGGCACTTTCTCGACATTTGCCCGCGATGCGAAAAGCAATGAACTGGCTCATTGCTCGTGCCGACAGCACAACAGGACTACCGGTACAACGTTCCTTTTGGGGCGACTGGAAAGATGTACAAGGGGTAAAAAACCGGAAATATTCTCCTTTCTCGTGTATGCTTTACATTGCCGCGGCAAACACGATGGCATATTTAGATAGCGAAAACTACACACGTTACCGGCAGGCAGGAGACAAAGCCCTATCTTCGCTTAACCGTGACGTTGAAGATGGGGGACTATGGAACGGGAACTACTATTGCCAACGCGGACACGATGAATCAATAAATCATAAATTATTGCAAGACCAAATGATAGGTGTGTTTTTTAACGTAGTGCCTGATAAATACGCGGAAAAAATCATTGCCGCACTTAACAAGAATAGTTTAACCCCTTATGGTATTGCCGAAACATATCCTTATTATGAAGCATCGTTTGGCTACCCGCCGGGCACGTATCATAACGGGGCAGTATGGCCATGGCTTAGTTTCATGGATGCGTGGGCTCGGATAAAAAAAGGTCGCTACCCCGAAGCCATTGATTTGGTGAAACGAGTAGCACGTGCCGACTTATTTCTCTCCGGAGATTGGTCCCCAAACGAACATATCAACAGCATCACGGGCGAAAATCTTGGGTTCCAATTGCAAGGATGGAACGCATCCTTGTTTGGATTGGTCTATTTTGGACTGTTATATCCTGAAATAGGCATGTAAAGGTTTGTAATCATCATAAAATTATTCGTACCTTTGCTCAATAAAATTATTTATTGTATCTTTGCAAACCTAATCAAAACAACAAATGACCAAAGAGCAACTCTTACAGCGGCTTACCGACATTGAGTGGGACGATTTTGAAGTAAAATCGGCTCAATCAGAACTCCCCAAATCGGTTTGGGAAACGGTGTCGGCATTCTCGAATGTTTCGGGCGGTTGGATAGTACTTGGTGTTGCGCAAAATGGCAAAAAATTTGAAATACAGGGAGTTGATAATGCAGAAAAATTAGAGCAGGATTTTGTTAATATTTTGCGTTCCAAAACGAAATTCAATGTGTTGATTTCGCCTAAATGCTTGAAATATAATATTGAAGGCAAAAAAGTTTTGGCATTTTTTATACCTTCGTCGGAGCAAAAACCTGTCTATTTCAATTCATTAATCAACACATTTATTCGTGTGGCGAGCGGCGACCAGCGAGCAAGTGATTCGGAAATCAATGCTCTGTTGCGTGACCAGTCATTCGGTATCCGTTCCGATTTAACGATAGACGGCTTTGGACTGAAAGATTTGCATCCGGGTTCGCTGATTACATACCGCAATCGTGTAAAAAATCAAAATCCGCAATTGGCATATAACGAATTGCCAGACAATGAGTTTTGTGACAAACTTGGAATCACAAAAAACGGAGTCCTTACTTACGGCGGATTATTGGTACTTGGCAAACGTGATTCCATACAAAAAGTTTTCAATGATTTTTGGGTCGATTATCTCGAAATACCCGGAACTTCCTATTCCGATGCCAAAACTCGATATACTTTTCGTGTTCAGGAACAGGAAAACCTTTGGGAATATTACAATGTACTGATTCAGCGTTTGCGCAATTATGCAGACAACCCTTTCCGAATGGGCGACAACGGTTTTGCTTACGAAGACGATACACAATTGGGTGCCCTGCGCGAAGGGTTAGTCAATATGCTGATGCACGCCGATTATTTTAGTGTAATGCACTCAACAATAAGGGTTTATATCAATAGAATTGTTTTTCAGAATCCCGGACGGTTTTATGTTGATATTGAAAAGCATTTGAAAGAAGCCATTTCCAAACCGCGCAATCCAGTAATTGCCCGAATGTTTCGTTGGGCGCGGCTTGCCGAAAATGCGGGCTTTGGTTTCGACAAAATGCTCGCTTGGAAAAACAAGGTTGATTTCGTTACATATACCGACTATTCGGAAACAACTTTTTATTTGGACGAAAAAACACAAACGAACTTTTCGGATAATGAGGTTACCCCCCCAGTTACCCCCCCAGTTACCCCCCCAGTTAATTCGCTTGTAATTGGGATGTTAAATGTAATTGAAGGAAAAATGTCACGAAAAGAAATACAGGAAAAATTAAATATAACGAATAAAAAATACTTTATTCCAAATTATTTGCAACCTGCGGTAGAACAAGAATTAATAGCAATGGAATTTCCAAACAACCCCAATCACCCCAAACAGCG
>JAISUP010000007.1 GCA_031272025.1 Bacteroidales bacterium
ACGTAAATTCCTGCATAAAAGAAGGAATAAATAAGCGTGCTGTTTTCTTCGCTCAAGCCAAACTTGGAACATAAAAACAAAACCAGCACAGCGTTCATAATGTAATAACCGAAACGTTCGCCCATATTGGAGAGCGCGGCGGGGATAAGCCCTTTGGGATGATTTTTAAACATAAGTAATATTTTTTTTGTTAAAATATAATTCAGGGTACAAAAATACATGAAATTCTTCAATCATGCGTGAGGTGGTTTGAAAAAAAAGTTTATTTTTGCAAAAATTCCTTAACATATTGAAATATGAGAAAAAATTTTTTTACGATAGTATTTATTGCTTTTATTGTCAATGGATTTTCGCAGTGGCAGCCTCAAGGGGATAGGATAAAAACACGGTGGGCGGCAACCATAAATCCTGATCATGTATTGCAGGAATACCCGCGTCCGCTTATGGAACGTGCCGATTGGCAAAATCTTAACGGACTTTGGGATTATGCTATTTTGCCCGCGGGAAAACCCGAACCCGCCGTCTTTCAAGGAAAAATTCTTGTCCCTTTTGCCGCGGAGTCGTCGCTTTCGGGCGTGCAACAACCCGTGGGTGCCGATAAAGAATTGTGGTACAACCGTACTTTTTCTATTCCCAAAAATTGGAAAGGCAAAGATGTCATGCTCCATTTTGGTGCAGTAGACTGGAAAACAGCGGTTTATCTCAACGGCATTAAAATAGGGGAGCACACGGGGGGATACACTCCTTTCTGTTTCGACATTACCCCTTTCTTAAACTCAGGGGAGAACAAACTAACCGTGCGCGTGTATGACAATACCGACAAGGGCTATCAGCCTCACGGGAAACAGGTAAGTCGCCCCGAAGGGATATGGTATACCGCTGTTACCGGGATATGGCAAACGGTTTGGCTCGAACCTGTGTCCCACAAACACGTAACTTCTTTGCGCGCTACCCCTGACATTGACCGAGAATTATTGTCGGTAAAAATAGGGGTTGCTCATGCCGAACCCGCCGACTACGCCGAAATACAAGTCTTTGACGGGGCAAAATTAGTCGCCTCTCAAAAAACAATATTAGAAACAGAAGCAGATTTACACATAGAGAACCCCAAACTATGGTCTCCCGACAGTCCTTTTCTGTACGACTTAAAAATTCAAGTGTTCAGTGGGGGCAAAGTGGTGGATGTTGTCAAAAGTTATGCCGCCATGCGTAAAATTTCTTCCCTTCGAGACAAAGACGGCATCATGCGTATGCAATTGAATAATAAAAACTTATTCCACTATGGCACGCTTGACCAAGGGTGGTTTCCTGACGGGCTTTACACCGCCCCCTCGGATGAGGCTTTACGTTATGACATTGAAAAAACGAAAGAATTGGGATTTAATATGATAAGAAAACATGTAAAAGTAGAACCTGCCCGTTGGTACTATCATTGCGACAAACTCGGTATTTTGGTTTGGCAAGATATGCCTTCGGGCGACCGGACGGCTTCATGGCAAAGCAGAGACTATTACACGGGAACGGAACTGATACGCACAACAGCATCGGAAAATAATTATCGTAAAGAGTGGAAAGAAATCATAGATTACTTGTACTCACATCCTTCTGTGGTAGTATGGGTACCTTTCAACGAAGCATGGGGACAATTTAAAACCGAAGATATTTCAGAATGGACACGTCATTACGATCCTTCTCGTTTGCTAAATCCCGCGAGTGGGGGTAATTTTTTTCACACCGGAGATATTCTCGATTTGCACAATTACCCAAATCCCGACATGTATCTTTTTGACATGAAACGGGTAAACGTCTTGGGAGAATACGGGGGTATAGGACTTGCCGTGGAAGGACATTTATGGCAACCTGACCGAAACTGGGGATACATTCAATTCAAAAACCCGAAAGAAGTTACCGATGAATACGTGAAATATGCTCAAGACCTGAAAAAATGGGTTGTTCGCGGTTTCGCGGGGGCTGTATACACGCAAACTACTGACGTGGAAGGAGAAGTAAATGGCTTAATGACTTACGACCGCGAAAAAATGAAAGTAGAAATAGACCGCGTAAGAAAAGCAAACCGCGAAGTTATTCAATTAGGATCAGAATAATACCGGTTATTGCATAGTGTATTCTCAGAAAATAATAGCGTATGTTTAAAATAAAAATAGGAATATTTGCCGTGTTGCTCACTTTCTGCGGGGGGCAAAAGGGGTATTTGTTTGGGCAAAGTGGTAAAGAAGTGCCGAGGTACAAAGAAAAGTTATCCGCGTGGCAGGATTTGAAATTCGGCATGATTATTCATTGGGGACTTTATGCCGTTCCGGGCATCGTGGAGTCGTGGTCCATTTGTTCGGAAGACGAAGATTGGATACCCCGCGACAGCACTGTCGATTACGAAACATATAAGCGAGATTATTGGGAACTTATCCACAAATTTAATCCCGTGGATTTTAACCCCGAACAATGGGCACGAGTAGCCGAGATGGCAGGCATGAAATACGTGATTTTCACGACTAAACATCACGATGGGTTCGCGCTATTCGATACCAAAGAAAGTGATTTTAAAGTAACAAACAGTGCCTTTAAATATCACCCCAAAGCAGATGTCGCGCGTTACGTATTTGAGGCTTTCCGACAAAAAGGCATGATGGTGGGTGCCTATTTTTCTAAACCCGATTGGCATTCGCCTTACTATTGGTGGTCGCGCTATGCTACCCCTACCCGACACGTGAACTATAAGATTGACCGGCACCCTGACAGATGGCATTCTTTCCAAAAATATACTTATAATCAGATATATGAAATAGTTCACAACTATGGACATCTTGATATTTTATGGTTAGACGGGGGATGGGTGGCACCTCCGGAAGAGGATATTTTAATGGACAGTATCGCGAAGATGGTGCACGAAACCCAACCCGGTATGCTTATCGTGGACCGTACCGTAGGAGGTTCCCACGAGCACTACCGTACCCCCGAAAAACAAATTCCCGACAAACAACTGCCTTACGCGTGGGAAACATGTATGCCTCTTAGCAAAGACTGGGGTTACATTCCTAACGCGGTCTTTAAGTCTTCAAAAGAAGTGATTGCCACATTGGTAGAAGTCGTTGCCAAAGGAGGCAATCTATTGTTGGGCATTGGACCCACACCCGAAGGAATTATCGAACCCTCGGTAGAAACACGCTTGCAAGAAATAGGACATTGGCTGCACCGGTATGGCGAATCCCTCTTTGCTACTATCCCCGACACTAATTATCAACAAGGAAACTTATGGTTTACCGTTTCAAAAAAACAAGACTATGCATACGCCATTCACGTACCCAAGTTAGGAGAACCCGCGCCCCGACAAATCTCGTGGCAAGGACATACCCCTAAAAAAGGAACCCGTATTTGGTTGCTCAATCATGCCCGCCCGTTAAATTGGCAAACAAAAAACGGGATAACCACGGTGTTTTTGCCCGACGAAAGAATCCTAACAGATGAAATTTTCGCCCTCAAAATAGAAATAAGTTGCTGTAAATAAATAATCATTACTTGTTTCCATAATATTTGTTTTCAAGCATTTTAACTGCTTTTTTCTGCTCTTTTGAAAGTGTTTCGCGGTTGATTTCGGCAATCTGTTTTTTCCTGACTTTATCACCCCAATTTTTAACACTTCTATATGCAACTGAATATCAATGCGTTTGTTATTGAAAAGAAAGACGGCAAGGGTCATTATCTCAAAAGGAATCTTGAAAATGAACGGCATCGGTTGATAATTTTTTGAGGTGCTATTTTTCCCGCAGGGAAAACACTTTATTAACCGTAGATTTTAATCTACGGAACAACGATGCCATTCCCGCGTTAGTCCCGCAGGGACGACACTTGTCGTTGCTTGCAAGTGTCGTCCCTGCGGGACAATAAAATTTAAAAAAGTGAATAGCACCTCAAAAAAAAAATTATTAACCAGCGTAGTCGAAAATCACAGTTCAGACAAAGGGGATCACGGCATGCGCCGCGATGACGACAGGAATTATTCTTTCACAAACCTCGCCGTTTTATCCCCGATTCTCAGGAAATACACGCCACTGGGCAAACGCGAAACGTTGATGGTTGCCGTACCGTTTTGTAGAGACGTGGCATGCCACGTCTCTACCGCACGACCGGAAATGTCGAAAATATGCACCGTTTCTCCAATTTTCAATTCTGCATTTTCAATTCTCAATTCGTTTTTCGCAGGGTTGGGGTAAATTTTTATCGTTGCCAAATGGCGGTTGATAATGCCTGTTACTGTTTCCAAATGCAGCGTTACAATGCTGTCGCAGCCAAAAATGTTTTGCAGCGTGTAGTGGTAAGTGCCTGCTTCGGACAGATTAAATCCGTTTTCGGTGTAAGTGTCGCCCAGAGTAATGGTGGCAAATATCACAGTATCAATTTGTTGGTTGACAGTCAAGTTAAGAATAACAATGCTGTCGCAGCCGAAGATGTTTTGCAGCGTGTCGAGGTAAGTGCCTGATACGCTGGCGGTAATGCCGTGTAGCGTGAATATTTCGCCGTGGCAAATGGTAGTGTCAATTACCGTAACAGGCACCGCAGGACGAACAACAAGCGACACTTCCACAATGCTGTCGCAACCGAAGATGTTTTGCAGCGTGTCGCGGTAAGTGCCTGATACGCCGGCGGTAATGCCGTGTAGCGTGAATATTTCGCCGTGGCAAATGGTAGTGTCAATCACCGTAACAGGCACGGCAGG
>JAISUP010000034.1 GCA_031272025.1 Bacteroidales bacterium
TTCTTCGACTTCGTGGACACTGCCTTTTGACCGGCGATAAGAGTCATCTCTTGTACCCCAAGGTCTATCAACTTCTTGTCGGCAATTCCAAATTTTCCCAACCCTTGGTTCAAACAAATTTTCTTAATTTTAGGAACTCTCATTATGGATTTGAAACCAAATTGTTCCTTCAATGCAGGGATAACCTCCTGCTCATATTTTTCTCTATATCTGGGTGTGTACATTATTTAATCTCCTCTCCTGTTTTTTTAGAATACCTAACTAATTTACCTTTTTCACCCATCCGGCGTCCCACACGGGTAGCATTACCTTTGCTATCAATAAGCATGAGGTTTGACACATGAATAGGTGCTTCTTTCTTAATAATGCCCCCATTAGGATTTTTGGCATTTGCCTTCATGGCTTTGGATACTAAATTAACTCCTTCTACCACTGCCCGTTGTTTTTCGATGTCTACCCTTAGTATTTTGCCTCGCGATCCTTTCGCGTTGCCGGCAATGACTTTCACGGTATCACCTTTTTTAATTTTTAACTTCATTTTTTTAACATTTTTATCCAATTGGTCTTTGTCAATGGACGATTAATAATTCATTTTATTTATTTACAATACTTCCGGGGCGAGGGAAACAATTTTCATATATTGTTTCTCACGTAATTCGCGTGCTACAGGTCCAAAGATACGTGTTCCACGCATTTCTTCTGCCGGGGTAAGTAATACTACGGCATTATCATCAAACCGGATATAGGAACCGTCGCCTCTGCGTACAGGTTTCGTTGTGCGCACGACTACTGCCTTGCTCACTGTCCCTTTTTTTACATTTCCCGAAGGTATCGCACTTTTAACCGTAACGATAATCTTATCGCCGACACCGGCATACCTTCTCTTTGTCCCGCCAAGTACACGGATACAAAGTACTTCTTTTGCACCGCTGTTATCTGCAACGGATAGTCTTGATTCTTGTTGTACCATACTATTTTGCCCTTTCTATAATTTCAACCAAACGCCAACATTTATTTTTACTCAACGGTCGGGTTTCCATGATTCGTACTTTATCCCCGATATTGCACTCGTTTTTTTCATCGTGTGCCATCAATTTAGTTGTACGTTTCAAAAACTTACCATACATCGGGTGTTTCAAACGTCTTTCCACGTTTACCACGATAGATTTTTCCATCTTGTTACTTACTACAAGACCTTCTCTTACTTTACGGTTATTTCTTTGCAGTTCCATGACTATTTACTTTTTCGACTGTTCGTTAATTTCGCGCCTGCGTAATTCGGTTTTCATTCTCGCGATAGTACGTCTTTGCTCTTTAATCTTATTGGGATTTTCGAGTGGCGATACCGCGTTATTGAGTTTCAATTTCACAAGCTGTTGCTTTTCTTCTGCTAATCTTTCAACAATTTCCGGTGTTGAAAGTTCTATGATGACTGACTGTTTCATAATCAATGTTTTTAAATTTCTTCTGAATAATCCCTTCTGACAATAAACTTGGTATGTACCGGTAATTTTTGAGCACCAAGGCGCATGGCTTCTTTTGCCACTTCGTAAGGAACACCATCGGCTTCAAAAAGAATACGTCCGGGGCTAATCCGTGCCACGAAATATTCCGGGGCACCTTTACCTTTACCCATACGTACTTCCGCGGGTTTTTTAGTTACCGGTTTGTCGGGAAATACGCGTATCCACAATTGTCCCTCACGTTTCATGTAACGGGTAATTGCCTGACGGGCGGCTTCTATTTGACGACCGGTTAACCACATTTGGTCCAAGGTCTTGAGTGCAAACGAACCGAACGCGATTTCTGCCCCGCGTTTGGTAATACTTTTCATCCTACCCTTTTGTGGTCTCCTGTATTTGGTCTTTTTTGGTTGTAACATGACTTTTTAACTTTTTTCTATGTTCTTCTACTCCTTAAATTCAATTATAATTCTATCTTTCTCGGTGCTCTCTGTCTTGTCTTCTCCGGTCGAAAGGACGGTCATTTCTATCACGGCGATCGCCTCTGTCTCTGCGGTCATTTCTATCCCTATCATTTCTCATGCCGCCTCTACCTGCACCTCCGATTTTCATGTCTTTGCTATCGGGGAGTATCGCGTACAAATCTCGTTTCCCGTAAACTAATCCTTTACAAATCCATACTTTGATACCGATACGTCCGTAGGTGGTATGGGCTTCTGCCTTGGCATAGTCTATGTCGGCACGTAAAGTATGCAAGGGAGTTCTCCCTTCTTTAAAATGCTCTGCACGGGCAATTTCCGCACCACCCAAGCGACCGGAAACAGAAACTTTAATCCCGTCTGCAAACGCGTGCATAGTCGAAGATATGGCGGTTTTTACAGCCTTCCGATAGGATACGCGTCCCTCAATTTGTTTGGCTACTTTTTGTGCCACGAGATAGGCATCCAAATCGGGACGTTTTACTTCCGAGATATTGATTTGCACTTCTTTATTGGTAATTTTTTTCAACTCCTCTTTTAGTTTATCCACCTCGGTACCTCCTTTCCCGATAATCAGACCGGGACGGGCGGTGTTAATGGTTACCGTGATTAGTTTGAGGGTTCGCTCGATATAAATTTTCGCGATATCTGCCTTAACTAACCGCACATTGAGATAACGTCTAATTTTGTCATCTTCCACTATTTTGCCGGCGAAATTTTTGCCACCAAACCAATTGGAATCCCAACCTCTGATGATCCCCAATCTTAAACCTACCGGATTAACTTTTTGACCCATACTATTCGTTATTTTGAGTTTCTTCTACAATATGATTTTCTGCTTTGTTATCAATAATCAGCGTTACATGATTAGAACGTTTTCTCACGCGATAGCCCCTACCTTGCGGAGCCGTGCGGAGACGCTTAAGCATACGTCCGCCATCAACAACGATGGATTTAACATACAATTGCGCGTTTTCCAAACGAACACCTTCATTTTTTACTTGCCAATTTGCAATGGCTGATTTTAAAAGTTTCAACAACTTCTCCGCAGACTCCTTTTTGCTGTATTTCAATACATTCATCGCGTATTCTACATCTTTTCCCCTGATCACGTCCGCCATGATACGAGTCTTTCTCGGTGATGTGGGATTATCTACCAAGCGTGCCATATAAAGATGCTTTTTGGCTTCTTTTCTTGCTTCTGCTGCTATTTTTTTTCGTGCACCCATCGTTTTAAATGCGATTTTTTATTCTATAAATACTTTATTTTTAAATTATTATTATACTTCCTTAGTACCCCTGCAAAGATACTTTGAAAATGGCTGCAAAAATAGTAAAAAAAATAATACAAAATGCAGGGGGTAAAATATTTTTTTTTTTACTGTTATAATTTATTGCCATTTCCAATCCGAAATTTGTAAATCCTCATCTTGTAAAATAGAGCAATAATTATAGTAGCGGGAAGGGGCTATTTGCTCGTTTTGCACGGCTTCTCTGACAGCGCATCCCGGTTCCTGCACATGCAAACAATTGTTAAAACGACAGCAATTGTTATATTTTCTAATCTCGGGAAAATAATCTCTAATCTCTTCTTTGGAATATTGGATAAGTCCAAATTCTTTGATACCGGGGGTATCGATAACAAAAGTCCGCGCTTCCGTGTCAACAGGAAACATTTGTGCAAAAGTAGTGGTATGTTTTCCTTTCCGGTGATAGGACGATATTTCTCCTGTTTTAAGATGCAATGATGGGAAAAGCAGATTGGCAAGTGCTGATTTTCCCACCCCTGAATGTCCACTAAAAAGCACCACTTTTCCCATAATGTTCTTTTTCAAAGTTTCTATTCCTTCTCCGGTAACGGCAGAGGTCATCATTGCCTGGTATCCTATATTTTCATACAACACGGCTACCCGTTGAATTTCTATGATTTCTTCGGGATTATAGATATCTATTTTATTAAAAACTAAGCAAACCGGTATTCTAAATCCTTCTGCCGACACTAAAAAACGGTCAACAAAACCCGATGAAGTTCGAGGCTCTTTCTGAGTAATCACCAATAATGCCAAGTCAATATTAGAGGCTATCAAATGATTGATTTTTGATAATTTGGTTGATTTTCGTTCAATATAGTTGGTTCGGGGCAATATGTCGGTGATATACCCGCTACCGTCAGGTTCTATCACGAAGAGCACGTGGTCGCCAACCACTACAGGATTCGTGTTTTTATTGTCCGCGAGTCGAAATTTGCCTCTTAACCGACATGCAACCGCGACGCGTGGTGCAGACATAACCTCGTACCAACTTCCTGTGGATTTAATGACTATACCTTTTGTTTTCATCGGTTCAACGGGTTTTCATGGTTGTATTCTGTAATCATTCCATTTTAATTCCACGCCATTTTTATAGAGCGTGGTCAAGAAAAGAGTACCGTCTTCATCGTATTTTAGCCATACCCCGTCCGGTTCCCCTGACAGGTATTTTCCTGTTTGTTTTATTTTCCCGTTTTCCCAATAGCGGGTAAATTTTCCATCGGGGATGCCTTGCTCGTAATTCATCTCCACGGCTGTTTTGCCGTTGTCGTATAAGGTTATCCAAGTTCCCTGTCTTGCTCCATCCAAGTATTTACCTTTTTCTGTCAAGTTGTTGTTGCGATAAAACCATTCGCCTTCTTCGGCATTTGCCAAATATTCGCCTTTACTTATCTCTTTGCCTTGCTCGTCATATTCCGCGTATTCTCCTTCCAACTCACCTTGCACGTAGTTTGCCTCTATCAATAACCCGCGATGGGGATAATACCATAGCCATTGTCCTTCTTTTTGTCCTTTTTTATTATATCTTCCTGTTATTTCAATTTCTTGATTTTCAAAGTAATATTT
The DNA here is from genome assembly GCA_031272025.1 of Bacteroidales bacterium. Classification (GTDB taxonomy): domain Bacteria; phylum Bacteroidota; class Bacteroidia; order Bacteroidales; family WCHB1-69; genus JAGVVH01. The sequence continues at coordinate 4,819 of JAISUP010000034.1, forward strand.
CCATTCTCCGGCAGGAAGTGAGTTCATGTAATATCCTTCTGAGCGGAGGGTCCCCGCGGGGTAAAACTCTTTCCATTTTCCTTGCCGTTTGCCATTGAGGTCGGTAATACCTTCAAAGCGCAGAAAACCATTCGAGTACACGTACCCGCGAATGATATTGCCGGCGGTATCATATTCTCTACGTATCCCTTCCGGCACCCCCTTATAATAGGTTGCCGTGATAGAGGGCTGCCCATTAGGATAATAGGCTATTTTGCGCTCTAATACTTTGGTTTCAGGGGCATCTTCCACAATCATGTCGTGTTCGTATTTGAGTACTTTCACGAATTGTCCCGTGGTATCATAATATTTAAAAAAGCCATTTTTCCGGTCATTTTGATAGGTGCCTTCTTCCTGCAAAAGACCATTTGCCCAAAAAAACTTCCATTTTCCTTGTTTGTAGCCAAAGCGGTCTTTTCTATTGATAAATTCCCGTTTGAGCATACTGCCTCTGTAATAATTTGTAACGGCGATAACCATTCCCGCGTGGTCGTATTCTTTTTCCAAGCCATGAGGTACTCCATTTTCATAAGGGGTTTCTTTTTTCAGCATACTATCTTCAAAGAAAGTACGCGTACTGCCAACAAGTGTATCTGCCTTCCATTGCTCCACGATAAACTCTTCCGGCAAATACTGGACACGGGTACCGTCTTTCTTCCCTTGTCGATAATTGATTTCCAATATTTTTTTGCCTTCAAGGTCATAGAAAGTCCAAATACTGTCTAACAAATAATTTTCACGATTTCCCTCCGACATCAGCACGCCACGCGGGTGATATGATTTCCACCACCCATCGGGTTGTCCTTCACGCAAGTATCCTTCGCTCGATTTTGTTCCATCGGGATAATAAAAGACATGATACCCGTTCAACGGCACCGTATCTTGCGCGACCGCGAACCTCAAACTCCCGACAAATACCAAAATAATCCCGAACCAAAATCTTAACAATTTCATATATATTTGATTTTCATCTCCTCTGTTTTTGCTATCTGACAAGATACCGGCAAGTTCATATTTTTTATTTCTTGTATGATAATTTCTCTAATAAAATGTTCGCTTTCGAAATGCCCCATGTCTACCACGAGCATCCTATGGGTGGCATCGAGAAAGTCATGATATTTGAGGTCTCCCGTGATGTAGGCATCCGCGTTTTCGGAAAGCGCAGCCTTGAGTAGAGAAGCACCGCCACCGCCACAGAGTGCTACTTTCGAGATCATATCTTTTGCCCCACACGTATAACGTAACTGATTTATATTCAATTTGTCTTTGAGCATAGACAGAAATTTATCTTCGGGCATGGGGGCAGGTAAATAGCCCACGCGTCCAAGCCCAACATGTCTGTCGGTATTCAAAAGGGGCACCAAATCAAAAGCGGGTTCTTCGTAAGGGTGATATTTGAATAAGGTTTCTACTACTTTTCTTTGTATTACCGCGGGGAAAATCATCTCTATTTTTTCCTCGTTTACACGTGTTTCTTGTAGTTTTTCTCCCACGAAAGGATTCGCTTCTGACGATGGACGAAAACAGCCTTCTCCTGTCATACTATAACTGCAATGGTCGTATGCCCCAAGCATACCACAACCCATGTCAAAAAGCGCGTTTTTAAGGGGGGCAGCATAGTCGGCATGGACAAAAAACACCAACTTACGGTACCGGTTTTCTTGGGGTGAAAGTACCGAACAACGAGTAAGTCCTATTTTTTGGGCAAAGAGATCATTGCCCCCGTTAGGAGCACTATCCATGTTCGTGTGCATGGCATAAAGTACGACCCCTGATGACAAGGCTGCACAAAGAGTATTTCCCGAAAGCGAACCGGGAATGATTTTTTTTATTCCTTGAATAAGCACAGGGTGGTGAGAAATCACGAGATTGGCACCTTGTTTTATCGCCTCCTTAACCACACTTGTTGAAGGGTCAAAGCAGACTACGATCCCGGTCAATTCTTGCCGGGCATCCCCGCATTGTATCCCACTATTGTCAAAATCTTCCTGCCACGAAAGCGGGTACTTTTGCTCTAATTGAGTAATAACGTCTTGTATGAGCATAAAAAAATCTGATTTTCAATGATGGCTATTCGGGTGACAGGACGACTTCCCTTTATCGGCACGACAACATGCCGGTAATTTGGCACGGGCAGTCTGATCGGCTTTCACGGTGTCTGCATCGTAGCCCAATTTACTAATTCCTTGTCTTATTTGCTCCACCGTGGTCTTCTTGGGCTGATAAATGACGGTCAGTTTGGAAGTACTTGCCTCGTATTTACAATCTGTAACCCCCTTAAAATAAGGAACGTTATCCATGAAACGTTTTTCACACATCTCACAAACCCCATTGGTTTGTATCACGATGGTTTCTTTGTTTTTCTGTTGTGCTTTGACTCCCGAAACGGCTACCACAAGCACGAGCATTAAAAAATATTTTTTCATTGGTATTTATTTTTAAATTTTTTGCAAAGTTAGCATAAATTTGTTAATATTCAAAAGCCCCGATGTCGGGGGGTGATTTTCGGGTTTTACCGTTCAGGTCGGTCGTGAGATTCGTGCTTTTTCCTTTCCCTATTAAAGGCGAACCCGCTTTTAGGGTGTAATCTTCTTTTGACAAGTCCGCGAACAACGGGTCTTTATTAAACAAGCACTGGACAAAGTGTCCTGCATCTTCATTTTCTTTTTTCAACAAACAGCATTCAAAATTCCATTCCATCGATACATTATCTTTCTTTTGCACGACTAACTCGTTACCATTGTATCCATAAATAATACTGTTTAAAACGGACACAGACGTATTTCCGCTAATGGTCTGGTATACAACGTTATTTCCTTCAACTTGAGCGTACTCGTAATAATTGCTAAGTAGCATGGCGGGACCGCTATTCGTTCCCGAACTATAATATTTTCCTATCGTAACATGATTGAGCAGGAAATTGCCCGCGCACAGTTGCACGTTTGCCACACCACAGCGGCTAATAAGGCTATTGAGCACGACTACGTTTGCTGCCCGTCCTATCAGTCCCGTGTGGGCACAATGTTTGATAATCGTGTTCTCGATACGGTTTTCGTTAGAAATGACCTCAAAAAGAGGTTCTACCTGTATGCCCACGAAAGCATTTTGTATGACCGCGTAATGGATATAATTGTTTCGCGGGCTTTCGTTTATCCAGATTCTATCCCATTGAGCATAATCGTTTTCAAAGCCATGTTCCAAACGGTCGCCCTGAAAGCGAACCGGGTCATCGGCAGTGCCATTGACCTGCAAACTACCGTACCTGTATACCCATAGCCTCCCGTTTTGGTGCAAATATACCCGAGTTCCGGGGTTAACAAGCAATGTGCCCATTGAATCGACAACGGCTGCCCCGTAAATAACATGAGGTTTGTCGTTTTGCCAGCATGTAGTCTCGTTTTCACGTGCCACGATACAATATCCGGTAGAAGGGTCTGCCACATGAAAATACGCGTCTTGCCCGTAAGCCAATAAATCAATGTCCTGTACCACGGTACCCGTCTTAAAAATCAAAGAATCCGTGATAAGAAAAGGCAGATTTTGACTCCCGGGGGCAATATTGACTTTCACGAAAATAAAAATGCTGTCGCGCGGCAATATCGTAAATTCTTTGTTCCCTTCTAACGGTAACGGTTCCCCGTCCACGTTCACGTTATATCGCGACTGTTTTCCCCCTGCAAGCCCGATGAGGGTTTTTATCTCGAACCGGTGCGGGTTATAGACTACCAGGCGGCGTACTGACGAGTTGAGCGTGGTAAATACGGTATCGAAAGTAAGGGTAGTCGTCGAGAACGAAAGCGTGGCATTGTCTCCTGTTTCCGGTTTCTGACAACGGGTGCTTGCCCACGAAAGCATACCCAAAAATATCAATACCCCCATGAAACGCCATATCTTTATTATATTCTTTTTAAGCATATTTTATTAACGGGAAAAATCCTCTTTTATTGCAAATCTGTTTGGATAGTTTTTAATTTCGTTTTTCCGTTTTTAAAAAAATGGCATACCGGACCATGTCCATGTCCCACGCCTAAGGGTGCCCCGGTTTCGATGGCTTCGCCCACGTATTTTTTTGCTTCACGTATTGACACTACCAAAGGACTTCCCTTGGCAAGCAATGCCGCTATTGCCGCGGAATACGTACAGCCTGTACCGTGTAAATTGCGGGTGTGAACCAATGGTGAAGAAAAAGAAAGGGGCGCGGTGTCTCGTTGAAAAAGGATATCGGTAGCCGCGACGACTTTATCGCGATGACCTCCTTTGATGAGCACGGCTTTGCACCCCATTTGAAGTAACTTATTTCCCGCCGCGAACAAGGTAGAGTCGTCTTTAATAACTTGACCTGTTAGAAATTCTGCTTCCGGAATATTGGGGGTAAGTAAGGTAAGGCGAGGATAGAGCCATTGCCTGAAAGCAATTTCTACTTCGGGTTTAACTAACACGGCACCCGAAGTAGATACCATGACGGGGTCGACTACTAACGGCAAAGACGGGAACTGCGCGAGCACGCGTGAAATATGCTCTATCATTTTTGGTTCGGGCAACATTCCGGTTTTTACTGCATCTACACGAATATCATCAAGTATCGTCTCCAATTGCAGACGCACAAAGTCGGGCTTTAAATTTTGGAAAGATCTTACTTCACGGGTATTTTGGGCTGTAACAGAAGTAATAACAGAGGTGCCAAATACCCCCAGTGCCGAAAATGTCTTCAGGTCGGCTTGTATGCCGGCACCACCACCACTATCCGAACCGGCAATGGTTAACGCGGTAATATATCGGGAACGAGTTTCTGTTATCATGAAAAAACAAAACAAGTAGCCTCGCCGGGAATCGAACCCGAATTTAAAGTTTAGGAAACTTCCGTTCTATCCATTGAACTACAAGGCTTCAAAAACAAAACGCGAAGATAGTAATAAAATTTAATAAATTAACCCATTATCAATAAAAAATTTCACGATACAATAACCACAAAATGCAGTCATTTTGACTACAAAATGCGACTAAATTAACAACATTTATTATTTTTAACTTTTTTTTACATTAATAGTATGAAAAATATATATACCTTTGCAGCGTTAATTTTATTTTTCACTTAAACAATTTTTCAATTATGAAAAAATTATTTTTAGTATTGGCAGTTGCCGGATTGGCAATTAGTTTCGCATCATGCAAAAAAGAATGCATTTGTACTACTACTACCGAATATTTAGGAGCAGCCATAAGTGCAAGTGCAAGTGCAGGAGAAATGTCTGTATCGGATTGCGAAGCCTTGTCCGTTGGAAATGTAGTTTGTAAAGCCGAATAAAAGAGAGCACAAACTTAATCCGAAAAAGGGGGCTGACTTGTTTTTGAGACAGCCTCTTTTTTTTTTTTTTTTGATTAGTTAAGTAGCACGAAGTCTCCCGAAGAAGACACGAAGAACCGCGAAGCGGTTCTGATAATAAGGGAATATGGGAAAAAAATACATACCCCTACCCTGCTACTGAGGCTGTGTGAAAACCCCTTGAATCATTTTTATTTTCTATTTTTGAAAAAAATCTGACTTTTTACGCAGAAATCCGCTAGTTGTTGCAACAATCGCGAAGTGTTGCCTATCAGACGGTTAATACAGTTATGGTTAACACCTATTGGCAAATCGGCAAGCGCATAGTTGAACAGGAGGAGCATGGAGAAAGCCGGGCAAATTATGGCGATTATCTGATTACGAACCTCTCGCGTTACTTGTCGGATACGCTTGGCAAGGGCTTCTCGGAGGCGAATTTATGGAATATGAGGCAGTTTTATCTCGTCTTTCCCCAATTCTCTACGCAGCACGTAGAGAATCTCACTTTGTCGCATATTCGCTTGACTATGAGGCTTGAAAGCCCTAAAGAACGCTCGTATTACATAAAAAAAGCGGCAGAACAAAACTGTACTTCGCACCTTTTGGAGGAAATGTTCGACACGCTCAAACGTGGAGAGGACGACAACCCGACAATCGGAATAATTCTTTGTTCTGAAAAAGATGAAACAATCGTGAAGTATTCGGTGTTAAAAGAAAGCCGCCAGATTTTCGCCTCAAAATACAAAACTGTTTTGCCCACAGAAGATGAACTCGCGGAACTGTTCGTTAAAAGTAAATCATTGATTGCTTAAAAAAGATAATGAAAAAATCGGGGAATATGACCCGTTTTCGCTTGAAAGTTTATTGCAGGCGCACGCCTTAATGTCCAACTCGGTTGTATTGTACATTTTGCTATCGAATATATTCATCCTTTTGAAGACGGCAACGGGCGGATGGGACGGCTCTGGCAAACCGTCATTTTGCATAGTTGGGACAAAAATTTCCAATAGATACCGGTGGAAACAATGGTTTACCAAAACCAGCAGGGGTATTACAACGCGCTGAATCTGGCTGACAAAAAAAACAACGTTACTGTTTTTATACAGTTTATGCTCGATGTGCTGAAATTCACCCTTGACAACATCATCGCCAGCCGAATAAAGAAAACCATTCAACATGACCCTGTAAATGGTGGTGTAAATGGTGGTGTAAATGAACTGCAAAAAAAATATTGGCGGCAATGCAGAGCAATCCAAATATAACAATCGCCCAAATAGCCTTATACCTAGACATCCCAAAACGCACCATTGAAAACAATGTAAAAAAATTAAAAGACAAACATATTATCGAGCGTCTCGGCGCCGACAAAAACGGAATATGGAGGGGGGTGGAATGAATACAAAAAAAGTAAAATTAGGCGATGTGTGCGACTATTCGCAAGACAGAATTGCTGTCGCTGATTTGTCGTTGGAAAATTATATTTCAACCGAGAAAAGTATAAAATCAGAACATTTCTAACTGTTGATACGGCGTCTTAACCGGCTTTTCCTTTTTCCCCTGAAACAGTTCCATCTGCCCGAATTGCTTGTCGGTAATGCACAGAATACCAATCTGTCCGAGTGCGGGAAGTATGCTTTTGACGCGCTTGATATGGACGTCGGCATTCTCACGGCTGGCGCAATGTCGCAGATAAATTGAGAACTGAAACATCGTAAAGCCGTCATTGATAATCTTTTTGCGAAAATCGGCGGCGACTTTGCGCTCTTTCTTCGTCTCGGTAGGTAAATCATAAAACACTAATACCCACATAATTCTGTATTCGCTGAAACGGTTCATAACTGTTGAAATGACGGATATATGATTTTGCGCTGTTCGCCTAAATAACATTTTGCCAATGAGGCGGTTGTCTGTCCT
>JAISUP010000056.1 GCA_031272025.1 Bacteroidales bacterium
TGCCCTAACTCCCGGCAAATGCCACCGCACCGCAACGGGACTCCCGACAATACCACTGTTATTCAGGAGATTCCCGCTTCCGCGGGAAGGACGGGAAACAGCACGGAAAGGACGGGAGAAATAGCATGGAAAAGAAGAGAAACAACTTGGGAAGGATGGGAAACAGCGCGGGATTCACCGGGGTATTCCCAACTCGACAAGAACAACATCCCTAAACCCAAAAATATCAGCAAATAGTAGAAATGTTTCATCAATTCTAAATTTTTTTACGGAAAAAAGTGCGCGAATATACACTTTTTTTAAATGTATGGCACTTTTTGCGGTAAAAAAATGTCAGGAGAGGGTACTATGTTTCCTGCCGTAAAAGATATACACCATACAACCTACAACTGTCCACACCCCTAATCGCGTCCATGTGCTACCCGGCAAAGATATCATTTGTGCCATACAAATTAATGCACCGAGCAGGGGTAAATAAGGTACGAACGGGACTTTAAAAGGTCGTGATAAGTCGGGGCGGGTGTGTCGCAACACGACTACTGCCACGCAGACAATACAAAAAGCCATCATCGTGCCCATAGAAACCATTTCGGTGAGCACGTGCAAAGGGAAAAGCGAGGCAAATAAGGTGGAAAGTAGCCCCGCGAGCAAAGTGGCATTACGAGGCACACCTTGTGGGGTTACTCGAGCAAGTACCTTTGGCAATAGCCCATCTTTGGCTATCGCGTAATAGATGCGTGACTGTCCCAACATCATGACCAAAATAACCGAACTCAACCCTGCAATAGCCCCAATTTTTATAAAGGGACCGAGCCACGACAAGCCTTCTCCGGCTCTATCAATAGCCAACGCGATAGGGGCATCGGTGTGTAACTCTTTGTAATTTACTATGCCTGTGAGCACGAAAGTAACCATGACATATAGTAACGCACAAATAGACAAAGAAATAAGAATAGCGCGAGGCATATCGCGCTGCGGGTGTCGTGTTTCTTGTGCCGTGGTAGAAAGTGCATCAAAACCAAGATAGGCATAAAAAACTACTCCTGCACCGCGCAAGATACCACTCCACCCATAAACTCCAAATTGACCACTATTTTCAGGAATATATGGAACATAATTACCCGGGTCAATATAAGAAATCCCAAAAGCAACAAACAACAATATTACACTTACTTTTATTATCACGACCAAATTGTTGATCCAGGCGGTTTGCCGGATACCTCCCAACAAAAAAAGGGTAATGATTGTAAGGATAAAAAAAGCAGGAAAATTGAGCAAACTACCGGTAAGCACCCATTCTCCGGTAGGCAAATGATCGAATGTGGGGCGCGACAGCAACGGGGAAAGATGGATGTTCCAACGGTCGAGCAAACTGAGCATATATCCCGACCAACCTACCGACACGCTGGCACAGGCAAACAGGTATTCGAGAATCAGTGTCCACCCGATAAACCACGCCAAGCCTTCTCCTATCGTGGCATAACTATAAGAATAAACGCTACCTGATACCGGTAGCATGGAGGCGAACTCGGCATAGCATAACCCCGCGAGTACACAGGCTACCGCCGAAATCACGAAAGAAATAGTCAACGCCGGACCGGCATAGTCGGCGGCAGCCTGCCCCGTGATAACAAAAATCCCCGTCCCTACGATTGCCCCAATCCCTAATGCTACCAAATGCCATACCGACAATGTACGCTTAAAACCTGCTTGCTCGTTGTTCGCCTCTCGTAACAACTGCTCAATATCTTTTTTCTTAAATAATCGTTCCCACATAATGATTTGAACTATAATTGAAACTGCCAATTTCAGAGTATCCTGTTTAAAAATACTTAAGGCGTTGTAAAGAAGATTTTGTCTCGCACCACGAATGCCCCCGGATAGGTAATGGCAATGGTTTGCAGGCACTTCAGTGCATCTAAACGATTTTTAAAATTTCCAACCCGTACTTTAAAATGAGGCTCTTGATATTGAATATAACAAGGCATCCCCGGAAATTTTTCTCTAAAATCTTTGCACAAATTTTCTGCATTGACTCTCGAATTATTTCCCGACAAAGAAGTAATCTGCACCCTGAATCCCTCTGTCTTTTTCACGTTTTCCCACGCGCTTTCGTACAAGGTTACTACTTTTTGCACGTCAGGGGCGATGTCATAGGTTACATTTTGTGCTTTCATGTCCGGCAAAAAACACAAACATAAGATATTTGCCCATAAGAATATTTTCATTGGATATAAATTTTCGCGAAGATACGAAAAAATTAGAATGAGTAACCAATTCCCACGCCAACCACTTCTTTAAATTGTACGCGAGGGGCTAATTTTCCATCTTTATTGGGTATCATCACTTGGTCGTAATACTTGAGTGTGAAACCCGCCGAAATATTCAACACTTTAAGTAATTGATACGATATGACAAAATCCCAATCCACGTCAATGTTTCCGAAAGGTTGCAGTTCTTTGGCAGTATAAGGCGTGTAGAGCGTGAGGGTAGAAATAATTCTAAGATTCTTAATTGGCGAATAATCTAAATGCCCTTTGAGTGTCATACCCAAACTTGCCATGAAAGTTTTATCTTCGGGCACACCGTATTTTTTTCTCAGGATAGAATCTGTACAAGTAACAATACGTCCAGCGACCGGAGAATAATAGAGCGAAAAAATGGGTGCCGGTTTCCAGTCTATACCCACAGATATATCTGTATAAGAAGGTGATAGCCATTGAGATGAGAAGGTCATGGTTTCTTGATTGGTTGCCGCGTCAAGCCCGTAGTCATAGCCATTAGCGTATTGTGATTTAAAACTACCCAACACGGTAACAAACCATGTTTTAGAAAACTCGTACCCAAATTTTGAGGTTAGTTGCAACCTATCGCTAACTTTTCGCCACGGGTAAGCACTGGCGTGCGTGTACATTCCTCCAACTTCTGTGTCAAAATTATTGTCCCAAGCCATCCGGTTTTTCTTAAACAATAGCGTAAGATTGGCAAAGGCTCTACCATTAGCATTATTCACACCACCGGCAGCCCAGTTAATAAAAGTTACCTGCGAAAGATTCAATCCAGCCATACCGGAAAAAAACCAGTACTTGGGCTTAGGGGGAACACTGTCTGTCCCTTCTGCAAGCGTTTGTACAGGATCTTGTGCTTGAAACACAATTTCACGACCCTGATCCAAAGAATGAGCAAATCCTTGCCATACAAATCCAAAGATACAACAAATCAATACAATCCTCGTTCTTTTCATCTTCTTTTATTTTTTAATTCATATTTTTTTATTTCTAAAAAATGACGGGGCAAAGTTACAAAAAATTACTAAATTCATTTTTTTACCAATTTTTTTTCTATTTTTGCAGTTTGTTTTTATTGTTATTTATTTTAAAATTAAAAAGAGATGAAAGAAAAAATGATGTGTATGGTAGGGGTTATGATTGTTACAATAACCCTTTATTCTTGTCAAAACAAGCCGACCGAACAACAGTCGTGCACAAGCGCGACTGAGGCAGTAGAAAACTTGCCCGCGTGGGCAGGTACGTATGAGGGTACACTACCCTGTGCCGACTGTCAGGGAATAGAAACACGACTCAAGCTCAACGCGGACGGGTCATACGCCATGTTACAGCATTATATTGACAAAGAAGGCGATTTTCTTAGCGAGGGTAACATAGAATGGGAACCTGACAAGAATATATTCATGTTGCAGAATACAGCGGATAAAAGTACGGTATATTTTCTCGCGGGCGAAAATACCATGACATGGTTAGACCAGAATCGGCAAATCATTGACGGCACGTTCGCCGAACAATACGTGCTAAAAAAAACAAACAAATAATTGACAAATAATTTGTACTTTTGCAACGAATTTTTAAACCAACTTTTTTAATATTAAATTAATATGAAGAAAACCTCATTTCTCATTATTACCGCTATTGTAGCAGTATTTCTCGCCTCGTGCGCGAAAACTTACAAGTACGAATCCGTTGAGGGCGACCCGCTCAAAACGCGGATTTACACGCTCGACAACGGGCTAAAAGTGTATATGTCGGTGTATAAGGATGCACCGCGCATCCAAACTTACATTGCCGTGCGTGCCGGTGGTAAAAACGACCCCGCCGAAACCACGGGGCTCGCTCATTACCTCGAACACCTGCTTTTTAAAGGCACCACTTCTTTTGGAACAAGCGATTACACCAAAGAGAAACCGCTTTTAGACAGTATCGTGGCACTTTACGAACTGTACCGTTCAAAAACAGACCCCGCCGAACGCGAAGCCATTTACGCGCGAATAGATGCTACCTCTCACGAGGCAGCAAAATACGCCATTGCCAACGAATACGACAAACTGATGGCTACCATCGGGGCAAGTGGTACCAACGCGCATACTTCGGAAGACGAAACCGTGTATAAGGAAGATATACCGTCTAACCAGATTGAAAACTGGGCAAAAATTCAGGCAGACCGTTTCGCCAATCCCGTTTTTCGCGGTTTTCATACCGAACTCGAAACCGTGTATGAAGAGAAAAATCGCTCTATGAATCACGACGGGTTCCGCATCTACGAAACACTCTACGCGCTGCTCTATCCTCATTATCCTTATGGAACACAAACCGTTATCGGAACACAAGAACATTTAAAAAATCCTTCGTTGGTCAATATCAAAAATTATTTTGACAAATATTATGTTCCTAATAATATGGCAATCACGATGTCCGGCGATTTTAATCCCGATGAAGCCATTAAAATTATTGACAAATATTTCGGACAACTCAAACGCGGCGAGGATGTGGTGCAACCCAAATTTGAAGACACCCCATTTACCGCACCCGTAGAAAAGACCATTACAGGTAAAGATGCCGATGAACTCGTTATGGCATACCGCATTGATGCCAAGGACCACAACGAAATTCTTAAACTCAAATTGATGGATATGGTGCTTACCAACGGGCACGCCGGCTTGATAGACCTGAATATCCGTCAAAAACAACTGCTGCTCGAAGCCGGTTCGCAACCCGATATTTTGGCTGAAAATCAAGCACTCATTCTTTCAGCCACCCCAAAAGAAGGACAAACATTGGAAGAAGCACGAGATATCCTGCTCGAACAAGTCGAGAAACTCAAAAGCGGCGACTTCCCCGACTGGCTGCTCCCGGCAGTGGTCAACGATTTTAAATTGAGCGAAATCAGGCAATTAGAACACAACACTGCCCGCGCCTCGGCAATGTACAAATCGTTTATCAACCAAACCAACTGGAAAGACGAGGTAACAGAATTGGATAATATGGCGAAAATTACCAAAGACGAAGTGGTGGCTTTTGCCAACGAAAAACTCAAAAACAATTATGTTATCGTTTATAAAAAACACGGGCAAACCGACGAGATAAAAATAGACAAGCCCGCCATCACGCCACTTGAGGTCAACCGCGACACGGTCAGTGACTTCGTGAAGCAGATTCAACTCGCTACCGTGAAACCGATTGAGCCGGTTTTTGTTGATTTTAAGAAAGAAATTACCTTCCTTACCGCCAATGCCGATGTGCCCGTTCTATATAAGCAAAATACGGAAAACGACATTTTTGAACTTAATTACGTTTTTGATATGGGCGCGGACAACGACAAAGCACTGTCGTTAGCAATAACATACCTGCAATACCTCGGCACCGACAAATACAGTCCCGAACAAATTAAGGAAGAATTTTACAAACTCGGTACCAATTATAGCGTTTCCACAGGGCAAGACAGGATGTATGTGTCGCTCAGCGGTTTGTCTGAAAACTTGCAGCCAGCCCTGCAACTCTTTGAACATTTGCTCAATAACGCGGTTGTCAACGAACAGGCATACCACAATTTGGTGGGCGACATACTCAAAAGCAGAGTCGATGCCAAACTCAACAATTCCACAAACTTTTCCCGCCTGCGCATGTATGGGGTCTATGGCGCGATGAATCCTTCAACAAATCTGCTTCCCGAAAGCGAGTTGAAAGCCATCGACCCGCGAATGCTGGTGGATAAAATTCATTCGCTCGAAACTTACAAGCACAAAATTCTGTATTATGGAACGCTAAAATCCAACGACTTTTTGACTTTGATTAACTCCGAGCACAAAGTAACCGTGCCGCTTGTCGATTATCCCGCGCCGGCGGGTTATACCGAACAGGCAACGGATAAAAATTCGGTACTTTACGCGCATTACGATGCCCCGCAGACCATGATGATGATGATGTCGAAAAAAGGAAGTTACAATCCCGCCGAAGAACCCATTATCACGATGTTTAACGAATATTTTGGTGGAGGGATGAACTCTATTGTCTTTCAGGAAATTCGCGAGGCACGCGCGTTGGCATATTCGGCGCAGGCAAATTACAGCACCGCTTCCCGCCCCGACCGTTCCAATTATATGGTTGCCCTGCTCGGTACCCAAACCGACAAGTTGAAAGATGCCATCGCCGCTTTCCGTCAGATTTTGGATACAATTCCACAATCCGAAAAAGCGTTTGATATTGCCAAAGAAGCGATAATCTCAAATCTTCGTACCCAACGTGTTACAAAAGCCGGTATCTTGTGGCAGTATCTTTACTATCAACGTTTTGGCATTGACCACGACCTGCGCAGCGATGTCTTTGAGCAGGTTCAGACATTCACGCTTGCCGATGTTTTGAAATTTCAACAACAAAATGTTGCCAATTCTACCTACACTTTCTGTGTTTTGGGCAACGAGAACACCATCGATTTTTCGGCACTCGAAGCCATAGGCGAAGTGAAACGACTGACAACAAAAGAGATTTTCGGGTACTAATTGAATATAGCGCGTAACGCTTATTCTGTTATTTATAAAATATACTTAAATTTCTTACGCACAATTATCAGGAAATAAGTTATTAGGGCGGACAAAAGAATAGTCAGCACAACTTTTGGCGTTTCGCTTAAATCAAGATACTTCGTTATACGATTTGAGGACAATATTCTTTGAACAAAAAAATGAACCAATCTTAAACAAAAAAAGAAAGCGCGGCGCTATCGTTTACTTATTGGTTTCATACAGGCTCTGGTAAACCTTCGCATTCAAATAAGTACGACAGTTCACGCCCTGTGAGCGTGAACCTTCGCACATTATTCTCGAATGCTTCAATTGAAATTTACCAGACTTCGTATGAAACGAGAATAAGAGCGAAATCCCGTTAATTATTTATATTTTAATATTTTAACTTTCTATTTTTGCATATATAATATGTTTAATATTCGGGTGCAAGGTATGACTATTTTTCCAATTCTCAAATATTTATTAGTGATGCAAGCAAATATAGCACAAGCGATGGTGCTTATCACTATAATAAAATCTTTTTTGCCACCATATTGTTTTTCAAAAAACTTTTTGTATTTTTGCAAATCCAAAAGTAAATTTTGGATTTGCAAATAATGTTATTAAAATTTTGATTGTAAAATAGTTATAATTGTAAAAAGAATGAAATATATACCGAGAAAAATAGAAACTTTATTGCTAAAATCAATAGCAAATATTCCTGTTACGGCAATTATAGGTCCTCGTCAGTGTGGAAAATCTACACTTGTAAAACATTTGCTCAAGCAGATTGATAAAACTCTGTATTTAGATTTGGAACGTCCGTCAGATTTGCAGAAATTAAAAGATGCGGAATTTTTTCTATCTCAGTACAAAACCCATACTATTTGTATTGATGAGATACAACGAAAACCAGAACTGTTCCCGCTTATGCGCAGTTTGGTGGATGAGTGGGACGAAAATGGGAAGTTTATTATATTAGGATCAGCTTCTCGCGACCTGATAAAACAAAGTTCGGAAACCTTGGCAGGAAGAATTTTTTATCATCAACTCACGCCTTTTTTATGGTCGGAAATAAATCATCACTTTTCCGATTACTTTCTTAAAGGCGGATTTCCATTAAGTTTGCTAAACAACGACAATGAAATGTCGCTACTTTGGCGAGAAAATTTCATCAATACTTTTTTGGAACGCGACCTCTTACAATGGGCACATTTCACACCTAAAACTATGTACCGTTTGTGGCAAATGTTAGCGAACAACAATGGTCAAACCGTAAATTATACAAAATTTGCCTCATCGCTTGGGGTAAGTGATACTACTGTAAAATCATATATCGAACTTTTGCAGGGCACTTTTATGATTGAAGTGGTTCCTCCTTACCTTTCAAATCTTGGCAAAAGAATGATAAAAGCACCTAAAGTTTATGTTGCCGACTCCGGCATTACTTCGGCTTTGCTCGGGCTCAATGACTTTAACAAAGTGGCGGGACACGCTGTTTTTGGTAGTATTTGGGAACAAATAGTACTTACAAATATTAAAGCACAAAACCATAATGCAAATGTTTATTTTTATCGCAGTTCAACCGGAAACGAGATTGATTTTGTGTTGGATATTCATGGATGTGTTTTTGCAATTGAGTGTAAATCAACTTCTTCCCCTTCTTTATCGGAAGGCAATTATAAGGCATTAGAAGATATAAAACCGCTGAAAACTTTTGTTGTAATACCTCATAACAAAAAAAAATATTTAATAAACAACAGCATTGAAGTTGTGAGCATATCGCAGTTAATAGAAGATTTAAAAAAATAAAAAACGTCTTTTTTCAAAATTTTATAATTGACAATCAGCGTGTTGTAAAAATAAATGATTTTTTTGAATTTTTCGCAAAAAATCGTAATTTTGTATAATTTTTTTTTTGTATATTCGCATGCGAATATTTATAAAACAATGCCATGAAAAAAGTTCTTTTATTTTTAGTTATGTTTTTGGCAATCAGTTTGTCTGTTTTTGCCCAAAACGATGGGTACTACTGGTACAAGGGAGAGAAAATATCTCTCGTGCCAAGTGAAAGTACCGTGAATGTGATTACTACAGCAGAATTTCAGACTATCCAATTGACAACCTTAGGGTTTGAGGTGATTTCGGAAGTTGTTGATCAATCTGCGTTGCAAACTCGCAAGATTGTAAAAACGGTTCTACCGTTTATCAATAAAAAAATTTTAAAACAATAATTTAAATTTAATTAAAATGAGAAACATCGTAATCATTTTTAGTTTAGCGTTTTTGACGCTATGCGCTCACGCGCAAAATTCGTGGCAAGTTATTCCTCAAACCGCGAATACCGATTTTTGCACGATATGTGCCGT
>JAISUP010000009.1 GCA_031272025.1 Bacteroidales bacterium
CGACCGCGGGAACGTACAAGGACACGCTACTGTCCATGTCGGGCTGCGATTCGGTCATCACGCTGACATTGACCGTCAAACCCGTGCTGCAAGCGACTTTAAATCAAGAAATTTGCGAGGGAAGTGCTTACTTCTTCACGAGCAAGTACCCTGACCTCGCGACCGCGGGAACGTACAAGGACACGCTAACGTCCATGTCGGGCTGCGATTCTATCGTGATGCTGCAACTTGCAGTAACGGAAGCCCCCGACACCACGAAGATTCTTGCAAACATCTGCTTGGGTAGTACCTATCGCGAACACGGTTTTAACCTCACACCTACGAGGGCAGGACTTGTTACGGAATGCTTGTCCATAAGTAGAGGGTCAGGCTGTGATTCCACGGTAATGTTACTTTTGACCGTGATAAAGGTCCCGGACACCATTCGCTTGTTTGACAAAATTTGTCTGGGAAATACTTATACCAATCATGGGTTTAACATTACTCCTCTCTCTGCGGGCATCATTACGGAATACTTGTACTTGATGGCTTTATCAGGATGTGACAGTGTGGTGTGCATGGTACTACATGTGCCGGAGGTAAAAGTAGAGATTGTACCTTCGACCTTTGATTTTTGCGATGACCACCATCTCACGCTCACCGCTGTTTCTCCCCAAACAGAATTCCGTTGGAATACCGGCGAGCAAGAATCCGTCATAACCGTTAGTAATAGTGGGACTTATAGTGTTACTGCTTTTGCCGGAGGATGTACTGCCACGGATCATTACACCATCGAACCGTGTTCCGATTTCGTTGTTTTTCCTAATGCCATTACCCCCGGTAACGGAGACGGGCTAAACGACTATTTCTATTTACCCAACACTTCGGACGTGAACAAATTGAGTATTTTCATTTATGACCGTTATGGAAAATTGGTTTTCTCTTCACACGACAAGCATTTTCAATGGGACGGGCGCAATCAGGGCAAACTTTTGCAAGGGGTTTATAGTTACGTGGCATTCATCATTCTTAACGATGGCACAGAAAAGCGTTTCACGGGAAGCGTTACGGTATTGTAAAAAGACGACTTACATATAATCTCTGAAATCTTTCTTTAAGTTATATTTGAGGTCTTGCAATACAGATGCTTTCACGTTAATCGTGAAACTCCAACCTTTTTGAAAACCAAAAGGCACCCATTCGAAGTGCATTTCCCAACAATGCAAATCTCTATAAATATCTAATTTTGTATATGTTAATTCTTTTCCAACGATGTCATAGCCGGTAGTTACGCCTACTTTCCATTTGCGGGTAATGTTAAAATCGCCCATGATGTTCACGGTATGAATCATGGCATTCGTGTACTTTTTGGGTGACAGTCCCCGATAATAAGCATAGTCATCGCGAAGATTATAGTCGAAAGAATAATTGAAAGTAAAAGACCACGGGTTACTAAAATCGGCATGGGTAGTAGAACCAAGCACGGCAGAGTTCAACGAGCGTTGGGACAAATTTCCCATGTTTTGTTGATTTGCCGGACGCTTTTTGTCGGATTTACCATTAAACGTGTTCCCGTCCAAAGTCCACGTTACTCCTAAATTGAAACTCGTGGACGAGAGCCTGAATAACTGCTTGTTTTCATTGATTTCCAATTTATTAACACGTTGTCCTTGTTCGTTAATACAATAAGGATCAAAGTTTACATTGGCAGTGATGTTAATTTGCTTAAAAAGGACCGTGCGGGCACTAATCACGAGCGGTTGCCATTGTAGCGAATCGGCAGCAAAATCATATTGCGTACTAATACTTAAATTATCCAATATCACAATTTTTTTAGAGCCTGTAATGGTATCTTTTTTGGATTTTATTTTCATTTCCACGTTATTACTCAAACTAATAGAAGCCAAAGCCTGCGTGCGTAACGAGGGAACTCCATAAGGGGTATTTTGGAAAAACGAATAAGGAATATCGGCATCGTTAATATAGTCATGATAGTAGCCTTGTAGAACCGATTCTTTATTTAGTCCGGGACGATAAGTGAAACTAATATTAGGGGTCATCACGTGACGAATACCCAGAAGTGCCCCTTGCTTAAACAAATACATGAAATAGACTTTGGTACTAAACGCCGAAGACAAACTGAGATCATGTAGGGGATAAAAACCTCGACTAAAAATATCGGTTACCACGGGAATTAAGAGATTGTTCACGGTATCTTCGTTGACGGAAAATTCTTTTCGCGTATTTTGCAAATAAAAAATTTCATTAAAGTTCACACTGGTATTCCAGTTAAATTTGCCTAACTTTATAGGAATAGAAAGCGGGATATTGTGTTTCATGCCAATATTGGTTTGCCGCCACGTTTCAATCCGTTTAAGATTAGAATCTATGGTATTCATTTGATTACTCATACTCGAACGCCATTGCAAGGCAATATTATCCCACCATTTAAGGGTGCCTGTTTTATTTTTTTTTCTAAAAGGATAAAATTGATTCACGTACATATTCACATCGGGCAATGAAACCGTGGCATTATGTGTTTGTGTATTTTGGTCGTAAGAAAATGCCGCGTCTAAGAAAAAGACTCCTCCCGCGTTGGTGGAAAACGATATCTTCGAGGCATATTGATTCGACAAGTAATCCATTGCAGAACTGGGGTTGTATTTGTTGTAATTGCTGGTAACAAAATTAACATGAGCCGAAAAACGGGTCGTGGGGTGAGACTTTGCATCTTGCTGATGTGTCCAATACACTTTAAAGTCGCTTGAAGGTGAAAAAGAAGATGTATAACGCTCGCCAAGCAACGTACGGGCATAACTCATCTCTACCCTACCATTGCATTTATAGCGAAAAACGTAATTAGAATTTGCCCTTACAGCCCAACTGCCTCTCGTGAATATATCTGCTGTGAGCGCGAGGTCAATGTTGTCACTAAAACCAAAATAAAAACCAATCCCTTCAAAGCCAAACCCCATGTTCGCGGTTTCTCCAAATTTGGGCATGAGAAAACCCGAAGCCCGCCCTTTCTGATTAGGAAAAAACCCAAAAGGAATGGCTAAAAAAGTAGGCACATCACCAAAACTAAGATAGGCAGGACCGGTAATAATCTTGTCGTTAGGGATAACCTTGGCTTTGGTAAAGGCTATTTCAAAATGAGGATGTTCTAATTCGCAAG
Source organism: Bacteroidales bacterium (assembly GCA_031272025.1). Classification (GTDB taxonomy): domain Bacteria; phylum Bacteroidota; class Bacteroidia; order Bacteroidales; family WCHB1-69; genus JAGVVH01. The sequence goes on from JAISUP010000009.1 coordinate 3,155, forward strand.
TCGTGTATTTCCCCGACTTAATGTAACTGTAATCTTCCAATTTCTTGATTTGTTCTCCATGAATATATCCTTCGCCTTCGGTAGTAATCACGTGCGAAATTTTTCCTTTTTTGGTGGTAAAGTTATATTTGATTTCACGGGCGTGGTATTCTCCCACGTCTTGTTTAAAAACAGGATGTCCCCATATTTTTCCTACCGTATCGGCTATGCCACTGGCATATAATTCGTTTTGCTGAAAGTCAATCTCTATATATTGGGCATCTAATTCCATGTCCTCGTATTTGGTTACGGCTTCCGTGTAGAGATATACTTTTTTACGTTTCACATCTATTAAGATAGAATCTTCGGAATGATAATCCACAATCTTTTCCAATCCTTTTTTCGATATTTTTAGTGAAGGGATAGAATCTTTCGTTTTGTTCATCGTGTCAGGCGAGATCGTGGTAAGGGATACGGTATCCATTCGCGGGGCAATCGTGTCTTGCACCTTTAGAAGCGAATCGGGGGGCGGTGCCCACGACCAAAGAATTACTCCCGCGCGTACCGGCATGGAATAGAAAGAAACCAGCAAACATAAGGTATTGAAAAATAATACTATCCAATACCAGCAAAAAGAGGTCCGGGCTTTATGTAACCATTTCTTTTTCAATTCAATATGCCTTTTTAATATCTGAACAAACTTCCCCCAACAAATTCTCGCAAGATGGAGCCGGAAGGTACCGATTGTTCGGGAATGGTTTTGAAAAAAGCGAGAAACTTAAGCAGTCGCCGTGCCTCCGCGTATTCGGGTGCTGTTTCCGGAATATCTCGCAAAAGAGGTATCGCCTGCTGTTTGAGTACCCCCAATTCGCAAATCAAAGAAGTATTGAACATCGCGTCTGCCTGTTCCTGATACGGGAAAATGTATTTTGCCTCCCCTGAGCGCACGCTCGCCCAACGCCGAATCGTGTCCAACGCCGAATAGCCTCTAAATTGATAATCTCGTATCATTCTCCTGATAAGACGGTTATCTGTCGTTGGAATAGGATTTTGAGAATCAATAGAAACAGGAATCAGTGCCGAGATGAAAATCTTGTACTTCACGGCATCATCTACTTGTGCCGTCAATCGCGGGTTCAAACAATGAATACCTTCAATTACCAATATAGAGCGGGGTTCCATTCTTATTTTTTTTCCATGCCATTCTTTTTTTCCTGTCGTGAAATTAAAGGTTGGCAACTCCACCTCTTCTCCCTGAATCAAATGATTGAGTGTTATATTAAATAATTGTAAATCAATAGCATCTATGGTTTCAAAATTATAATTTCCATGCTCGTCTTTGGGGGTATCTTCCCGTTCCACGAAAAAGTTATCCACGGATATTTGCACGGGACGGTACCCCAATACGCCTAACTGTACCGACAACCGTCTGCAAGTCGTTGTTTTTCCGGAACTTGAAGGACCACTCATTAACACCATCTTTATCGTTGTTTTCCGGTGTATTTCATCGGCAAGGTTGGCAATCTGCTTTTCGTGAAAAGCCTCCGATATTTGTATAAACTCTTCTATTTCACCGTTTTCTATTTTCCTGTTGATATCCCTGATGTAAGGAACGCCAATGTCGGAAACCCATTTTTTATACGATTGATAGACAGAAAACAACTTGGGCGACTTACGCGTGATCCCTACTTGTAACGGGTTATACCTTGAAGGCAATTTGAGCAAAATCCCATTTTCGTATAACTCTAATTTATATACATTTACATAATTTGTGGAGGGGACAAGAAAACCATAATAATAATTGACGGCATCCTGCAAACGATAAACGGAGGTAAAGATTTTGCCCCTGTCTTGAAAGAGATCTATTTTTTCGTATAATTGATGTTGTTCAAAAATCTGCATTGCCTCTCCGGTGAGCAATTCTTCTCGTTCAAAAGGGAGGTCTGCCGCGGTTAATGTTCTCATTCGCTCTTCTAAGCGACTAACAATCTTCTCATTTAATGGTTCTTGGCAGTTTTCTAACTCACAATATTTGCCCCCGGAGATAGAGTGCATAATTTTTAGATTTGCTCCCGGCATGAGGTCTCTCACTGCTTTATATAGCATAAAATACGCGGAACGACTATACATTCCCATGCCATATTCTGAGGTAATATCAAAAAAACGAATCGTTACAGGCTTATGAATCCGGTAACTCATGTCGCGAACTTTATTGCTTACCAACGCTCCTAAAATAGAATATTCGGTAGGCACATTCTCTTGCTCGGCAATCTCCCGCAAAGAAGTCCCATACGGATATTCTCGCTTAGTTTCAATATTTTGCAAATAAATAGAAATCATCTTAATTTTTTTATTAGAAAAAACAAAACTATGAAACCATACCACCTACCACAAGAACAGATGCGATGAGTACCGCGAGACCGACAATGAGCACAATAATGGTCTTTTGCCCCGCACCTTTCCATTCTTTGAGAATAATTCCCCAAACATTGCTAAACAAAACATTGAGCGACATAAGAATACACCAAGAAAAGGCAAGCAACACGGGGCTGCCGGTCAAGAAACTCTTGCCTATTTCGAGCCCAAAAAACTGTGAATACCAAAGTAATCCTGCCAAGGCACAGAATATGAAATTGTTAACAAAAATCCCGCTCGACACGGTTGCATAATCTTTGAAAGTTTTGTGGGCAATATTTTGTTGAATGCAATAAGTGGCATTCGTGATAAAGCCGCCAATGGTAACGAGTAGCACGGACGGGAGCCCTGCAAAGAGTGGGGCAACACCTTGTTTGATGAGTTCATTTTTCACGGCTACCCCCGACTCGAGTCCCAGCGCGAAGCACGCGCTCATAATGCCAGCCAATAAGGCAATCAATAACCCTTTCTTTAAGGCAAAATCTTTTACTGCTTCCCGTTTCGCGTCTTCACTCATGTTGGCAGATTTCAAAGCCCCCGCGTAACCGATAATCGCGATGCCGGCAATGGCAACTGCAACCCCAATAAGCAATATAAGTCCCTCGTCATGAAACAAATCTTTTCCATTGAGTAGCGCGGGAATTAAAGTGCCGAAAGCCGAGCAGGTACCCAACGCGAGCGATTGTCCGAGCGCGACTCCAAGATAACGCATACTTAGCCCGAAAGTAAGTCCCCCAATGCCCCAAAGTATCCCAAAACCAATGGCTTTCCATGCCGCCGCGTTGCCACCCGCCAACAAAACGTCTGATAACGTAGCCCCATCAGGAATAGCCAATAAAGCCCCAATTACGGGAAATACCAACCACGCGAAAATACCTTGAAACAACCAAAACGATTCCCACGACCACTGTTTTACTTTGCGAATAGGAACATAAGAACTCGATTGCCCAAAACTGCCCAACGCGATAATTAACAAACCTAAAATAACATTTTCCATGACAAAAATTTTCAAAAAAATAATAAAAAAACTGTTTTATGATGTTCCACTATGACCAAATCCCCCTTCCCCGCGGTCGCTTTCAGAGAGTTCCTCCACGGGGAGCCACTCTATTCTTTCGTGTTTGGCGATAACCATTTGAGCAACGCGGTCCCCATCTTTGACCTCGAAAGGCACCGCGGACAAGTTGCACAAAATAACTTTAATTTCCCCGCGATAATCTGCATCAATAGTTCCGGGGGCATTTAAAATCGTGATCCCGTGTTTGGCAGCCAAGCCACTGCGGGGACGAATTTGTGCCTCGTAGCCTTCCGGCAACTCCATAAAAAGACCTGTCGATATCAACGACCGTCCCATAGGAGATAAAACCACCGGCTCTATCAAATCGGCACGCAAATCCATGCCCGCCGAATAAAGAGTTGCATATTCCGGTAACGCGTGCTTCGACCGATTTATAATTTTACACTTCATTTTATATCAATATTTAATTATCTTTTATTTTCGCCCGGGAGCATTCAACGCGTGTAACAAATTTTTGGCTTTACCACTGTTAACCATACGCATCATTTTGCGGGTTTCGTCAAATTGTTTGAGCAGTTTGTTTACTTCTTGAATGTTGCTACCACTACCCATCGCGATTCTTTTTTTGCGACTGCCATTGAGCAAATCGGGGTTCGCGCGTTCCGTTGGGGTCATTGAACGAATAATGGCTTCCACACTCTTGAACGCGGTTTCATCAATATCCATATTTTTAATCGCTTTACCCATTCCGGGAATCATGCTCATCAGGTCTTTAATGTTTCCCATTTTTTTAATTTGTTGTATTTGAGCAAGAAAATCATTAAAGTCGAACTGATTTTTGGCTATTTTCTTTTGCAGTTTGGCTGCTTCTTCTTCGTCAAACTGAGATTGAGCACGTTCTACGAAAGAGCGAATGTCGCCCATTCCCAATATTCGCTCCGCGAGGCGGTCGGGGTGGAATACATCTAACGCCTCCATTTTTTCACCGGTACCCACGAACTTAATGGGCTTATTTACCACGGCTTTAATGGTTAAGGCTGCCCCCCCGCGGGTATCACCATCCATTTTAGTCAGTATAACACCATCAAAATTAAGTTTGTCGTTGAATGCCTTCGCAGTATTTACCGCGTCCTGTCCGGTCATGGCATCTACAACAAAGAGAATTTCTTGCGGGTTCACGGCTTCTTTGATATTCCCTATCTCGGTCATCATCTCTTCGTCCACGGCTAACCGCCCGGCAGTATCCACGATAACCACGTTAAAACCCCATTCTTTCGCGTATTTTATCGCCTCTTTGGCTATTTTTACCGGTTCTTTGGAATCCGGATTGCTAAATACTTCTACATCTATTTGTTGTCCCAATACTTTCAATTGGTCAATGGCAGCAGGTCGGTACACGTCTCCGGCAACCAAAAGTGGTTTTTTCCCGCGCTTATTTTTAAGCAAATACGCCAATTTCGCCGCGTGCGTAGTCTTCCCCGAACCCTGTAATCCTGCCATTAAAATTACAGACGGACTCCCCGTCAGTCGAATATCCGCGGCTTCACGACCCATCAATTGAACCATTTCATCGTAAGTAATCTTAACCATGAGTTGACTCGGGGACACCGCTTTGAGCACGTTCATACCTAACGCCTTCTTCTTAATGTCATCAGTAAAATCCTTGGCAATCTTAAAACTCACATCTGCATCTAAAAGGGCTTTCCTTACCTCTTTCATCGTCTCTGCAATGTTTATTTCCGTAATATAACCCTGCCCCTTAATGATTTTAAATGCCTTTTCTAACCGGTCTGTTAAATTTTCAAACATTATATTTTATTTATTATCAGTATTATAAATTTTAATTATGACGCTTATTTGTCATTTTTTCATGAAAAGGGTTTCCTTAGTATCCATCTTCATCAAAAAACATTGCAAAAGTACGCTTTTTTTCGTAACATATCATTTTCTCGAAAAAATCATGTATCTTTGCACCCCATTATTTATCATGTATTTGAATGGAAAAACAAAAAACGATTTGTAAATCAGTGTCTATTACCGGTCGGGGCTTACATTCGGGCAAAGACGTGCAAGTATTATTTCACCCGGCTTCCGAAGACAGCGGGATTACTTTCCGGCGAGTAGACATACCGGGTTGTCCAACCGTACGGGCACTTGTTTCCCGGGTGCACGACACCTCGCGAGGCACCTCGCTTCGCGAAGGAGACGCGGACGTGATGACCGTGGAACATCTTATGGCTGCCCTCGCCGGATTAGAAATAGACAACCTTCGCGTAGACATCAACGACCGCGAATTACCTATCATGGACGGGAGCGCACAACCCTATACTCACTTGCTACAAACCGCGGGAATCCTCGAACAAAATCGCGAAAAAAACTACCTCGTCATCGACAGGGACATATCATTTACCCTGCCCGAAAAAGAAATATCCTTATCTATTAGTCCTTACAACGGGTTTAAAGTAGAAGTAGAAGTAGATTATGGCACGAGCGTGCTCGACAAACAAGAAGCCGTGATGGAAGACATCTCAGAATTTATACCTCACATTCACGATGCGCGTACTTTCGTGTTCTTGCACGAATTGCTGTTTTTAGTCAACCACGGTTTGGTAAAAGGGGGAGACTTAGATAACGCGGTAGTTTTTGTGGACAAGATGCCTTCGCGAGAAGATTTAGAACAATTGGCTATCTTCTTCAATAAAAAATCTATAGACATTACCTCTTGTGGTACGTTGAATCACACCCCCGTGAGGTATCCTAACGAACCGGCAAAGCACAAACTGCTCGACCTCGTGGGCGACTTGTATTTGTTGGGGCGCCCGATTAAAGGAATTGTACGCGCCAAAAAAACAGGACATTGGGCAAATACAGAATTTGGAAAAAAAATAAACGAAATTTATCACCTTTTTTAAAATAAAATAAACATTCTCACGTTTTATCAGTCTATAAAAAGAATTATTAAGTTAAAAAGTAAAAAATAGAAAGTCATGACGAAGAAATTTTTTATCGTGCTGGCAATTTCATTGATAGCCATGCCGTTGTTTGGACAAAAATATGCCTATATTGATTCGGAATATATTTTAGGCAACATGCCGGACTACACCGAGGCGCAAGCCGAATTAGATCGTGTAGCAGCAGTTTGGCAAAAAGAAATTGAAGCGCGTTTTAAAAGCATCGACTCTATGTATAAAAAATATCAAGTAGAAGCGATCACGTTGCCCGACAAGATGAAAAAAAGTCGCGAAGATGCCATTATCACGGCAGAAAAAGAAGCCAAAGATTTACAAAAGAAACGTTTTGGGCAAGATGGCGATTTATTTAAGAAACGCGAAGAATTGGTAAAACCCATACAAGACAGGGTGTTTACCGCCATAGAAGAGTATGCCCGCGAAAAAGCATACGCCTTTGTCTTTGACGTTGCCGGCTCCATGACCATCGTCTACGCCGACCCTAAATGGGACATCAACGACCAAGTCATGCAAAAATTGGGAATCTCCGCGAAAAATAAAACCAATAATGATGATTAAATAATTGATTTATAAAAAATAAAATGATTTATAAAAAAACAGTAAAAAGACAGATGAAGAAAATTGTAGTTTTAGGATTCGTTGCGTGTTTGGGACTGCTAACCACGGGGTTTGCTCAATCACAAAAATTTGCACATGTCAATTCTCAGGAAGTTTTGCAATCTATGCCCGGCGTAGACTCTATAAACATTAAATTACAGGCTTTTCAACAAGAATTGCGTTCGGCATACGAAGAGATGATGAATGATTATCAAGCAAAAAGAGAAAAATTTGATAAAGAAGCAGGTACCATGTCTCAAAGTGTTAGGCAAATGAGAGAAAAAGAAATTACAGACCTCGAAAGACGAATTCAGGAATTTCAATCCAGCGTGCAAGTAGACCTCGAACAAAAACAATACGACCTCGCCAAACCTTTTCAAGACAAAATACAAAACGCCATCTCCGAAGTCGCCAAAGACGGAAACTATACCTATATCTTCGATAAAGCCATTCTTTTATATTCCGATGGAGGCGTGGACATCACCCCTATGGTTAAGAAAAAACTGGGTATCAAACTATAATATTTAATGACGATGAAAAAAATCCGGAAAATATGCCTCTTCGTACTCGTGCTCTTTCCCGCGGCATTATCGGCACAAGTAAAATTTGGACACGTCATGCCCGAAGACATCATGGGACAAATGCCCGGCTTTGATACGGCTCAAACTCAAATGAGCCAATATCAAGACGAACTACAACAAGAATATCAAACCATGATGCAGGAATTTCAAGAAAAAGTACAGGCATACCAACAGCAAATGTCAGCCTATTCCGATGCCGTTCGTAAAATAAAAGAAGAAGAGTTGGCAGCCATGCAAAGTCGTATTCAAGAATTTTCTGCCTCCGTGGAAATGTCTTTGCAAAAAAAGAAAACCGAATTGCTTACCCCTTTTCAAGATAAAATTCTCGAAGCCATTAGTGCTGTGGCAAAAGAAGAACATTTTACATACATCTTCAATAAAAGCATCCTCTCGTTTAGCGATGCCGGGATAGATATTTCGGGAAAAGTACGAGAAAAATTAGGGATTAAATAACCCTTATTCTCTCACTAACGCGTGTAAGACGGCAGGCAATACCGATACGCGGTATTGCCCTATGGGGAGTATCTCTCCTTCTACCTCGCCCGCGGTATATGGTGTGGCTTTAATGCTTACCCCTGCCGTGCGGTAAACCGACACTTCGTCTAATTTCAAATGTTTGCCGGAGAAAAGATTTTTCACGTTGGCGATAATTTTGCAAATGCTTATTTTAGAAATAACTACAACATCCAATAACCCGTCAAAAGGATTCGCGGGGGGTACTTGCATCATGCCGTGCCCGTTGTATTTGCAAATGCCTACCGTAACCGAGAACACGGGGCTGTCAATATGAAAATTATCACTATCAACGCGCATGTTTCTTGTACGATAGGTAAAAAGCGTTTTTGCCAGATTCCATAAATACGTAGCCTTTCCCAACCATGCTTTCCCGTTGACGGTACGCGCGATAACAGCGGCATCAAACCCAAACCCTGCAATGTTAATAAAATATCGCCCTGTTGTAGGTGTCCCCTGACGTTCAACTTCTACAAACCCTATGTCGTGAAGTTTGAATTTGCCCCGGGAGAATATCTCTAAAATGTCTTCAATACGCTCAGGATACTCATGCGTGCGCACCCAATCGTTGCCCGTGCCCACGGGAAAAGGAACAAGAAAAGTCTCGCCCTTACATAAATTCCCCCGCGCGATGCCATTCACAACTTCATTTACCGTGCCGTCGCCTCCTACCACCATAAAATAACGACTGCCTTCTTTGCACAATTTTTCTACCAATTCCGTACCCATGCCCGCGTGAGACGCTATATGTTCGCGAAAATTAACCGACATCTCGCGCAAGGGTGTCGCTATTTTTTCCCAATGCTTGTAACCTTGCCCCGATGTCGCGTTAGGATTAACAATAACCTCCCAACAGCAAGATTTGACATCCACGACTACCGTATTTCCTTTCTCTTGCATAAAATCATAAAATTTAAACGGCAAATATAATACTTTTCCGCGAATAAAGAAAAAAAAAGAAAAAGACCTTGGCAAAATCACCGGTAAAGGACGAGCGTGCCTTTGCCCTCTCGTTTTATCCCGTCTTGATTTCTATAAGTAATCGTGTAGAAATAGTTTCCGGAAGGGGCATCTACCCCTTTGATAGAGCCGTCCCAACCAATGGTGTGATTTTGTGTCTGAAAAACGGGATTGCCGGTTTTATCAAATACGCGAAAATCTAAGTGGGATATACTCTGCGCGGGATATACCATAAGGATATCGTTTTTCCCGTCTCCATTCGGGGTAAATGCCGAGGGGATACTTATTTCATTGGTTGGCATTTTCGAGCGGGCAGTAGAGGTGGGATCGGGGGTGTTGACGGCAACTTCATTTTTTTGTTTCGCGGGTGCCGGAGAAGAAGGCGTAACCGGAAGGGGTGTCCCGGTCGTTTTCGAAGAATCCACATGCAAAAGTTCCGGCGGCGTCAAAACAAGAACAGGAGTTTTCACGGGATCTGAAAGAAGCGGGGTAACATTATCCAAATTCGTTACCCCCGCGGGTAGCCCTTGCCTTTCTGTTCTCAATTCTAACGAAAGGGTATCAGGGTTTGGGAGTACCGAAGAAGATGTTTCCAATGTCCGGTTATCCGAAAAACTCTTCGCGAACTTGTCATCATGCTCTGTCCGTGTATATTGTAATATACTCCATTCTCCTACCTTTTTATTTTCCACAAAAATCAATCGCGAATCAAAAGTCATGGAGGGCATTTTATTCGTATCTTGCACGGGGACAACGGAAGCAGGTAGCGGCATGGGGGTGGGAGCCGGTTCGTTAGAAGTTCCTTTGAGTAAGAAAAAGGTCATCGTGGCAACGACAATCGCCGCCGCCGCGGAAATCACTATGGCACGGACTTTCCAACGACATGCTTTTCTATACGCGCACAAACGAACATCGGCATCAATTCTATTCCACACCCGGCTTTGCGGACGAGAAATATATCGCTTAAAATGCCCCTTAAAATACCTGCCAATATCTTCTTCTACATGTTGGTCCATCTTTCCTTTGTTTTTGTGAGTATTTAATTTTAATAAAAAAACACGGATATAAAACAAGACTTATTTTCTGCAATTTTGTTGCCTGCAAAAAGATAAGAAAAAAAGGGCAGTCTCAAGAAGAGACTGCCTCTTTTCATTTAAAATTAACATTATGAAATAGGTTTATCTTTAATGTGTGGCGACATGCACGAGCATATCTACTAATTTATGCGAATATCCCATTTCGTTGTCGTACCAAGCCACTAATTTCACGAAGGTAGGGTTAAGCATGATGCCTGCGGTCGCGTCGAAGATGCAAGTACGGGCGTCGCCTATGAAGTCGGAAGATACTACGGCATCTTCGGTATAGCCTAAAATTCCTTTGAGTTCGTTTTCAGAGGCGGCTTTAATGGCAACTTTAATATCTTCGTAAGAAGTTTCTTTGGCTAAGCGACAAGTTAGGTCTACTACCGACACGTCTAACGTTGGAACGCGGAACGACATGCCTGTCAATTTACCTTTGAGTTCGGGGATAACTTTGGTTACGGCTTTTGCCGCCCCCGTAGAAGAGGGAATGATATTGCCGGAGGCAGCTCTGCCCCCGCGCCAGTCTTTCTTTGAAGGACCATCTACGGTTTTTTGGGTCGCGGTGGTCGCGTGTACCGTGGTCATCAGTCCCTCCACAACTCCAAATTTTTCGTGAATTACCTTAGTAAGAGGGGCAAGGCAATTGGTAGTACAAGAAGCGTTAGACACGATAGGCTGCCCTGCATAAGTCTTCTCGTTTACCCCCATCACGAACATAGGGGTGTCGTCTTTTGACGGAGCCGACATTACTACTTTCTTGGCTCCGGCAGCCAAATGTTTCTCGCAAGTTTCCTTGGTTAAGAAAAGTCCCGTGCACTCCAAGATATACTCTGCACCCACCTCGTCCCATTTCAGGTTCGCGGGGTCTGTCTCTGCAGTAATACGGATAGGATTCCCATTAACAACTAATTTACCATCTTGAATATCAATGGTGCCCTTAAACTGACCATGCATGGTGTCGTAACGCAACATGTATGCCATGTATTCTACATCTAACAAGTCGTTAATAGCCACTACTTGCACGTTCTCTTTTGCCAATGAAGCACGAAATGCCAATCGACCAATTCTCCCAAATCCGTTAATGCCTACTTTAATTTTTTCCATGAATTAAAAAATTTATTGTTAATTAACAAAATACACTCTATGAATAAGCGTTGCAAAGATACAAAAAAAAACTTATCCGTGTGCGAAAAAAAACTTATATCCGCGAACGTCTTAGTTTATTACTATTTTTTTAATATCTCGTGTTTGGGCGGTGTGGATACGAACAATATACATGCCTTTTGCCCAATGAGATACCGGTATCGCGCAGGTGCCGGCGGCAACATGCTGTTGATGGACCAGATTGCCGGCGAGATTGTATACCGCGATTTCAGATGCTTCGGTAAGATTGACCTGCAAAAAGTCGGTTACCGGATTGGGATATAGCGATACGCTACCCTTTTGTGTTGACAAATTTCGAATGTCGGTCTCGTCCTCTAACGGGATAAACGCGTAATCGAATTTGAGAAAACCCGGTTTGCCATTTTCAACAAATTGTTTTAAAAAAATCTTCACATATTTTCCTGTCGTTGTTTTTAGGACGACAATCATGGGATTTTCTATTGAACCGCCCGACATGGACAGGGTCGCGAAGTCTGCCGAGGCTCCTTTGACGGTATCGGCACGGGTCGCTTTACAAAGCGACAAGGTCGTTGCCCTTTGGGGGGGCATTTGCGCGAGAGAAAGATAGAAAGTGCCACTAACAAGGGTGTCGGCGGGATAGGATACATCCGGGGCGGCTGTCAAGCGGTCGTAGATTTGCTCTAACGTGCTCGAAGTCGCCGCCGCGGACAAAGAATCGGCGATAAAAATAGCCCCCGCGTTGCCCAATCCGGCAAGCCCACTGTTCGTGCGCGTGTCGTAAGCGTGAAACGCGATGTCCCAATCCTCGCGCAACTGCCACGTGCTGTCTATTTTTTCCGTGCCTACTTTCCCCGGATTGAGATTTTCAAGCACGAAATCGGAAGTGCCTCTGACAATCACACCCTCGTTCTCGTCAAAAGAAAAATAATGCCACCTCGCGAAATCGGGCAATTCCATGTCCGCGTTTACTACTTTGACAGTGCCTGCATACAGACTGTCGTAACTAAATGATTGCGCGTGAGCAACCATTCCAAAGGCTAATCCAAAGCCCAAAAACAGAGAAGAAAAAAATTTCGTGTTCATGATACATGATTTTTTAATGATAAATAAATTTTAAATGCAAAAGTCCTGCTTTTTTCAATATTCTCAACTCCTTTTTTTTGGGGATTTTCAAAAAAGGATATCATTACTAAAAGGGATGAAACAAGGACATTCTATCTAGTCTAATTGCCAATCCACGGGTTCTTGTCCTCGACTTTGAAGCCATTGATTGGCTTTAGAAAAATGTCGGCAACCCAAGAATCCCCGGTACGCCGACAACGGGGATGGGTGGACGGTTTTAAGTATCAGGTGTTTGGATGTGTCTATCAATTCCGCTTTTTTTTGAGCGAAACTACCCCATAGCAAAAAAACGATGTTTTCGCGAAGAGACGAGAGGGTACGAATGGCTTCGTTGGTGAAGGTCTCCCACCCCTTTCCTTGGTGCGAGCCTGCCATATTTTGTCTAACCGTGAGAGTGGCATTAAGCAGCAAAACCCCTTGTCGTGCCCATTTTTCTAAATTGCCTGACCGCGGGAAAGGACAACCCACATCTTCACACAATTCCTTGAAGATATTAACCAACGATGGGGGCAAAGCCACCCCTTCGCGTACCGAGAAACAAAGCCCATGCGCCTGCCCCAACCCATGATAGGGATCCTGCCCTAACAAAACCACTTTAACTCGATTGAAAGGGGTGTATTTGAAGGCATTGAAAATATCACCTCCGGCAGGAAATATCGTGAATTGTTTTTTCTCTTCTATCAAAAACTGCTTCAATTCATGAAAATACGGTAAATTAAATTGATCGTGAAGAACCGTTTTCCACGAGGCTTCTATAACAGGGTCGATGGTCATTTTTTATACTTGAAATTTTTTAAAAATCTATTTATCCCAATTTTGCCTTATAATCTTCATATTTTCCGGGGTGATTGAGCAAAACGGGTTCTCCTTCTTTGGTAATCATGGCAATCGCGGGGTGTTTAAGTCCGTTAAAGAAGGTAGTTTTGACCATAGTATAGTGAATCATGTCGTCAAAGATAATCATGTCTCCAATCTCTAAGGGTTCATTAAAGGCGTAGTCTCCCATGCCCATGAAATCTCCCGCGAGGCAAGAAGCGCCGCCTAAGCGGTAAACATGGGCACTGTCCGTAGTAGGATCGCTTGCCCCCAACAGGGTTGGTTTGTAAGGCATTTCAAGACAATCGGGCAAATGGCACGAGAAAGAAATGTCAAGCATGGCAACTTTAACACCCTGATTTTCCACGATGTCTTGTACGGTAGAAACAAGCACGCCGGTTTGCCAGCCTACGGCTTCCCCCGGTTCTAAAATAATATCTTCTATCGCGGGATGTCGTTCTTTAAAAGATTTCAATACGTTGATAAGATGAACAATGTCGTAGCCTTCGCGGGTAATATGATGCCCCCCCCCAAAGTTAACCCACCGGCAATGGTCTATCCACGGGGCAAATTGCTGTTCAAAATGTTCGAGCACGTGTTCGAGCGCGTAACTGTCGTTCTCACATAAAGCATGAAAATGCAACCCTTCGATATTTTCCGGCAAAGAGAGAGGCATGTCTTTGGCAAGTATACCCAGCCTCGAACCGGGTTGCGCGGGATTATACAAAGCACATTCTATTTCCGAATACCCGGGGTTGACCCTAAGCCCCAAACTCACTTTTTTGGAAAATGATTTTACTGCCGGTAAAAAACGGGCATATTGAGAAAGCGAGTTGAAAGTTAGATGACTGCTATATTTTAAGATTTCAGGAAATTCATCTTCGACATATACAGGGGCACAACAATGGGCTTCAACCCCCATTTCTTCGGCAATAAGTCGTGCTTCGTTGAGCGAACTTGCCGTGCCACCCTTTAAATAATGTCCTACAAGAGAAAAAACACGCCAAAAAGCAAACCCTTTTAAAGCACAAATAATAGAAACTCCTGCCTCTTTTTGCACGAGATCTAATATTTGCAAATTGGCTTCCAATGCCGTCTCGTGCAACACATAACATGGAGACGGAAATTGTTCGTATATATTTGTGTCTAAATTACTCCCCGACATAGATAGATTCAAAGCAAGCATAAAAAGCACGAAAAAATACCACAAAATATTTTGGAGTACATTAGAACTGCTTTTTTAGTCTGCATTTTTTTTTACCACTTTTCGCGGAAAGTGAGGGATTCGAACCCCCGGAACCCCGAAGGGTTCAACAGATTTCGAGTCTGCCCCGATCGACCACTCCGGCAACTTTCCGCCGCGAAATTACAAAAAAATAACGACTTGGGGAACTCTTATTTTTTATTTTTTCAAAAAAATCATTTTTTTCAAAAAAATAATACCAAAGAGCCACTTAGTCTACCAGTCTTTTTCCTGTTTCTTTTTCTCTCCGCGCTGAGTTTGCATTTGCTGAACCTTTTGTTGCGTTTGTTTTTCATTTTGCTGCAACGCATCCAATTGCCGTTTGTTCTGTTCTTCTTTTTGTTTTCGAGCCCGGTCTTCTTTTTCTTTCTGTGCCTGTTCCTCTTTCTTGTCTTTTTTATCTTTTTCTTTCCCGTTAGTGTCTCCTTGCTGCTGCTGCTGTTGTTGTTGCTGTTGTTGTTGCTGTTGCTGCTGCTGTTGTTGTTGTTGCTGTTGCTGCTGCTGTTGTTGTTGTTGCTGTTGTTGCTGTTGTTGCTGCTGTTGTTGCTGGATTAGTTTTTTCTTCGCGTACTCTAAATTATATTTGGCATCCATATCGGAGGGGTTGATTTTGAGTGCATTTTTATAAGATTGAATACTTTCCGCGTATTTTTCGGATTTGAGCAGGGCATTTCCGAGATTATGAAATGATTTTGCTTTGAGGTCGTTACTAACTTTCGGCATTTGGGTTACGGTTTGAAATTGTTTCGCGGCTTCTTCGTATTTTTCTTGTCGATAAAGAGCCGAGCCGAGGTTATAATTTGCCTTGTCATAGTCGCGTGTGGTTTGCATGGCTTTGGTATAATCAATTTCGGCTTGACGGTAGAGTTCTCCGGCGGCTTTCATTTTTTCTGCACTTTGTCGGCGGTCGAGTTCGCTACCCTTCGTTTGCAGTTGTATGGCTTCGGAACGCAATTGCTCCGCGGATTTGTATTTGGCATTCCCCGCGCGAATGGCACTTAATTCTTCTTTTGTTTGTGCCTGCACGTAGTTGTTGCACACCGTCAACAAAATACCCACCGCGAAAGTTTTAAGTAAAAATCCTGCTTGTTTTTCTTTTAGCCATTTCAGCCAGCGTGATTTCACGGCAAAAAGCAAGCCCTCTATCATGAGCAAAAATAGCCCGATAGCGAGCGGTATTTGATACCGGCTATCGTATTTTGCAAAAGTAATTTCCTTAATATCAGATTTAAACATTTTATTAATTTCTTCAAGGATATTTTCAAAACCCATATTTCCCGATGATGCGTGCGTGTAAATGCCGCCACCACTTTGGGCAATATCTTTAAGTTCGGCTTCGTTGAGATGGGTAGTAACGGTATTACCTTCACTATCTTTGCGGTATCCCATGAGACGCCCGTGGGCATCGCGCATGGGGATAGTTTCTCCGCGCACGGAGCCAATCCCTATGGTATGAATTACAAAGCCCATGTCGTGCACGCGGGCGGCAATTTCGCGGGCTTCATCAAAATGGTCTTCCCCGTCAGAAACTACCACGATAACCTTAGAGCACGAATGATTGATGCGCGAAATATCAGCGTCCTTGTCGAGTGAACCCGGTAACATGGATACGGTAGCCAAATCAAGAGCGGCAGCAATATCTGTTCCTTGCGTGTTTATCATTCCCGGACTAACTTGACTTACAAACATTTTGGCGGCGGCATAGTCGCTTGTAACCGGCAGTTGCACGAAAGCCTTGCCCGCGAAAATAACCAAGCCAATCCGGTCGCCTTGCAGTTTTTCGATAAAGCGGGTGATTGCCATTTTTGCTGCCTCAAGGCGATTGGGCTGCACATCTTCTGCCAACATGCTATTTGAAATGTCCACACAAAGCATGATATCTACCCCTTTTCGGGTACCTTTTTCGAGACTACTACCCACTTGTGGATTAGCAAAAGCAAGGATAAAACAGGCAAGGGCAACCATGAGTAAAGCAAATTTCAGGGCTTTCATGGTCGGGGAATAATCCGGCACGAGCCGTAACCACCGAGAAGCATCGGCATAACGAGCCGTTTTTTCGCGAACCCCGCGCTGAAGCCACACATACCCTAACACAAACAACGGGATAAGTAAAAGCCCGTACAACAAGTATTCATGTTCAAATCTAAACATAGTTTTATGGATTTATTCTGAAAATGAAATATTTACTTATTAAAAATAAAATAAAGAAAAATAGTCCCCAAACCAAAAAAGGAGAAAATTCGTCTGCTTTATGTTCGAAGACTTTCTCGTTGATGATTGTTTTTTCCATTTGGTCTATTTCCTTATAAATATCTTCGAGTTTTTTGGCATTGTTTGCCCTAAAATACAGACCGCCGGTTTCGGTGGCGATGGTTTTAAGGAGTGCTTCGTCTATTTCGGTTTCCATGTAGACAGGACCTACGGGTGTGGGATAGGGTGCTTGCCCGTTGCTGCCGCAGCCTATCGTGTAGACTTTTATTTTCATGTCTTTGGCAATTTCGGCGGCGGCACGCGGATCAATGTAGCCCATGTTGTTTACCCCATCGGAAAGCAAAATGATGATTTTACTTTTGGCTTCACTGTCGCGCAGGCGATTGATGGCGGTGCCCAACCCGTCTCCAATGGCAGTGCCGTCTTCTATCTTGTCAAAAGCAACCTTGTCCAATAGTCCCAACAATGTAGCGTGGTCGCTCGTTACGGGGCATTGCGTGTAAGCCTCTCCCGCGTATACCACCAACCCGATACGGTCAGTAGGGCGACCTTCGATAAAATTAGCGGCTACTTTTTTGGTAACTCCCAACCGATTGGGTTTGAAATCCATTGCCTTCATACTTCCCGAAATGTCGAGCGCGAGCACGATATCTACCCCTTCTATTTCTACATCGTGTTGCCGAAAAGCAGACTGCGGGCGGGCAAGTGCTCCTACCAAAAATAAGACTGCCATACATTCGCAGCATAAAGGGGCAAAAAAGAAACGTCTTCTCCACCCGCGTGGCAACTTATTTAAGGGAACTGCGGTGGAAACACGAACAGTAGCCTGCATCTTATGCCGTTTCCAAATTTGCCACGCTACCACTAACGCGAAAGGTATCAGTAATAAAAACCAATAAGGATTGGCAAATTTTACATCTTGTATAATGTGAAAAAAATCGGAGAAAAATTTCAAAATACTCATCAGTTTCTATTTTTAAGATTTTTCTTTCATATTGAGTTCGGTATTTTCTGTGGAGGCGGTCATTGTTACAAAATCACGGGCATCTTTGTAGCACTTTTCGTGCGCGTTGGGTTGAGGGTTCCATTTCGCGAACTTCACCAAATCGGCATTGTACAAGATGTCTCGCAATTTTGCCAACGCGACGGCATCCGCGACCTCTTCTTTTTCTACTTCTCGCAAAATGTCGTTGGAAACCATTTCCATGGCATAAATATCGAACCTGTCTTCAAGATAAACCCGCAAAATTTCCGTCAATTCGGAATAATAGGGTTTTAGTAATCCCTCTTGCCATAATTTTTTGTGCCAAAGGGCATCCAGCGCGTTCAGAGCCACAACATCGGCACGTGCTCGATTTTTAGGTTTCTTTGTCTCCGGTTTGTTACTTTTTTTCTTAACACCATATTTCACGATAAGAAAAATAAGGGCAAGCACGATTGCCGCGCCGCCAAGTACGATGAGCGCGTAGGGTAATATCTCCTTAAAAGTAATGGGTACGCGGGCAATAGGCTTAATGTCGCGTATTGCTGCGGTAGTATCCACGGCAATCGATTGCACGTGAAACGCGAGAGAATCTGAATATCCCAAAATGAGAGAATCTGACCCACACACCGGCAAAGAAGGAAAATAATAGTCGCCCTCGTCAAAAGAGGTAACCGTGAATATCTGTCTGTAAGTAACATTTTCCCCATCGTTGAGCGTGTCTACCGGAGAGTTTTTTACCCATTCAATATTGCTCCCCGCGAATAGTTGCTCCGAACATACCGGCAGACGGATCTCTTGACCATTTTTCACGGTAACGCTCAATTTCACAGATAGATAATCCCCAATGAGTCCCCGATTCGTAGAATCAAATCGAGCCGTGATAACAGCCTCTTGCGCGAATAATGAACAACCTATTCCTAACGCTATACAAATAACAAAAAGACTGCGTTTGCACATATTTTTTACATATTAGTTCAATAAAAACTCGAATTTGACTTATTAACGAAGAAAGTTTAAAAATATTATTTATATCTTTGCAGCATGAAAAAAAGATGGGTAATTTTTTTCCTGATTTGTTTCCACACGGGCATCTTTGCTCAAAGAGTAAATTATAAATCAGTAATTTATGATGGAATAACGTATGTTCCCGTGGAGGGGGCTAACATTTACAATTGCAACACGAAACAATATGTTTTTAGCGATAGCCAAGGGGCTTTTGTCATTCCCGTGCAAGCAAATGACACGCTCATTATCTCTAAGTCTATTTATCGACAGCAAGTTGTAGCGGTGAGTGCCCAAGATATTTCTTTGGGTATCAAAGAATACTATCTTTTTTATAAATCTATCTTATTGAAAGAGGTTAACGTGTATTATCTCAACCCGTCTTATGAAGGATTTAAACGGGAAATCAGTCATTTAAAACTTCCTGACGCGTATCGGAAAATAGATGGAATATCTATATCGGCGGAGGATAAGATGAACGCGGAAATGCTGTCAAAAGGTCCTAATGTACTCCGGAATACTCCTTTAGCCTCTCCCATTACGGCATTATACAATCGGTTTAGTTCAAAAGTAAAAATGCAGAAACTCTACTATGAGATGATGCAATACGAGTCGGAAATAGAGAAAGTGCCACACAAGTACAACAAAGAATTGGTTTCCGACCTCACGGGATTAGAGGGTACCCCCTTAATGGAATTCATGGTCTTTTGTCGCTTTAGTTATTACGACCTGATCCGGTGGAGCGAAACCGAAATCGCATCTGCGGTCAAATACAAGTTTAACGAATATCAATATTATAAAATGACGAACACAAACGTAAAAGATACGAAAAATGAGTAAGATAGTCGATTTTTTCAGACCGCGCAGGTTGGGTTTTCATTTGGTATTAGCCTTTTTGGTTACGATAGGTTTAATTTTCGCGGGCACATTATTTTTGAGGATATATACCCATCATGGGCAAGAATACGCGTTGCCTGATTTCGCGGGTCAAAAAGCAGAAGATTTATTGCAAAACGACACTAATCTTTTTATTTTTGAGGTAAATGAATACGTGTATGATTTTCGCAATGAGTCGGGGGTAGTCTTAAAGCAAAGTCCTCTCGCGGGCGAAATGGTCAAAGCGGGACGAAAAGTTTACCTGACAGTTTCGTCGAAGGAGCCGCCTATGTTAAAAATGCCCGAGTTGAGAGACGTGTCTCACCAACAAGCCGAGATAATGCTCAAAGCCATCGGGTTGGAGGTGGGAACAGTCATTTACAAACCCAGCCCTTACGAAGGCGTTGTTTTAGATCAATTGTATCGGGGACGAGCCATCGGGGCAAACACGGAAATCAAATACGGAGAAAAAATTACCTTAGTTGTAGGACGCGACATGGGCGTTGACTCTCCCGAACCCGCTACCTCAGACGAGCCCCCGGTAAACCCTGACCCAGAACAGTTTTAATCTTAATTTTTAACATTTTTTTTATGGCAAATAACGAAGATCTTTTCAAACAAATTATTTCACACGCCAAAGAATATGGCTATATTTTCCCGTCGAGCGAGATATACGACGGGCTGAGTGCGGTGTATGACTACGCCCAATATGGGGTAGAACTCAAAAATAACATCAAACAATATTGGTGGAAGTCGATGGTGCAAATGCACGAGAATATCGTGGGAATTGATAGTGCTATTTTCATGCACCCCTCGATATGGAAGGCTTCGGGACACGTGGATGCTTTTAACGACCCGCTCATCGACAACAAAGATTCTAAAAAACGCTATCGTGCCGATGTCCTTATCGAAGACCATATCGCCAAGATAGAAGAAAAGATAGAAAAAGAAGTAGAAAAAGCCCGCAAAAAATTCAATCCTTTTGACGAGGTACTATTTAGAGAAACTAATGGCAGGGTAAAAGAATACACGGAGAAAAAGGCGGGCATAGAGCGGCGTTTTGCCCAAATGATGACCGACAATGACCTCGCGGGGTTGAAAACACTCATAGAAGAGTTGGGCATCGTTTGTCCCGTGTCAGGCAGTCGTAATTGGACAGACGTGAGACAATTTAATCTTATGTTTTCCACGAAGATAGGTTCGCTTTCCGATGGAGCGGATACCATTTACCTGCGTCCGGAAACCGCCCAAGGCATTTTTGTCAATTTTCTTAATGTCTATAAAACCGGACGCGTAAAAGTGCCCTTTGGCATCGCCCAAATAGGTAAGGCTTTCCGAAACGAAATCGTGGCACGACAGTTTATTTTTCGCATGAGAGAATTTGAACAAATGGAAATGCAGTTCTTTGTAAGACCGGGAGAAGAACTGAAATGGTTCAATTATTGGAAAGAGGAGCGCATGAAATGGCATTTGTCGTTGGGCATGGAACCTCGCGATTACCGTTTTCACGACCACGACAAATTGGCTCATTATGCCAACGCCGCTACCGACATTGAATTTATGTTTCCTTTCGGGTTCAAAGAATTAGAGGGCATACATTCGCGTACAGACTACGACCTCAAACAGCATGAACAATATTCGGGTAAAAAATTGCGCTACTTTGATCCCGAAACCAACGAAACTTATATCCCTTACGTGGTAGAAACGTCTATCGGGGTAGACCGGATGTTTTTGGCGGTATTCAGTCATGCTTATGCCATGGAAAAATTAGAAGATGGCTCCGAAAGAACCGTTTTGCGACTACCGGCACGCCTTGCCCCAGTAAAGGTGGCTGTTTTGCCGCTCGTGCGCAAAGACAATCTCCCCGAAAAAGGACGGGAAATCATGGATATGCTCAAACCTAATTTCTTATGCCAATACGATGACAAAGATGCCATAGGACGACGCTACCGTCGACAAGATGCCATTGGTACTCCCTGGTGTGTTACCATTGACAATCAAACACTCGAAGACAATACCGTTACTTTGAGAGAAAGAGATTCCATGCAACAAGAAAGAGTGCCCGCGGCACAATTGAATACTATCATTGCCGTGAAACTTTGAATAATGCAAATCTTAATGTCTATTTCATTTTTTTTTCGTTACTTTGCAAACAAATTTATAATTAAGGTAAAATGGCAACAAAAGGTTTAAAGATAGCCGGGGGGTGCGTGCTCGGTCTGTTAGTTTTGCTTATTATCGTACCCATGTTTTTTCAAAAACCATTGATAACCATGGCTTTAAAACAGGCTAATCGGGTACTCAACGCGGAAATAAGCGTGGGCGATTTTCGTCTTACCCTGTTTTCGCGTTTCCCGCACCCTACCCTAAAAATAAAGCAAGTTTTGGTGTTAAACAAAGAACCGTTCGTAGGCGACACCTTGGCGGCTATTGGAGAATTTGATGCCTGTATTGACCTTTTCAGTGTCTTTTCGGGAAAATACCATGTTAAGAAAATAAACTTGGAAAATACCTTTATCTACTTGTATACCAACGAAGACAGTTTGTCTAATTGGGACATCGCGCGTCCCGACACGTTACAGGAAGAACAAGATACCGAAGCCTCATCCTTAGATAATCTCAATCTTAAAATAGACCGGCTAACTCTTTCAAATATAAATATTTGCTACACGGATATCCCCGGCGACATCTGCGCGACAGTAACAGGGTTAGATTTCGATTTTTCGGGAGACTTGTCGCGCGAACTTACTGCAATCAAAATGGATTTAACCGCGAAAGCCGTTGACTTTAAGATGAATAAAATTCCTTACTTGAAAAAAACAGCCATAGGAATGAAAACCAAAGCCAAAGCCGACTTAAAAAATATGAAATTTACCATTTCTGATAACGAGATAAAAATCAATGCTTTGTTATTGCAATTGGAGGGTTGGGTTGCTTTGCCCGACAGCCTCTCAACCGAAATGGACATGCAGTTGAAACTCAAACAGAGCAGTTTTAAAGAATTACTGTCTCTTGTTCCGGCAATTTATGCCAAGAATTTCAGTGATATACAGACGAGCGGGGCGGTTGCTTTGTCGGCTTTTGCCAAAGGCACCCTCGCGGGCGAGCATTATCCGGCATTTGGGTTAGACCTGAAAGTGAGCGATGCCATGTTTAAATACCCGGCTTTGCCCGCTGCCGTGAACCATATTCAAATTCACGCGACCGTGAATAACCCCGGCGGTAGTTTAGACTATACTATTCTCGATTTGAAAGAGTTTCATCTCGAAATGATAGACAACCCGATAGACCTTGCCGCGCGGGTAAGCACCCCTATTAGCGACCCCGACATTCGCGCGAGAGTTAATGGTACAATCCATCTTGACGATATACAAAAAGTATACCCGTTAGAAAACAAAACCCAACTAAACGGAACTTTTAAAATGAACCTCGCGGCAGAAGGGCGCCTTTCTTACTTGGAAAAACAACAGTATGATCGCTTTAAAGCCAATGGCGATCTTTTGATAGCCAATCTCGTGTTCAAAAACACGACCTTATTGAATCGCGACATGAGCATCCCCGAAGCACGTTTGGTATTCTCGCCTGCCTTTGCCGACTTGCAAAAATTCGTGCTGCAATTTGGTCGCGACGATTTGAGCATAAACGGGAAAATAGAGAATTATTTACCCTTTATTTTTAAAGACCATGCTGTTTTGTCCGGCAACGTGAATATTACATCTAATTATTTAAATGTTAATGATTTTATGTCGCAACCGGGGATAGTGTCTTCCTCAGACAATCAGGAACAAACCTCCCCCGAACCTACCGAGCCCTTGACCTTAATACAAGTCCCTGACAACCTGAACGTGAAGGCAACGGTAGCCGTGAAAAAACTGATTTACGACAATATAGACATGGATAATGCTTCGCTTTCGTGCTCTGTTGCCAACAAACGGTTGACTATTAGCAATTTGTCTGCGGCACTTTTCAAGGGAAATATCCGGATGAGCGGCTCTTACGAAACCCCGCGTACCGACTTGGGCACCGCGCAACTTAACGTATCCGTTAATTCGCTATCGCCAAAAGAGTTATGTAAGACTTTTGAGATGTTCAATCAATTTATGCCCATATTAAATGCCGCCGAGGGCAGGGTGTCGCTTACCCTCGCGGGCAACACGTCCCTTAATAAGCAAATGCAGCCCGACTATAGCACCATGAACGCGAATGGCATGTTGGCATTCAGCGATTTGCATGTTAAAAATACGACAGCATTGACCCTCCTTGCCGATGCCTTCAAAATGGAGGCTTTTAAAAACCTCTCGCTTAAAGATGTGAAATTATCATATACCATTAAAGACGGCAAAATGCACACTAAGCCCTTCAATTTTAAGGTCGACCAATCAAACGTGAGCGTAGAAGAGGGAAGTATTGGATTGGATAAAACGTTGGACTATGTAGCCACGACCGAAATTCCAAGGGCTGTCATGGGTGCCGAAGCGCTAAAAGTAGTAGACGGGTTAGTGTCGAAAGCGCAGTCGTTAGGATTACCCGCGAAAACGAATGAAACCGCGAAAATAGCCGTTAAAATAAGCGGGACTTTGGATAACCCGAAATTTGATTTGGGATTAGACCAAATGAAAGACCAAATGAAAGAAACCGTGCAGGCGGTTGTGGAACAAGCCAAAGAACAAATCAAGGAAACCGTGAACACGGCATTGGA
This sequence comes from Bacteroidales bacterium, assembly GCA_031272025.1. Classification (GTDB taxonomy): domain Bacteria; phylum Bacteroidota; class Bacteroidia; order Bacteroidales; family WCHB1-69; genus JAGVVH01. The sequence goes on from JAISUP010000009.1 coordinate 27,348, forward strand.
CGAGGCAAAACAGAAAGCCGATGCCTTAGTCGCCGAAGCGCGAAAACAAGCCGATGCCTTATTAGCGGCGGGACAAACGGCTGCGGATAAAATCATGGAGACAGCCCGTGCCGAAGCCAATAAGATGGTAGAGAGCGCGAAAAATCCGGTAGAAAAAGCCGCGAAAAAAGTTGCCGCCGACAAAGTATTGCAAGAAGCCCAAAAGAAAGCCGACAAAGCACAAGCCGATGCCAAGCAACAAGCCAATAAACTCGTGAGCGATGCTCAAATCAAAGGCGACAAACTGATTGAAGACGCGAAAAAGAAATAACCGACATGCTCATTGTTGATAAAGTATTGGTTTCCGACGAGGTTGTTTCTACTTGCTTTTGTTGCGACCCTGCCCTTTGCCGAGGTGCGTGTTGTATAGAAGGCGATGCCGGAGCACCGCTCGACCCGTTAGAACTTGGCGACTTGGAAGACATATACCCCCACGTGAAACCATTTCTTACTCCAGAAGGAATTAAAGAGTTGGAAACCAACGGACTTTTTACCCAAGACAGGGACGGTCGCTGGGTTACCCCTTTGCTCGAAGACGAGGCTTGTGCTTATATATGCTACAGCAAAGACGGCATTGCCCAATGTGCCATAGAAAAAGCATACCGCTTAGGAAAAATCCATTTCCCCAAACCCCTATCGTGTCACCTGTACCCTATCCGCGTAAAATCATTGCCCGACTACGATGCCCTAAACATGCACCATTGGTTTGTTTGCCAAAGTGCCTGCCAAAAAGGCGAACAATTGCATTTGCCACTCTATAAATTCTTAAAAGAACCCCTGTCGAGAGCATACGGACAAGCATGGTACGAATCTTTGGAAAAAACAATAAAACAAGAAAAAGAAAAGAAAAAACAAAATTACGAGAAATAAATTTGTCTCTTTTCTAAAAAAAAACATAAACTACAAGGAAAAAAGTTGTATTTTTGCCATTCTTGATCATTTAGGTTAAATTATTAATATATAATCCAAAAAATGAAAAATAAGGAACTTTGGAAGAAATTACTCCCTTATGGGGTCGCGTTGGTTTGTTTTACTCTTTTCGCGCTCATCTATTGTGCCCCTGTTTTTGAGGGGAAAGTCTTAAACGCGGGCGATGTTAAGACCGCCGCGGGGGAACAGCACGAAACCGCTGAATTTTACAAAGAAACCGGCATTCGCTCGTTTTGGACAAACAGCATGTTTTCAGGAATGCCTCACTTAGGCAGTCCCCCCAGTACGGATTCTCTCAAAGTCCTTGGTAGAACAATATCCTTGGGTTTTCCCTATCCTTTGTGCTATTTTATTGCCTATCTCCTTGGTTTTTTTATTTTTTTACGGGCATTTAAGATCAACGCGTGGCTTAGTATCGCGGGCAGTATGGCGCTAACCTTGTCGTCCTATTTTTTAATCATCGTGGCGGCAGGTCATGTCAGTAAAGCCATATCTATTGCTACTACCGCACCTATCATTGCCGGATTTATTCTTATTTATCGAAAAAAATACCTCTTAGGGGTAGTCTTAACGGTGTTTTATAGCATTCACGCCTTCATGAGCCACCCACAAATGTTTTATTACTTTTCCCTATTTATAGGCTGTCTTTTCTTAGCAGAATTGTTTATTCATATCAAGGAAAGAAGATGGAGAGATCTGCTCGTTGCCACTTTGCTATTCGGATGCTCTTTGGGGGTAGGATTAGGAACCCGCTACTCGTCTATCATGCTAAACCAGGAATATGTAGTCGAGACCATGCGCGGGGGACATTCCGAATTAAGCAAAGACAAAGACTCTGACAATAAAACCGGCGGGCTTGATTTAGACTACGCTACCGCGTGGAGTTATGGCATTGACGAAACTTTTACCCTGCTTATTCCCCATTTTAAAGGGAGCAGTTCTAACTATAATGTAGGAACCGACTCGAAAGTGTATCAAACTTTGGTACAAAATAACGTGCCCCGAAAAAATGCTGCTGATTTTTGCACGAATGTTCCAACTTATTGGGGCACACAGCCCTTTACTGCCGGTCCCGTGTACGTGGGGGCGATTATCTTTTTCCTCTTCATGTTGGGGCTTTTTATCGTGAAAGGTCCTTATAAATGGGCACTGCTCGCGGCAACACTTTTTTCTATCCTGCTCTCGTGGGGGCACCATTTTATGCCGCTCACCCGTTTGTTTTTCGACTATTTTCCCTTGTATAATAAATTCCGCGCGGTATCCTCTATCTTGGTCGTTGCCGAAGTAACAATTCCCCTACTCGGGCTACTTGCCATTAAGGAAATCATGGATAAGAAAATAGCAAAAGAAGTCATTATCAAACGAATATACCTGTCCGCGGGTATCACGGCGGGAATATGCCTCTTCTTTGCCTTATTTGGCAACTTTATTTACACTTTCACGTCCCCGAATGATGAAAGCATTTTTGCACAATTTCCCGAATGGCTTCGCGATGCCGTCATCGCGCAAAGGGCTTCCCTATTTACCGCGGACTGCTGGCGGTCGTTTTTCTTTATCATTGCCGGTGCCGCACTCCTTTGGCTCTTCGTGAAAGAAAAACTAAAACTTATCCCCTTCGTTGTTTCCTTGGGAGTTTTATTTTTAGCAGACCTTTGGACCGTAAACAGACGTTATTTCAATGACGACAATTTCGTAACCGAGAAACAAGACAAGAACTTTTTTAAAAAACAACCTTACGAAGAGGAGATTTTACAAGATAAAGATCCTAATTTCAGGGTATTTAATTTAGCGAGCAACACGTTTAACGAATCGCGCACCTCTTATTATTTTAAATCGCTGGGAGGCTATAGCGGCATAAAATTGCGGCGCTATCAAGATTTAATAGACAAGCATTTGTCGAAAATGAATTGGGAGGTAATCAATATGCTCAATGCTAAGTATATTATCTTTAGCACGCAAGACGGGCGCACCGTGTATCAGCAAAACCCCGCGGCGATGGGCAACGCGTGGTTTGTTGATTCCCTGTATCTTGTAGGTACCCCCGATGCAGAAAGCGAAGCCCTTGACTCTCTTGACCTGCATTCGATAGCGGTAGTAGACACGAGCAAATTCGGCGCGTTTGTAAAAGGCATCCCCTTGTATCGCGATACCACTTCTACGGTAGAACTCTTATCTTGCAAGCCCAACGAATTAGAATACCAAACCCATAATTCGCGGGCAGGGACCATTGTTTTTTCCGAAATCTATTACCCACATGGGTGGCAGGCATTCATTGACGAGCAACCGGTAGAGCATTTTCGGGCGAACTATGTCTTGCGGGCACTCCATGTCCCCGAAGGCGACCACCGCGTGCGCTTTTACTTCTACCCCGATTCGCTGCGTGAAACAGAACCTGTTAGTATTGCCTGTATCGCGATAACCTATATCTTGCTTGCCAGTGCTGTGGTTTACGCGATTATTCGTTGGAAACGAAAAAAAACATCGCTTAAAGCATAATTCTTTTCTTTTAAGTAAAAAATGATGATGATAAAATACAAATTTTCACGGGCATTATTTGGGTTTATAGTACTATGGTGCGGCATGTTGCCCGCGGTATCACAGCCGGTTATCGAAAAGGGTAAGTTTTCCGGAGATTTCGGGTTTTCCGGCATGTATTATCTCCCCGATTCTCTTATCGGGGCAGAAGAGGTAAAAAGTAAGGTGCGCGGCAACGCGTTCCTCAATCTTAATTATTCCATCGGGGGACTGTCGGTGGGCACGAGATACGAATTTTATCTTTTCCCCTTAATCGACATGGAAAAAATAGATTATAAAGGGCAGGGGTTCACGTATTATTATGCTGACTATAAGAACAGTTTTATACAAGTAACCGCCGGGACTTTTTACGAGCAATTTGGTAGCGGGCTTGCTTTGCGTGCTTACGAAGAACGCGAATTGGGCGTGGATAACAGCCTGCTGGGCGGCAGGGTGCGAATTACCCCGTACAAGGGCATCTACCTGAAAGGAGTATGGGGAATTGAACGTGAGAATTTTGATTTCGACTATGCCAACCGGCACGACTATATCAGGGGCTTAGATGGCGAGATTGTCTTCGGGGAACTGTGCCCCAAAATTGCCGAAAAAGGGTTCGCGCTCAATATAGGGGCAAGCCTCGTGAGCAAATACGAAAAATCGGAAACCGACTACTATTTCTCGCTTTACCCCGGAAGCGACAGCGCCACACAAGCCTACATCCCTAACAATAATATCCCCGCGAATGTAAGTATCTGGGCTACTCGTCTGCAATTCGGATACAAAGGTTTTCGCGTAGAAACAGAATATGCCCGCAAAAACAACGACCCCAACCTCGGCAATAACTATATTTACAAGTCAGGAGAAGCCCTATTCCTGTCGGCAACTTACGCCATGAAAGGATTAGGGGTGTCGGCTTCGTTCGTGCGTGCCGACAACATGGAATTTCGCTCCACTCGACAGGCAAACCGGCAAACCTCCCTGCTCATGATTAACTATATTCCCGCCATTAACCGACAATATTCTTACCCGTTGATAGGAAACTATTCTTATTCGGTACAGCCCAACGGGCAAATAGGAACGCAATTGCAAATCAATTACCAAATCCCGAAAAAGAGTAAACTGGGGGGAAAATACGGCACGGACATCGCGTTTAACTATGCCCGCATGCACGACATTAGGCAGGATATCCTACCCCTTGCCCTCGAAAATGGAACACAAACCGGAACTAACGGCTACCAATCGTCATTTTTTGCTTTTGGCAAAAATTTGCTCTATCAAGATGTGGGCATAGAAATCAGTCGCCGTTTTACCAAATGCTGGAAATTGATATTGGCATACAACTACCTGACTTATGATTTATTTCGCTTACAAGGGCATGGGGAAATGGTGTACGCGCATCATGTCGCGGCTGACCTGACCTGCAAAATCAACGCCCGGCACGCGCTACGGTTAGAGTTACAGCATTTGACTACCCAACAAGATTTGGGAAATTGGGTAGCCGCCACGCTCGAATACGCCATCAACCCTCATTGGATTCTTTCCGTGGGAGACCAATGGAACTACGGCAACCCCGAACCCGAGAAAAGAATACATTATTACAATGTTGCCGCCGCCTTTGTTACCGGGAGCACCCGCGTAGGACTTAATTTCGGCAAAACCCGCGAAGGACTACTCTGTATAGGAGGGGTATGCCGCACGGTGCCCGCCTCATACGGCTGCGGACTAACCGTAACTACTTCTTTTTAAAACATATAATATTTTAATCATAAATTCATGAAAAATTCTATTTTTAATTTGAAAAATTTAATCCTCTGTATCGGGATGCTATTATTCGCGGGCTGCGACAAAATTGAAGATCCTATTTATAAGATTATCGAAGATGTCGAAGTACAAATTCCTTTTCCTGATTTGGATACCCTTAGCGTGTTTCGCAAAATTCTGATAGAAGAGTACACGGGGCACTATTGTTCCAACTGTCCCAAAGGGCATGAAAAGTTAGCAGAATTGGCAAATCGTTATGGCGACACGTTAGTCATGATAGGCATACATGCCGGTTCGTCCGCGCAAGTGCTCCCGCTCCCCGAGTTAGGCTACCCCGAAGATTTTCGCACGACCATGGGGACACAACTTGCCGAAGATTTTGGAGTTTATGGCATTCCCTCCGCGGTAATCAATCGCGCGACTACCCCTAACATAGATGTCTCTTCTTGGGAACAGGATATTCAAAACGCGAACCGGGCAAAACCCGTTGCCGCCCTGCAACTCAACCGGCAGTGGGTAGGAGAACAAGTGGTGGTGGGCGTGAAAACAACTCTGCTGTCCCCCTACGAAAATCCCGTGCTACTTTCCCTGTTTCTTATTGAAGATTCTATTGTTGCCCCACAACTAAACGGCTCCGTTAGAGATTCGGCATACGTGCACAAACACGTTTTGCGGGCATCCTTCTCCGAAGGCACCTACGGGAACCGCCTCTCCCAAACCGGTGTGCTCGCGAAAGACAGCAGTTATACCCGCGGGTTTACCATAACCTTTGCCGGTGAAACATGGAGACGCGAACATTGTACCGCCATCGCTATCTTGCAAAACGAAATATCGCGAGAAGTACTGCAAACCGAAGAACTACACCTGAAATAGCACTATAAAACCGGAAACAATGAACGTTTTTTTTAAAATACTGTTTGCAACCATTTTTTTTTTCGCGACTACGCTCTCCGGGCAGGTTCGTTCTGAAAAGACAATTGTTACCGGAGCCGAACGCTTAGACTATTATTTGCCTCTTCTACAGGGACAAAGGGTTGCTTTATGTGCCAATCAAACGGCAAGGGTGGGCACACGGCATCTTTTAGACACGCTCTTGCTCAGGAAAATAAACGTGGTGAAAATATTCTCCCCCGAACATGGATTTAGAGGCAAAACAGAAGCCGGGGCTCATGTCAATTCCGGCATAGACAAGGAAACAGGAATTCCCGTTGTCTCTCTTTACGGGAGCAACAAGAAACCTACCGCCGGTCAGTTACAAAATATAGACATTATATTTTTTGACATTCAAGATGTTGGGTGTCGGTTTTACACCTACATTTCCACTTTGCATCACGTGATGGAGGCAGCCGCCGAGCAAGGAATTAGGGTCATTGTTGCCGACCGCCCCAATCCTAACGGGTTCTATGTAGACGGACCGGTGCTTATTCCTTCGTGTCGTTCTTTTGTAGGGATGCACCCCGTGCCCATCGTGCATGGCATGACCATAGGAGAATATGCCCGCATGATTAACGGGGAAAAATGGCTCTCCAACGGGAAAACATGTAACCTGCAAATTGTTGAAATGGAAAATTACACCCATTCAACCCGCTATACTTTACCGGTAGCCCCCTCGCCTAACCTGAACACGGCAGAGGCAATATTGCTTTACCCGTCGCTATGCCTGTTCGAGGGAACAGACATAAGCATAGGGCGGGGCACCCCATTGCCCTTTCAACGATACGGGCACCCCCTTTTCGAGGAGGGAGACGACATTTTTACCCCGGTTGCTACCCCGGGGGTTGCCGAGCACCCCCCGCACGAAGGCAAACGCTGCCAAGGCTACAACCTCACGAGAACAGCACAACAATGCCTGTCCCTAAAAAACGACACTGCCCAAGCCTGTAACTCCATAAACCTGAAATATCTTATCCATGCCTATCAACAATTTCCTGACAAAACCCGCTTTTTCAGCCGCCCCGACATGTTCGACAAATTGGCAGGTACCCCCGCGCTAAGACAACAAATTACCCAAAATTACACCGAAAACGACATCCGTGCCTCATGGAAAGAAGGTATCCTTAAATTTAAAAAAATAAGAGCCAAGTATTTATTGTATCCTGATTTCTGAAAAATGCTTATGCCGATTGTCTTTCTATTGATATGAATGCCCTACGGGCAAATAAACCGTAGGTTTTACATATCAATAGAAAAAGAATAACCTCCCGAAAAATTCCCGTAGGAAATTCACAAATTGATTCGTTTATTTATGAACAACGCCTTAGTTGTCAGTTAGAAATTTAGAATTTAGAATTTAGAAATGGAAATCAACCCTTATTGATTAAGGAGCTCTTAGTAGCAGGGGCGGGGTATGTATTTTTATCCCTTATTGTTTTGACAGTAGGACAGTAGGACA
>JAISUP010000094.1 GCA_031272025.1 Bacteroidales bacterium
AGTTCTACCAGTACAAACTCCATGTCTTCAATCTTTTCCTTTGGATTTTTGCGGTTGATGATCTCGTAGAGATGATAAAATTCTTCGGTCTCGTGGTCGAAAATATCATTTATTAGCGCGAGGGCATAGACATTCTTGAGCATCGAATACTTGCCGGTTTCAAAATCCTGACGGGTGTATGCTTTCGATGCGTTGAAAACCATGCGTTTGACAAAACCTTCTGTCCAGTACATCTGCATTTCTACGAGAAACTGTCTGCCTGTGTTGTCTCGGCAACGGACATCAACTATTGAATTGCGCTTCTGAATAGCATCGGTAGGCACCATTTCGGGCGGGAGATAACTAAGTTCAACTATCTGTTGGTCCGGGCGCAAAGGCATCAGGGCGTTGAGAAAACTCATCGCCAAATCAGGATTCTCTCCGAAAATCCGTTTGAAAACCAAGTCGCTACGAGGATCTAAATAACGTGTCATGTTAGCAAGATTTATGGTACAAAGATAGCATAAAATTTTCAATTACACACAAACAAATAAAAAATTATTGACACAAAATACTGCTAATCTTGAAAATCTTGTGAAAATCATGATGAGGCTGTCTTTCTTTTTACCTTCATTCTTTTCTAAATTCTAAAAAAAGGGCAACTCCCTTTCAAGAATCGCCCCTTTGCTTTGATTAGTCTAATCACTAATCACTAATCACTAACCACTACTCTACTCCTTCACGAACTTCTTCATTACCGTACCCGCGGTGGTTTGTACCCGCAACAAGTACATGCCCGTGCTCAAAGTGCTCACGTCTATTGAATTGAGTGTTGACAATTGACCATTGACAATAATTCTGCCGGTAAGGTCAAAAATTTGCACATTTTGCAGGAGATCGCGGGGCAAGCCCGCGATGACGATGTGGTCTTTCGCGGGGTTGGGATATACCTGCAAATTTTTGGGAGAAATAGCGGCAATACCGGTACCATCCTCGGCAATGTTGGAGGCAATGTTGGAACGAATAGCGCGATCCGAACAATTGTTTCCCGACACGATTTCTATTTGATAATGCACTTTGCCCGCGGGGGCGGTAACATCGGTAAAAGACGAGTGATACGATGGTAAGGTTTTTATTAACTGCATGTTATTGTAACTATTACCGGTAACACGATAAATATTGTACGCGGTATATTCAACTCCCATGTAAGGGGTCCACTGCAAATTCCATGTATTGCCATCACCATGATTCACAACAAGATGCATGGTTTGATGCGCACTGTTGCTCATCCCCACCCAGTTCGCGGAATCGGCAAAAGCGCGAACAGAGTAACGGTAGGCTTGTGATTGGGCGTTGCTCGTGTTGTCCTCCCAAATATTACTGCTGCCCGCAGGGATGATAGCAATGGGGACTTCCTCGCGATATACACGATACGGCACGGTAGTAGGAGCGTGTGTAAAGATAATCTTATTGTGATGATTCGTGTCGGCGGTAACCTCGCAAATACCAGGTGCCGCGAAAAACGCAACCCTGCTCGCGCTGCTTCCCGCGATAGATTGCACGATTATAACGCCTCGGCTGTCAACGATGTAATAAATTCCGGTACCCTCACTTGCGACACATTCAAAAGTATAACAATCCGTTAATGAAAATGTTGTAGTGTCTTTAACCTCTTCATAACTCACGAATCTACTCTCGCCAAGCAAGGTGTCGCCGACAGAATTGTACAAATGCCACGTTGTCGTCATCCCGCTCGCGGTTGTTTTATAATACAATGCAAAAGGCGGTATCCCAACCAACAATTTCTCGCTCAAAGACTTTCTAACAGAAATGCTGTTTCCATTCATTTGCACTACGTGAACGTTTGTCGTTGACACTGTCCCGTCAAGAGGTAAATACGATGGGGTTAAAGCGATAGAAGTTGTGCCTCCCGATGGTAGATTTCCTGTCCATGTTTTTTGGTAAGATTCTCCATCTCGTTCAACAGAAAAAAGCAGTTGTGTTACGGGAGTAGTCCCCATGTTTTTGACATCAACCACCGGGGTAGACATAACACATTGTTTTTCAGAATGTAATGAAAACATAACAGAACCTGCTGACTGGTTTGGATTTACCGTGATGCCGTTATAAATTTCTTGATGGTCTTTTGCCACGAAGACCACGCATTTTAAGTCAGCGAGCACCACGGGTTCGTTACTTATGGTTTCGGGGATAGAGTAAGTATACGTTTTGGTAAAAAAACTTCCTGCCGGGATAACCGGTTCTCCATCAACACTCAGCGATTCGCCCCATTGTCCGGTAATCATGTCGCGCAACACGTGATTAAAAACATAAGGAGCACTGCCAAAATCACCTACAATATTGTCTTGCAAAAGCACGACATTCAAAAAGTTTTCGGCAGTCTCCGCGTTACCGGTGTAATACACCTCCACGTTTACCGTGAGTGTGCGACTGCTTGTATCAATGCTGGCGGTAGCCCCAATATTTACACACGAAGGCATGCCGCGAACAAGGGTGCTTCCTTCTACCCAACTGCTCCTGTCTAACGCGGTATTGCTTAAGCCATCGAAAACATGCCGGTTAATCGTGCCAGCGGGCCAGCCGGTCATTCCCGTTTGATTAGCCAAGGCATTTCCCCAAGAAGTCAAGTATTTATTGGAATAAGAGCCTTGGTGTATGTTAATCAGGCAAAAATCAGGGTTAGATTCCAAAATACTCGTACTAATCTCGTCCGCATGGGATTGATACACGAACTGTCCAGTACCTGCCGCGCCATTGTTCATGCAAAATGTTTCCAAAACCACGTTCCTGTTTTGAGGTGAGGTAAACACGAGGGTTTGAGATCTCACCACGTTCACGCTCAAGCCATAAAAGGCGAGCAAAATAAATAAAAACTTTCTCATCTTTTGTTTAATTTTTTGGTTATTAATATATAAGGGTTATTTTTTAAAATTAGTATTACACGCCAAAAAAAGCGTGTAATGTATTTGGTAATAACAATTTTTTGTATATTACGCGCGAGAAGAAGATGTGTGTGTGTGTGTGTGTGTGTGTGTGTTACACTTTTTTCGTTAACGGGGAGGGGTATTGCAAAAAAAGAATGCACAAAATGATGCGCGTAACTTTTCATCGTTTCGCGCGTTGTTTTGCAAAAAATAATCAAATCATGTCCTTTCTTTTGCATCTTAGTTTTTTTTTCTAAAAAATCGGTGCAAAAATAGTACTTTTTTTTAATATATGTGGCATTGTTTGCCATTTTTTCTGTCTGAACCGCGATTTTTACAAGATTTTCTTGATTATCAGGATTAATGCTGTCATTCCCGCGAAAGCGGGAATCCCCTACTTTTTCAGGGGATCGCGGGTCGAACCCGTGATGATTAGGCGTTGTTCATAAATAAACTAATCAATTTGTGAATTCCCTACGGGAATTTTTCGGGAGGTTATTCATTTCTCTATTGATATGTAAAACCTACGGTTTATTTGCCCGTAGGGCATTCATATCAATAGAAAGACAATCAGCACCCCCCTAAAGAGGCTGTCTCAAAAGCCCGTCATGGCGTCCCGTGCCGCGACACGGGATCTCTCCGCCATCTCCAGAGGACCGTCAAATGCTAAATGATTGTATATTAATCTTTAACGATTAGAAGGGGATTCCGGCTTTCGCCGGAATGACGCAGCTTTTCTACTTTTGAGACAGCCTCATTATGTTGGTAGAAATGCGTTTCTTTGCCCTTCTTGCCGTCCCGATAGGGACGGAATGTGTATTTGTTATTCACATTTTGTCCCTAACGGGACATTTCAACCCCAAAGCACAAGTCCATCGCCCAACTCTTTGACCAAAATTTTTGGGCTAAATCTGCGGGGGGAGGGGGGGCGCGTTGACGAAGTCAGTAGCAGCGTGATGACTTTATGGACGGACAGTAGTTATCTTTTGTAACACGAGTCTCACGAAGAAGACACGAAGACCGCGAAGCGGTTCGGACAATAAGGGTTTTCCTTCATTCTGGATTCTAAATTTATTTTTCGGTAATGACAAATTCGGTACGGCGGTTGGTTGCTCGTCCTTCTTCGGTGAGATTGTCTTCTATGGGTTTACTCTCGCCATAGCCCTTATAAGTAAGGCGGTTGGCAACAATTCCTTGGCTAATCAAATAATCATACACGGACTTCGCACGCGCTTGCGACAATTGCAAATTGTAGGCATCGTTACCCACGTTATCGGTATGCCCCCCAATTTCAATGTGTAACGATTGATGGTGTTGCAGGTAAGTAACCAGGTTGTCAAGTTCGAGATAGGATTCTTGTTTAAGTTTACTTTCGTTAAAGTCGAAGAAAATATTACGTAGTACGAAGACATTACCTATATCCGCGGCTCGCAGGAAGATGTCTTTAAGAAAAGGATTGAGTTGAGAATACGAAGATGGTATTTGAAAATTTTCGGAATAGAACGGGTAACGGGGGTGATTAACATGCAACATTAAGTTGTCCCCCGTGCGCAAACAGGCTAAAAATTCTCCGGTTTCAGGGTCGGAAAATGTAGATGTAAGTAATTGATTATCTTTTAAATCAATGATAGAGATATGAGCAGGTAGCGGTAAATGGCTGTCGGCATCACGGATTATCCCTTTAATGTAAGTTACCGGAGTAGGTCGTAATCGCTCATCTAACTCAAAAGCATATAAGTCAATACCGCCATAGCCCCCTTCTTTATCGGAAGAGTAGTAAGCCGTGGTACCGGCGGCGTTAATCAGGATATTGATTTCATCGTTAGGGGTATTGATAGGGTATCCCATGTTCACGGGTTTCGACCACCCGTTTTCGCCATTTCGCACGGCATAGAAGATGTCTTTATTTCCCATACCGGGGTGCCCGTCAGACGCGAAATAGAGCGTTTGCCCGTCCGCGTGAATAAAAGGAGCGGCATCATCTTTTTTCGTGTTAATCATTGGTCCGAGATTGATGGGGGGGGAAAATTTGCCTTCATCAAGCATTTCTGTTTTCCATAAGTCAATGCCCCCGTAGCCGCCGGGACGGTTAGAAGCAAAATAAATGGTTTTTCCATCGGGGGCAATTGAAGGTTGCGATTCCCAATATTTGCTATTCACGGGTTCGCCAAAATTACGGGGGCGCGACCACCGGTTGCCAATGCGCTTCGCCCAATACAAATCGCAACTGCCATAACCAAAATCGGTATTACACAACGTGTAAAAAAGATAACGACCGTCAGGCGAGATAGTTTGTGCCCCTTCGTTATAGTGCGAATTGATAGGTGCCGGGATAAACTGTCGCGGTTGCCATTCCTGATTTTTTTTCACGCTCGAATAAAAATCCTCTTCTGTCTGACAGAAAGGGCAAATGGTTTCCTCATCGCGTGGACGACGCACCGTGAATATCAGTTCTTGTTCATCGGCGGTGAGAGCGGCAAGGTACTCATCCCATTCCGAATTGATGTTAGCACCCAAGTTCACGGGATTAAAAATCACGGGATGTTTCATTGCCTCTATCCCGAAACGACAGGTGGCAATACCGTCTTCTACTTCTCCCCGAACCGAATAATCATTAGGTGCCAATTGAATATAAGTTTGAAAATGAGACAACGCCGAATCATAACGGGCACATTTCAATTCCTCGCATGCCGTGATAAAAAACAAGATGGGCTTGGGTCGATACATACACGCGATGGCTTTATTGTATGATTGGGCAGCAAGCACGGGTTGTAAAGAAATATTGTAAAGGTCGCCCTGTATCACGTGAGCCTCTCCATACGTGGTATCTATAGCAAATAAACGTTGCAAATATTTCTCTGCTTCTTGAAATTTTTTTGCCTCCAAAGATTTACGAGCCTTCGCCCCCAAATCAAGAACTTTTTTCGAAAGAGCAGGCGGCTGTGCAACCCCATGATTAAAAATCATGAACGCGAAAACCGTGAGTAAAAGATAAATAAAACGATGCCTCATGACAGAGATTAAATATGACGTAACATTTTTTTTTGCAAATGTACAAAAAAAATACATGTATCGGTTGATACATACAAAAAAAATATTATCTTTGCAACGTTTTTTTTTTAACATTTAAACAAGACATCATTATGAGAAAATTATCTTTAGTATTATTGGCAGTAGGCGTTGCCGCCATGTTTGGGTCGTGCCAAAAAGAAGGTGTTTACAAACCCAAAAAAATGATTTCAAAAATTTACGAGGCTTCTACCCTTGACCAAAATAAGCCGGGCGAAAAACTGTTGTCGGAAACATGGACTTGGACAGACAAGCAGTTAACCCAAATCGCCTATGGCGAAAGTCAAGATCTTGTTGCCAAAATTACCTACGATGACAAGAAAAGGATTAGCAAGGTTACAACCTCAGACGGGGAAACTATTGTCTTTACCTACGACGACAAAGAAAAACTGTTGACAACCATTGTTGCCACGAACAGTAACGTGAAACAAACCTACACCATTGAGCACAAGGATAAAGAAAAATTGATTAAGAAAATCACCATTAAGCAAGAGGTTTTGTCTGCAACTACCGCCGCGAATGCAGCGAAAAACTCGGTTTTGTCTACCCACCTCGTGCAATCTTTCTTTCCCAATATAGATTTGCAAATACTCGAAACTGCCAAAAGTGCTTATTTGATCGGGAACTCAACCCTTACCAAAGAATTTTATTGGGATGGCGAGAATAATATCAATACAGAAGTACAAGAAGAGTTGCTCGAAAATTCTACCGATCCCAAAAAATGTACCATTACTTATCAATATGATAAAGACGTGAAAGGGAAAAACCCGTTCTATCATAGTCTCTATTTTGCCGAGGAATTAGGTACTTTCACGCTCACTAAAAATAACGTAACCAAAGCCGAGAAAATAGAAAGTGGCGTGGACGGCACGAAGACCACCATAACGAATACCTACACGTATGATGACGATGAATTTCCGGTCAGTGTGAAAAGTGTACAAATTTTTCACACCCCTTACCAAAACCAAGATATTGCTACTTACATAGATACTTATTACGAGTATTTGGAAAAATAAAGGGATTGTTTCATGAATTTTTTGAGGTAGCCTCTTTATCAATATCTTCGGGCATGAGCATTCGTGTATTCGCCCGCGTTGAAGCATAAGGCGAGGATTGAATGGTTGAAAAATCTTGTTTTTGATATTTCAGGTATCCACAAAGGGCAATCATCGCGGCATTATCTGTTGTGAGAGACAATGCCGGTAAAAACAATTTCCGGTGATATTGTGTAGCCAGTTGTTGCATGGTTTGTCGTAGCCCTTGGTTCGCCGAAACTCCACCCGACAAGGCGATGTCCATATCGGGATACTTTTGCAAGATTTCTTTTACTTTAACTGCCAAAGACATGACAATAGCATGCTGTATGGAAGCGGCAAGGTCGGCTAAGTTTTGCTTTATAAAAGAAGGATTTTCTTTTATTTTGTCGCGAATAAAATAGAGAAAAGAAGTCTTCAATCCACTAAAACTATATTTTAACCCGGGCAAACGTGCCACGGCAAAAGAAAAGCGGTGAGGATTGCCTTCTTGTGCGAGTCTATCAATTTCAGGTCCTCCCGGATAAGGTAGTCCCAATATTTTTGCCGCTTTATCAAAGGCTTCACCGGCGGCATCGTCAATCGTACCTCCCAGTGTTTCCATATCAAAACTGTCGTTTACTTTAAGCAACAAAGTATGTCCCCCCGATACGGTAAGACACAAATAGGGAAATGACGGTTTCGGGGTAGAGACATGGGGCAAATCGGCAAAAATGGATAAAACATGAGCCTGCAAATGATCTATTTCGAGAAGAGGAATTCCCAACCCGAAAGCGAAAGCCTTAGCAAAAGAACTGCCAACAAGTAATGACCCTAATAGACCCGGTCCGTTGGTATAGGCTACTGCCGACAATTGCTCTTTCCGAATCGCGGCTTTTTTTAGCGCGACATCTACCACGGGAATAATATTTTGCTGATGCGCTCGCGATGCCAATTCCGGCACCACTCCCCCGTATTCAGCATGTACCCTTTGTCCCGCGATTACATTAGACAATATACTCGTACCTTGTAATACAGCCGCAGAGGTATCATCACAGGAAGATTCTATCCCTAAAATATAAATCTGTTCTTTTTTCATGATGCAAAAATAAGACTTTTTTCTTTGATTCGTGTTTCATAATAAAACCGTTTTTTTTTCGTTTTCCTTTCTATTCTATTATTTGTAAAGACATTCACCAAAAACGAAGAAATACATGAGAAAAAAGGTTACGGGTTTATTGAGATATAAAATACTCTTTTTCTTTATATTATGGTTATTTTTATGGGGGAGGACGGGAGTAATGGCATCTTCGGATTTGCATGTTACCGTACCGCCGCCACGCGAATGGGCGGTAGACAAACTGCATCAAATGACCCTTGATGAAAAAATAGCACAATTGATGATGCTCTGTGTTCCGGCAAACTATCCTAAGGCAGACATGGAAAAGTTGGCATGGGTGGTTGAACGATATCACCCCGGTGGCGTGTGTGTTTTTCAAGGTTCTCCGGTTAGACAAGTGCAATGGGTCAACCGCTTACAGTCTATATCCCCGGTTCCGTTGTTAGTGGCGATAGATGGCGAATGGGGTCCTTCGATGCGCTTGGACAGTTGTCCCGTGTTCCCGCGACAGATGACTTTGGGAGCACTCCCTTCTACCGCCGACACCCTGATTTTTGACATGGGGGCAGAAATAGGTCGCGAATGTCGACTTCTGGGTATCCATCTCAATTTTGCCCCATGCGTAGATGTGAATAATAATGAGCGTAATCCCGTGATTCACAGTCGTTCGTTTGGGCAATTACCGCGAGAAGTTGCCCGAAAGGCAACCCTCTACATGCAGGGAATGCAGTCGCGAAACGTGGCAGCATGTGCCAAACATTTTCCCGGACACGGGGACACCGAAACCGATTCTCACCTCTCCCTACCCTCGATTCACAAAAGTAGAGCAGATTTAAATCAAACCGAATTACCACCTTTTAAGACATTGATAGCAGAAGGGGTAGAGATGGTCATGGTGTCGCATCTCAACGTGCCCGCCTTAGACACGAATGCAAACGCTATCGCCACGCTTTCCTATCCTATCATTACCCAATTGTTGCGCGAAGATATGATGTATGACGGTTTAGTGATTACCGATGCAATGGGAATGAAGGGGTTGCGGACAGATTATCCCGCGGGCGGCGAAGCCGAAATTCGGGCACTGCTTGCCGGCTGCGACATTCTTTTGTGTCCCGAAGACCTAACCGCGGTTATTCCCGCGATACGACAAGCCGTAGAAACCGGCATTTTACCCCAAGAATTGATTGACGAACGCTGCCTGCGAGTACTGCGGTTCAAGGCTTCCAAAGGATTAACCCGCTTCTCGCCTCTCCCCGTTGCTCATCTTTACGATAGCCTGAATACCCCTCACGCCAAAACCCTTATTCGCGAAATAAGCCAAAAAGCCATTACCTTACTTAAAAACGAACCGGGTATCTTGCCGCTACTTCCCGACAGCAACACCGCTATCGCGGTCTTTGGGGGCAACATGGACTCCGCCGATTACTTGCCTATCACTAAAACTTACGGGCTACCTATCATAACCTTACCCCGTGTCATACCGGAAAAAGACACTCTTTTTTTGCAACAACTATCTAAATATAAACAAATTATTGCTATTGTACAAGGAAACCAAAATCCCAAAAATAACTTTGGCATTCATGCCGGTATTCCCGTACTTATTGATAAATTGGCAAAAAAAAGACAAGTAATATTATGTTGTTTCGCGTTGCCCTACGCCTTGTCGTGTTTTCAGTCATTGGAACAGATACCCGTGTGTGTCATGGGTTATCAAAGTACCCCCGATGCCTTGCGAGGCTGTTTAGACGCGCTCTTTGGCAAAATGCCTTTTGAAGGACATTTGCCGGTAAGCGTGCAAAAAATACCCTTCGGCACAGGAATACAAATCCATGCTAACAAAAAAACTCTTGTCCAAAATCTTAAAATATCTTCTATCTCTCCTTTGTATGAAAAAAAAATAGATTCGTTAGTCAAAGACTGTATCGGGCAACGAATTTTTCCCGGCTGTCAAATTATTGCCATGCAAAAGGGCAATATCGTTTTTTATGCCACCTACGGCAGTGCCACCTATGAAGATGAGAACGCCGTGAACGAGCAATCGCTTTACGACCTTGCTTCGCTCACCAAAGTAACAGCCGTGTTACCCGCTTTGATGAAACTATACGAAGCAGGCGAGTTTCAGTTGCATTCTCATATTGGGGACTTTTTGCCTTACCTTACAGAAACAGATAAAGCCGACTTGACTATCGCGGAACTGTTAACACATACCTCCGGGTTGCCCGCCTATATTCCTTTTTATAAAGAATTGGTGTCCAATAAAAAATGGCTAACCAACTATTTAAGTTATGTTCAAACGGAACAATACACGATTCCGGTGGCAAAAGATTTGTACCTTGACAAGCATTTTCCCGACACGATAAGAAAAAGAATTGCTCATTGCAGGTTGGGTGATAAAGCATATAAATACAGTGATTTAGGTTTTATTTTGTTAAAAGACATGGTCGAGCGTTTGACGGGGCAGTCGTTGGAGAATTACACGGAGCAACATTTTTATCGTCCTTTGGGCATGACACTCACGGGGTTCAATCCTTGGCGAAAAAACGATGAGTTGTTTAACGTGATGCCCACCGAGCACGACACTTATTTTCGGATGCAGACTCTGCGGGGCTACGTGCACGACCAAACTGCCGCTTTATTTGGAGGGGTGTGTGGTCATGCAGGTTTGTTTTCCACGGCACACGAATTATCTGTCTTTTTCGAGATGCTACGACAAGGGGGCACCTACAAGGGGCACCGCTTCTTTGCCGAATCTACCGTTAAGAAATTTACCGCGACCTATCCTTTACATCATTGCAAAAGACGTTCTCTCGGGTTCGACACGCCCAATTTTGAGCAAAAGAGTAGCATTTTGCCTCAATGTGCGAGCCGACATACTTACGGGCATCAAGGGTTTACGGGGACAGTCGTGTGGTACGATCCTGACCAAGACCTGCTCTATATCTTCCTGTCTAACCGCGTGTATCCCGATGCCGAGCCTAACCGACTGTCGCGGGCACGCACCCGACTGCTTATTCATGAATGGATATATCAAGCCCTTAACGAGATGTAATAAAAAACTTTACCTAAGGCTATGAAGACGAGGATTCAAGTTCCATTTTTCCAAAACGAAAAGTAATCCCTGCAGAAATAGAACGACTATTGTACTCCCGTGTACTGTAAGTGATATAATAAGGATTATCGTTGCGAGAAAGCGTTCTGTTGGTGTTAAAAATGTCATTCACGTTAAGATAAACCGAAATTTTGCGGTTCATAAAGTCGGCACGTAACCCACTGTTGACCGCGAATCCGGGTTGTGTTTCTGTAAAAAGAGTCTTTGACTTAGAACGATAATGTGTAGAAGCGTGAATTTCAAGAATTTTCCATACTTTTGCCCAAAAATTCATGCTGCAATTATAAGTCAAATTTTGGGTTAAATGAGGATCTTCTCCTTCACGAAAGGTAGTAAGTGTTTCAGAATAATTGATGCCTCCGTGAAAACGAATATTCATGAAGGCTTGGAGGCGATAGGTTACACTCGCGTTACCCCCAACAAGAAAATATTTGCCCGAATTGACCGGATACGAATAAGTTACAATACGGTCAAAATAGTCATCGTAACACACGTCCGTTAGTGTGTTTTGAATATCTGTGGTATTGCGATAGTAAGTAGATAGACCGATAGAACCAAATTTTTCGAAAAACTTATTCCACGACATGTCTATATTGTGAGTAAACGAAGGTTCTAAATTGGGATTGCCTGTCGAGAAACTTTCTTCGGCATAATACTTAAATGTACTCCTGTTGTCAGCAGAAGGGAAACTCACCCTACGAGTATAACTGAGCGAAAAATTGTGCATGTTTTCGGTTCTATAACTCATATTCAGCGAAGGGTACATGCCCCAATAACCCGTGCCGTTCACGTTATCTTCAGGAGAATTAAAAATATAAAGTTCTTGATAAACATATTCTCCGCGTACCCCTGCCTTAACCGTGAAATTGCCAAATTTATGCTGTATGGTAAAATAGGATTCAAAGTCATACGAATCGCTTTTTAAATCTCTATAACGCGTACTATCAAGCATATATATCTCTTCTTTGAAAAGTGTATCTTTTCTGTTTTCGGTGATATTAGAAATATAAGTGCCCACTACCCCCAGCGCGATTTCTCCCTTGTCTTTATAGTAAGGCAACGAGTAGTCAAGCGAAGGGGCACACGTGATGCGGTGCGAATTTGTAGTTATTTTTTGATATTTATCTAATTGATGATGAGTAACGTATACTCTTTCGTCAGATGAAATCCCTGGAACGTAGCCCCCCATGCTGGCACTCATGTCTATAGAAATTTTATGTCCTTTTTTGTTGAATTTATGGTCGTAACTCGCCCCAAACCATCCGCCAATTGCTCCCGATTGCCCTTCATTGCTCACGTGATAAATAAAAGTGTCGGGATGACCAAAATATTCGCTTCGGCAAAAAATCTCGGTAGTTTTACTTTTGTTAAAATAGGGCCATGTACCGTACCAAGCCGTTACCTCGTTCATAGAATCTATTTGATACGAAGCATTTATCGATAAATGACCACCAAAACCGTCAGTTTTGCTCTCCCCATAATAATATTGATACGAAGATGTATCTTTATCACTGTTTTTCAACAAATTATATCCTCTATAATTGGATTTCCAAATAGAAAAACGACCACTGCCGTAAATATTGAATGTCCATTTTTTATTTTTATAACTATATGAAATATATGGAGAGATATATGGTGCGGAGGAGGCATTCAGTCCAAAACTGATAAAGTTGTCACGTTTGATACTGGTGCGGGTAATGATATTGATAATACCACCACTGCCTTTGGAACTGTATCGTGCAGAGGGAGCCGAGATAACCTCTATTCGTTCTATGCTGTTGGCGGGCATTTGTTGTATATATGTTTTCAGGTTTTCGGCTTCAAGTCTTGAAGGCTTATCGTTAATCCAAATTTCCACGCTCGACACTCCCCTAAGGGTAATATTTCCTTCAATATCCACTTCTATGCCCGGTGCATTTTGCAGGGCATCTGCCAGGGTACCGGTTTGCACGCCGGGGTCTTCCGAAACATTATAAAATGTTTTTTCCCCGTCCATCATATATACCGGTTTTTTGCCGGTTACCGTAAACCCGGGCAAAGTAACCCGTCCCGTCCCCATCGCGATGTTTCCCAAGTCAATTTCTTTTTCTGTACTTTTTACTGTAACTATTTGTAGTCGTGTAGGATAACCGGCATAAGAAACTTTGAGCAAGTAGTTGCCGATGCTCACGTAAGGCAACAAGAATTTCCCTTGTAAATCGGTGGTAGTTCCTTGTATCATACTGCTATCCGACACATTCAAAAGACTCACCACCGCGTAAAAAAGTTGGGCACGCGAAATGCTGTCGCTCACTGTCCCCGACAGCGTACAATTTTGAGCAGATATTTTACAACCCACAAAAAAAATCAAAGCAAAAAAAACTATTCTCCGATACATTCGTTTTCATTAAAATCAGATACTACTTGTATTCTATCTACGGAATAAAGCAATTAACCCTTTCACGTAATCTTCGTCGGTGTAAAAATGACCGGCATGGATACCCAATTTTTGCCACAGCGTATCGATGCCCGATTGTTGTTTTCGCCACCATTGTTCGTATGATTTTCTCACGACAGGGTCAGAAGTATCTACCAATAGTTGTTGTTGTGTTTCCGGATCATGCAGGTACATTAAACCGGTATCCGGCAATTGAAACTCTCCTTTATCTGCTATATTCAGGGCAATCACATCGTGTTTGTTTGCCGCGATTTTTAAGGGTTGTTCAAAATCCGTGTTCAAAAAATCCGATAAGACGAAAGCCGTACAACGTTTTTTGATGGCATTCGTGAGGTAGCGGAAGGCTTCTCCTGCATTCGTGCGTGTAGATTCGGGTTCAAAAGTTAGTAAATCCATGATTACTCGCAAAATATGAGAACGTCCTTTCTTAGGAGGAATAAATTTTTCTACTTTATCGCTAAAAAAGATAACTCCTACTTTGTCGTTATTATGAATAGCAGAAAATGCCAATACTGCCGCGATTTCGGTAATCAATTCCGATTTCTCGCGGACTCGCGTACCAAAAAGATTAGAACCACTCACATCAATGAGTAACATCACTGTCAATTCTCGCTCTTCCTCAAAAATCTTAACATACGGGTGATTGAACCGGGCAGTAACATTCCAATCTATAAAACGCGTATCGTCTCCATAGTGATATTGTCTTACTTCGCTAAACGCCATCCCCAGTCCCTTAAATGCACTATGATACTCGCCGGAAAAAATCTGCTGCGACAACTTCCGCGTACGAATTTCTATTTTTCGAACTTTTTTTAATAACTCGTTGGCTTCCATTTAAGTTTTGGATTAAAAAACACAGACCATTTCAACAGACATATTCCCGTGGAACTACGGGACTTCTATCGTGTTTAGAATCTCGTTCACGATGTCGTCGGTATTGATATTTTCTGCTTCTGCTTCGTAGGTTAAACCGATACGGTGCCTGAGTACATCGTGACAGATTGCTCTAATATCTTCGGGGATCACGTAACCTCTACGTTTGATAAAAGCGTATGCTTGCGCGGCAAGGGCGAGATTGATTGTTGCTCTTGGCGATGCCCCATAACTAATCATGGACACGTATTTTTGCAATCCATATTCTGCCGGATAACGAGTCGCGAAGACAATGTCGGCAATGTAACCGGTAATTTTTTCATCAATATATACTTCTTTGACCACGCCACGGGCTTTTATAATATCTTCGGGATTAAGCACGGGCTTCGTTGCCGGTAAGGTTTCGGTAAGGTGCTGTTTTAAAATTTCCCGTTCTTCGAGTTTAGAAGGATATTGTATAACTACTTTTAACATAAACCGGTCTAATTGTGCTTCGGGCAACGGATAGGTCCCTTCTTGTTCAATAGGGTTTTGTGTTGCCATAACCAAAAAAGGCTCTTCCAAAGGATAGGTATGTTCGCCAATCGTAACTTGTCGCTCCTGCATGGCTTCGAGTAAAGCACTTTGTACTTTTGCCGGTGCACGGTTAATTTCATCTGCCAAAATAAAATTAGCAAACAAAGGACCTTTCTTCACCATGAAATCTTCATTTTTCTGACTGTAAATCATGGTACCAATCAGGTCGGCGGGCAATAAATCAGGGGTGAATTGTACCCTGCTAAATTTTGCCCGGATACATTTTGCCAACGAGTTTATCGCGAGCGTTTTAGCAAGCCCCGGTACCCCTTCCAACAAAATATGCCCATTGGCAAGTAACCCCGTCAATAGCCGTTCTACCATGTGCTTTTGCCCAATGATGACCCTACCCATTTCCATGTTTATCAGATCAATAAAGGCACTTTCTCTTTGAATTTTTTCATTCAATTCCTTAATGTCGATAGCTCCGTTCATACAATTTTTGTTTTTTATTTCGCGGTTATATAACGAAAAAAAGAAAAAAATGTTATACGAAGAAAAATTTTTTTGTACTTTTGCATTTTATCATGACAAAAAACATTGTTTCTTTGAAAAATACATCTCTCCCCATCGAAATTCAAAACCAATTTATTTCATTGGAATTGAAAGAAAAAGTCCGTTTTTTGAGCAACTATTACTTCGAACAGGTTGTTCAATATCGGAGGCATATTCATCGTTATCCCGATTTATCGGGACAGGAAGGGGCTACGGCATCTTTTGTGTGTCGGTGTTTACAAGATATGGGGTTGTCGGTTCAATATCCTGTGGCAGGACATGGGGTTGTAGCCTGCATAACCGGATTTTTACCCGGGAGACGATGCGTGGCTTTGCGAGCAGATATGGATGCGTTACCTTTGCAAGAACATACCGGTACCGACTATGCCTCTTGTCGCCCCGGTATTATGCACGCCTGCGGGCACGATGCACATACCGCCATGCTCATAGGCTCCCTGCTTATTCTTAATACTTTGAAAAACAGTTTTGGGGGAACGATAAAGGCTATTTTTCAGCCTTCCGAAGAAGAATACGGGGGAGGGGCACCGGAAATGATCGAAGCAGGGATATTGCACAACCCTGAAGTAGATGTTATTTTTGGGCAGCACGTTACCCCCGGACTCTCCTCTAATTGTGTTGGATTTAGAGAGGGTGCTTTTATGGCTTCTACCGACGAAATTCATTTGACTATACACGGCAAAGGCGGTCACGCGGCATTGCCCGCCGAGACAATCAATCCCGTGCCCGCGGGGGTGGCTATAGTGCAAGGAATTCAAGATTTCGTGCAGACACACGCCCCAAAAGATACCCCTACCGTGCAAAATTTCGGCAAATTCATAGCAAACGGTCGGGCAAACCTTATTCCCGATACCGCCGAATTATCCGGCACTCTGAGAACCTTTGATGAAATATGGCGGGAAAAAGTATTGAACTATATCAACGCTTTCGCGCAAGAAACTGCTCGAAAAATGGGGTGTATTTGCGAGGTAGACATTCGTCGCGGCTACCCTGTTTTGTATAATTCACCCGAAGTTACCTCCCGGGCAAAAAAAGAAGCCGAAACGTATCTGGGGAAACACAACGTAACCGCGTTGCCCACACGCATGACCGCCGAAGATTTTGCCTATTTTTTGCAGGAAAAACAAGGAGTATTTTGGCGGTTAGGTAGCACGGGAGACAACAAAAACACTACTTTCCCTTTACACAATTCCCAATTCGATATTGATGAAAACGCGCTCAAAACCGGTATGGGTTTAATGGCATGGATTGCTTTGGCAGAATTGTGCAGGTAGTTTACCTCATTGAAAAAAAAATCGTATTTTCGCGACTGATAATAAATAAAAAATCGTATCAAATGGAACATAGCATTAGTTTAGATTGGTTAACTATTGAATTTGCCAATAAAATCATATATCCTAATAGTAAGTTATCGTGTTCTCCGGAAGTAGAGAACGCCGTTAAAACTTGTCGCGCGTATTTAGACAAAAAGGTAGCCGAGGACAAAACTCCGGTATATGGCATCACAACAGGTTTTGGTTCCCTTTGTAACCAAAATATTCCCGCGGACGATCTATCAACTTTGCAGCGCAACTTGGTGATTTCTCATGCTTGTGGGTTCGGGGACGAGGTGCCGGAAGATATAGTGAAAACCATGCTCTTATTAAAAATAAAGTCGCTTTCTTATGGACATTCAGGGGTACAGTGGGAAACGATACAACGATTGGTACAATTTTTCAATCATGGGATTACACCGGTAATTTATACACAAGGTTCTTTGGGAGCATCGGGAGATTTAGCCCCCTTAGCCCACTTGTCGTTACCTTTGTTGGGACTGGGCAAAGTTCGTTGGCAAGGTAACCGTTACGAATCACGCGAAATTAACGAAAAATTTGGGTGGGAACCACTTGAATTACAGTCAAAAGAAGGACTTGCCTTGCTCAATGGCACCCAATTCATGGGGGCTTATGGCGTGTGGTGTTGCGGACAAGCACTCAGGCTCTTCTATTGGGCTAATATTATCTCCGCCATTTCATTAGACGCTTTCGATGGGTTGATAGCCCCGTTTCACCCCTTAATTTATAAAGTGAGAGGTCATAAAGGACAACAAGTTGTTGCCGACCTTTTCAATAAACTTTTACAGGGTTCAGGATTATGTCATCGAGCAAAGGCACACGTGCAAGATCCCTATTCTTTCCGGTGTATCCCACAAGTGCATGGGGCTATTTATGACACGATTTCTCACGCGCGAAAGGTCATAGAGCAAGAAATCAATTCGGTAACCGATAATCCTACTATTTTCCCGGAAGAGGACTTGATCTTGTCGGCAGGCAATTTTCATGGAGAGCCGTTAGCATTAGTCATGGATTTCCTCGCGATGGCGGTGTCGGAATTAGGCAATATTTCCGAAAGACGAATCTATCAACTCATTTCCGGCAAACGCGGGTTGCCTCCCTTTTTAGTACAAAACCCCGGTCTTAATTCCGGTTTCATGATACCGCAATACACCGCAGCCTCTATCGTGAATCAAAACAAACTGCTCGCGAATCCTTGTTGTACAGATTCGATAGAATCATCGCAAGGACAAGAAGACCACGTGAGCATGGGTGCTAATTCCGCGACCAAACTATACACTATCGTCAAAAACACAGAAAAAATCCTTTCCATAGAACTGCTTAATGCCGCGCAAGCCATCGATTTTCGCCGTCCCTTACGTACCTCTCCTTATATAGAAAACCTTTTGGAGACTTACCGTGCCCACGTGCCCTTTGTAGAGAACGACGTTGAGATGCACGAACTTATGCGCACCTCACAACATTTTATACATCTATATGATAATAAAGAAGGTATTGAAAAATAAATTTTTTAAAACGTTCGTGTGCGCGATCATGAAATCAACCACAGTTTTTCTCTTCCTGACAGTTATGGCTATCTCGTGTCTTTTCACCGTTCAATCTTGCCAAAAGACCGAATATCCCATAGAACCGGAAATTATTGAATGTATCTCGTTCGCGGAAGTCGTAGATCCACAAGATACTGCTTCTAAAAAAGGAAAACTCGTGTTCCTGTTTACAGATGGCGATGGCGACATAGGCTTAAATCCCGAAGATACGCTCTATCCTTTCAACACGGGGTCGGAATACTATTACAATCTTTTTATTGATTATTACGAGCGACAAAATGGCACTTTTGTAAAAGTAGATTTACCTGTGCCCATGTCTGCCCGTATCCCGCGCATGAGCAATCATACCCCCGAACCGATAGAGGTAAAACTGAGTATAGATATTTTTCTTGCCTCCAAACCCAAACACGATACGATATTTCTCTCTTTCTATCTTGTAGACAGAGAATTACACAAAAGCAACGTGATGGAGTCGCCCCTGTTGGTAAGAAATAGAGACTAAGATTTGGGGCTATTTGTTTACTTGAAAAGTGGTATCCCCGTTTTGGAAGAAGTTCACGATTTGTGTAGCGGCGGCAAGTCCGGCGTTAACGTTTGCCTCGGCGGTTTCTGCCCCCATTTTCTTGGGTGTACCAAAAAAGCGAGTGCCGAATTTCGCGAGAAAAACCTCTTTGTTGTCGGGTAGTATATCTGTCCCATATTTAAAATCAGCACGTTCTTCCATTATTTTGAGTAGGTCTTCTTCGTGAATGACTTCTTTACGTGCCGTGTTGATGAGGGTTGCACCTTTGGGCATTCGCGACAGCAAATCATAACCGATAGATTTTTTTGTTTGCTCGTTAGCGGGGATATGCAGCGAGATATAGTGGCATGTGTTATAGAGTGTTTCTATATTATCAACGGGACAAACGCCGTCTTGTTTTATTTTTTCGGCGGGGACGAATGGGTCGAAGGCGAAGACTTCCATGCCTAACCCGCGGGCAGCCCATGCTACGCCACGTCCCACGTTCCCGTAAGCGTGAATTCCTAATTTTTTGCCCCGCAATTCGCTACCTGTACCGGGTTGAAATTGGTTGCGGGCGAGATAAATCATCATGCCGATGGCTAATTCTGCCACGGCATTCGCGTTTTGCCCGGGCGTATTCATCGCTACGATACCCCGTGCTGTGCAAGCAGGCAAATCAAGGTTGTCGTAACCCGCCCCCGCGCGTACCACTATTTTTAAGTTCAGGGCGTTGGCAATCGCCATAGCCGTAACTTTATCAGAACGCACGATAAGCGCATCTTTGTCCGCGAGTTCCAAGGCAAAGACTTCCTCAGTGCCATATTTTTCTAACAGGGTTAAAGAATGACCCGCTTTTTCTACAATTTCGCGAATACCCTGAATCGCCGCTTTCGCGAATGGTTTTTCCGTAGCAACTAATATTTTCATTTGTTATCTAAAATTTTGATAAAATACTTTTTTAAAATGCAAAAATACGCGTTTTTTTTAGAAGGATATACTATTCTTTACTTCAGTTATTTAATTTATGAAAAGTATGCCACCATCTTTCCGGCACGATGTCGTTACAAGCCATGTCATAGTCGGCTTGCGAGCAAGGGAGAAAATAATTGCGATTGATATCTTTCTTTTTCTTGCTGACAACGGGTACGACTACCCACCAACGACCGGTAATTTTACTGCGATAGAATACCAGTTCGTTCGTGGTGCCGGATACTTCCATGCTATATTTAACATATTGTCCTCGGTGGGAAAAAGAAGTGTCATTTTGCCGGAATATCACGCCTTCTATGAAATGCCATAAAATTTGGGCGAGGAGTTGAGAGGTTTGATTATTGCAGTCTAATGTAGGATCAAATTCAAATAGCCCGAAAGCCGAAAGCCGGTCGCTAAGCCCGGCGTAACGGGCAATACGGCACATCTCTTCCCCGTAAAATCCGTTGGGAGAGGCATGCGGGTTACCGGGAGCATCAGGACGGCGAATCACCGATACATCTATGGCAACCATGTCTGCATCTCGTACCACCGGCTCTGCCTCTTCCAAATTCTGTCGCATAATACCAACCCGATAATGCTCGAAAAAAAGTTTGTCCATCAACAACACGGCTTCCGGACTATTGAAATAGGTTTGGTAGCCAATATTGGCAAAATTGAGCAGGTAGTTGGGCTTTCTCGTGATAATTTTGCTCAAATAATTAGTGGCATCGATTGGTTTTTGGTCATTGCCAATGTCAAAACGCGCATCTGCCAACACGAGATTCATCATTTTACACAACTTCTCATAGGCAAGGTAACAGGGAAATACAAGATCGTTGCTACCACCAAGCACTATAGGGATCATGTCGTTTTCGATACACCACGACACGATTTCTGACAAAATAGCATAAGTGTCTTCTAGGGTATCCCCCGTGATTAAATTTCCTAAATCAATAATTTTAATTGACTTTTTCCAAACGTAGAGGCTATAAAATTGACGACGAATCTCGTCAGGTGCCAAAGAAGATGCCCTATTTTGAAAACTACCCCGTGCTTCGGGAATTCCCATGATGACTACACGTGTATCAGATACATTTAAAGATGTTTTCCCATCATAAAAATGCACGTGATGAAGTAGTACGCTTTGCTCGTAAATCCCGTGCGCGGGAGATATCTGTAAGGTAGCAAGATCCACCGGCTTAAAAGAAGGCAAAAAGTCCATCATGGCTTTAAAACTATCGTGATTATAAAATATTATTTAATGACTGAAAAAAATGTCTACTAAAAAACAAAATGCAAAAATACATTTTATTTTTTAACAAGAAACAGAAAAAACTTTTCAGAGGATATTGTCAATTCAAAAAAAACATGTACTTTCGCGGGCTAACATTTTCAGAAAAAAATTAAAGCATCAAAGTTAATGAGAGAGTTGGACAGACATGAAAAAAATGAGATCTTGTCGCGGGCAGTAAGAGCAGGAAAGCGTACTTACTTCTTCGATGTAAAGAAAACCGCCAAGAGCGAAGACAAGTATCTCACGATTACGGAGAGCAAACGCAAGTTTAATCCGGACGATGGGTCGTTCTTTTACGAGAAACATAAATTGTTTCTGTATAAAGAAGATTTTGACAAGTTTAAAAACGCGTTGTCGGCAATCCTTGATTTTATCGAAACAGGAAAAATGCCTGATGATAAACTTTTTGACAGGGAGGACGGACGGTTTTCGGAGGTTACTTTCGAAGACATCGACGCTTAGCACGGAGGAGTTATGGGGAATGGTGTAGAAGAAAGACATTTGGGCAAAGTCATTGCCATCGTGAACCAAAAAGGAGGAGTTGGTAAAACGACTACCGCGGTGAACCTCGCGGCTGCATTGGGAATTTTAGAATATAAAACCCTGCTGTTAGACGCGGACCCTCAGGCAAATGCAACCTCCGGGGTGGGGATAGACCAAGCAACGGTAGATAAAAGTATTTACGACGTTATCGCGGGACGTTGTTTTCTCGAAGATACGTTGTTACATACCGACACGCCGAATCTTGACCTCGTGCCCTCGCATATAGACCTCGTGGGTGCCGAAGTAGAAATGATAGAGTTAGACCGTCGCGAATACCGGCTCAAAGACGCTCTTTTACACGTGCGCGAAAATTACGATTTTATCGTGATAGATTGTGCTCCGTCTTTGGGACAAATCACGGTCAACGCGTTGGTAGCGGCAGACTCTGTTGTGGTACCGGTGCAATGCGAATACTTCGCGCTCGAAGGGCTTGGCAAACTGCTCAACACGATAAGATTAGTACAAGCCGGCATGAACCCTGACCTCACGATTGAAGGAATTTTGCTTACCATGTACGACCCGCGTCTTAAATTGGCAAATGCCGTGGTAGAAGATGTGCGTTCACATTGCAAAAACTTAGTATTTAAAACGCTTATATCGAGAAATATTCGTCTAAGCGAAGCCCCAAGTTTTGGCAAACCTATTCTTTTGCACGACGTGGAATCCAAGGGGTCAATAAATCACCTTAACCTCGCGAAAGAAATCCTGGTCAAAAATGGGTTGTTACCCTCTAACGAAAATGCGGAAAAAGATGTGTAAGAAAAAGATAACGTGCCCCGCGTGGGCTTTCCCCATGATTTTAGTATTGCTGCTATTGAGCAGTTTTTCGCTGTCGGCTTCCGACAAGCCAACAGGTAAATTTGAACCCGGTTCGTTCATTATTGAACATGTGAGCGATGCCCATTCTTGGCATATTCTTACTTATAAAGAACATGATGTTTCTATTCCATTGCCGGTGATTTTGTACGATGACGGCAAAGTGATATGTTTTTTGTCAAGCAAATTTGAGCATGGACACGCGGCATATCGTGGCTACGCGTTGGGATTTACCCGCGAAACGAAAGGAAAAATTGTGAAATTAACAGGAAAACATGCCGGTTATAGTGGTGAGTTGCACGACAAAGAAGCCTTATCCGAAAGTGTAGACATTGAAAATATGCCTATTGATTTTTCCATCACCAAAAACGTGGTATCTTTGTTCGTGTCTATCTTTTTAATGATATGGATATTTCTTTACGTGGCAAAGCAATACAAAAATCGCCCGAACAAGGCACCTCACGGGTTACAGTCTTTTATAGAGATGATTATTGTTTTCGTGAGAGACGAGATCGCCCGCCCGTCAATTGGCGAAACACGCTATGTCAAATATTTGCCTTACCTGCTCACGTTGTTTTTCTTTATCTTGTTAAACAATCTCATGGGATTGATACCCTTTTTCCCTGGAGGGGCGAATCTTACGGGCAATTTAGCCGTTACCGGTATTCTCGCGCTCATTACTTTCATTCTCACGCTATGCTCGTCAAACAAAGGCTATTGGAAACACACGTTCAATACCCCCGGGGCACCGTGGTGGCTTAAAATACCCGTGCCTTTGCTCCCGACCATAGAGTTGGTAGGAGTACTCACCAAACCGGTAGTATTGGCAATTCGTCTTTTTGCCAACATTTTGGGTGGACATATTATCGTTATCGGGATCATTAGCCTTATTTTTATCATGGGGCAAAATGTGGCACCTGCAGCGGGATATGGTTTCTCGATAGTATCAATTTTCTTTTACTTGTTCATGGGGCTACTCGAAATGATTGTCGCTTTCGTGCAATCGTTGGTATTTACCTTGCTTTCGGCAATGTATATTGGAATGGCAAGAGAAGAATCTCATGAAGATAATCATATTGAAACAGAAGGGCATAGTGCAACATCGTTAAGTACAGAACTATAATTAAAAATATAATCAATAAAAATAATTAAAAAATTAAACGTAAATCTAAATTATCATGACAACATTATCATTATTACAAGTTGCGGCTGATTTTTCCGCGATAGGTAAATTGGGTGCCGGTATTGGTGCCGGCTTAGCCGCGATAGGTGCGGGTATCGGGATTGGCAGAATTGGAGGCAGTGCGGTAGAATCTATCGCGAGACAACCTGAAGCCAGTGGTAAAATCCAAACCAACATGATCTTAACCGCGGCATTTATTGAAGGAGTTGCCCTCTTTGCTATCGTGGTATGTCTGTTGGTATTATTCGCATAATCCATACCCCAAATGTACACGAACAACACGCTTGTGTATGAAGAGTGACGCGAAACAACCACGGGGTTTGTTTTTAATTTTTTTTCATTTTTCCCCGTGGTTGTAACGTGTTTAAAAAAATGGTTGTTTTTTAAGAGAATAATTATTAAAGTAAAAATATCATGGAACTGATCACCCCTTCTTTCGGGTTAATATTTTGGATGTTGCTGGGTTTCGGCATCTTGTTTTTTGTTTTGGCAAAATTCGCGTGGCCTGTTATCATTAAAATGCTTTCCGAGCGCGAAAAACATATAGAAGAACAATTGTCGGCGGCAAATTTAGTACGCGAAGACATGAGTCGTTTGCAGTCGGAACACCAAAGACTATTGGTAGAGGCAAAAGAAGAACGGGACAAAATTCTCGCCGATGCCCGCAAACTGCGCGAAAAACTCGCCGAAGAAACCAAAGCCAAAGCCAACGAGGAAGCCAACGCTATTATCGCGGAAGCCAAACAAGCTATTCATTTCGAAAAAATGAAAGCAATGGTTGAAATAAAAAACGAGATTGCCAATCTCTCTATCGAGATCGCGGAAAAAGTATTGCGACACGAACTCTCGGATAAAACACAACAAGAGACACTTGTATCGCGATGGATGCAAGAGGTAAATTTGAATTAAAAAAAAACACAAGATCGCGTGCGCGAAACAAAAAAAGTTGTATCTTTGCACACTCATTGTGTGAGCGGTCCCTTAGCTCAGTTGGTTAGAGCATCTGACTCATAATCAGAGGGTCCTTGGTTCGATACCAAGAGGGACCACATGTAAGGTTGCCCCTAAAATCAATAAGGACAGCCTTTTTTTATATATCTATTATTCGTATACACGATTAAAATATGGGAGTCATTGTTAGACAAAGTATCAAAAGCACGTTGATAAACTATTTGGGGTCTTTCATTGGATTTGTTACTACCTTTTTTATCATTACCCGTTATCTTACCCCGGCAGAGGTAGGTTTTGCCCGTGTGTTTTTTGATACGGCATTCTTATTCGCGAGTTTGGCTCAGTTGGGAACAAGTGCTTCTGTTATGCGCTATTATCCGTATTTTAAAAATTCGGAAAAAAAAGACCACGGGTTTTTCTTCTGGACATTGCTCGTCCCTCTCGTGGGCTTTTTGCTGTTCCTTGTCGTTTTTTTCTTGTTTAAAGGTACTTTTATACATATTTTTTCAAAAAATGCCTCATTGTTGGTCGACTATTACGACTACCTTGTACCCATGTCTTTTTTTCTGCTCTATATAGCAGTTTTCGAAACCAATTCTAACGTGTTGATGCGTATCGCTGTTCCCAAATTTATTAGAGAAGTGTTAGTGCGCGTACTCATGATATTGGTTTACCTGCTCTATGGGTTTAAGGTTATTTCGCTACGTCAATTCGTGATAGACTATTGTGTCGTGTATCTCATCGCGTTAGTGTGCAATATCATTTATCAGTTTAAATTAAAAAAGGTATCTTTAAAGCCGGACATGTCAATTATCACGCCCCCTTTGCGTAAGGATTTTCTCTTTTACACCGGTTTTTTGGTAGTATCTTCCGTGAGTGGGTTAATTACCACAAGCATCAGTTCGCTTGCCGTAAGCGCGAAAATGAATCTTGACTACGCGGGGATACTCACGGTCGCGGGTTATATTGCAACTATCGTGGAAATTCCATATCGCTCGCTTTCTGCTATTGCCAGCCCCAATATCTCTATTGCCATCAAAAATGACGACAAACAAACTGCCAATAACTTATGCCAATCTGTATCTTTGCACCAATTGTTAGCGGGTTCGCTTGTTTTTTATGTTATATGGATCAATATTGATGTGATTTATCAAATTTTACCTAATGGCGACATCTATGCTGCCGGAAAATGGGCGGTACTCGCCATTTGTCTTTACCGACTATTTAATTCGGTTTGTGGTATTGGACCTTCCGTGTTAGGGTATTCCCGTTATTATTACTTGACCCTTATCTTTACAATATTGCTTACTTGCTCTACTTTCGTATTTACTTTATGGTGGATTCCATATTGGGGCATCGTGGGTGCCGCTTTTGCTACTTTTGTCTCTTTTATTATTTATTACACGTCTCTTTTATGGGTAGTGAAACGAAAAATGGCAGTAACACCTTTTTCTTTTCCACAATTGAAAGTTGTGGGTCTCCTACTCGCGCTTTTCTTGCTCAACGCGGCATGGGAATATAGCCTAGCCCCCGTTTTCGCTAAATTGCCTTTGCAACCCTTTTGGTGCAATATCCTGAATAGATTGTCGTGTACATTGCTTATGCTCGTTATCGCCATCTTCGCGATTTATAAGATGAAAATATCAGAACAAGTAAACATGTTGATACGTAGAGGATTAAAAAAAACCGGTATCTCGATAGAAATCGGGAAATAAAAAATGTAGAATAAAAAAAATCGTTACCTTTGCTACCCGAAATAAAATTTATAAATAACTTTAAATCAATAGACTATTATGATGACAGGCAAACAAGAAACAGGAAAAAAAGGCGAGCAAATCGCGATGGATTTTTACCGGAAACAAGGGTATCGTTTGGTAGCAACCAACTGGCGTTATGGTCATTTGGAGGTAGATATCATTGTTGAAAATGACCAAACCATTGTTTTTTGCGAGGTAAAGACTCGAAGTTCGAGCATGGCAGGTAGCCCTGCAAACTTTGTGGATAACGCCAAACAACGACATTTGATTCATGCCGCCGACCATTACGTGCAATGGAAAAGGGT
This sequence comes from Bacteroidales bacterium, assembly GCA_031272025.1. Taxonomy (GTDB): domain Bacteria; phylum Bacteroidota; class Bacteroidia; order Bacteroidales; family WCHB1-69; genus JAGVVH01. Next base: position 26,842 of record JAISUP010000094.1, read on the forward strand.
AAACAAAGAGGTGCGTTTTGATATCATCGCTATCCTACTTACTCCTTTGGGCGATGAATTAGAGCATATTGAAGGGGCTTTTTTGCCCGGTTGGTAACCCTTTTTGTCGTTTGCAAACTAAATATTTCTAAATATGAAGAAGTTATTGCTTTATGCAAGCATTGTTGTTGCTTTATGCCCATGCTTACACGCGCAGGAAGATAGCCTGTCATTCTCTATGCTCGTTTGTTTTTATAACACGGAAAATCTTTTTGACCCCGAGAACGACAGTTTAACTATGGACGAGGCATTTACCCCTGATGGGTTAAATCATTGGGGATACAAACGTTATTTTCACAAAATTAACGCGTTGGCAAAGGTCATTCTCGCGATGGGCGAGGGCAATCCGCCGACATTGATAGGACTTGCTGAAATAGAAAACGCCCGTGTCTTACAACATCTGTGCACCCGGTCCCCGCTCAAAAAATATGCTTACCGTTATGTTCATCACGATTCCCCTGACCGCAGGGGCATTGATGTCGCCCTGCTCTACCGTCCCGACAAGATAACGATTTTGCAAGAATTTTCTATCCCCGTGATTTTCCCTTTCGACCCGTCGTCACGTAATCGAGACATCTTATACACGGCAATACAATGCCCTTCGGGGGACACGTTACATCTCTTTGTGAATCATTGGACTTCGCGCTATGGAGGAGTAGGCGCGACCATTGCCAAACGAAATTATTATGCTTCGAGACTGCGGCAACAAGTGGATTCTATCTTCTTTACACAACCCGATGCGGCAATTTGTATCGTGGGCGACTTCAACGACTACCCCTCCGACCCAAGTTTGCGCGACTCCTTGCGGGCATTAAACCCCCAAAAAACACCTAAGGAAAAAAAGGAACTCTTTAACCTTATGGATAATTTTTCGCCATGGAAAAACGAAGGCACCCACAAACAAGGAGCGTTTTGGGGCTGCTTAGACCAATGTATAGTATCTACTTCACTACTAACCCCTCGACACCCTTTGCAAATAGAAAATGGACAGGCAGAAATTTTTCGTGCCCCTTTTTTATTAGAAGATGATGAAAAATATGGGGGGAAAAAAGTGTACCGCACGTTCTTGGGACCTCGCTACATTGGCGGCTATTCCGACCATTTGCCCATTCGTGTAAAAATAGTGGCAACGCCGCCACAAAATTCTTTTTTCGCCCCCGAATAACCCGAAAATAAAAAAAGAATAAAATAAGTAAAATAAAATCTTTTTCTTTGCGTTATTATAACTGCATTTTTAAAATAAATTTATGTTAAGAAAAAGTGTCATTGTATTTTTAGCGATAATATGCGGGACTTTACCGGTATTTTCGCAAGTAGTTTCAGGAACAAGTAGTGATTATTTGGGCAGGCGCAACACGATAACGAGTGCTGTACCCTTTTTACTTATCGCGCCCGATTCGCGGTCAGGAGCGATGGGCGACATCGGTGCCGCGACCTCTGCCGATGTTATGTCGCAACACCACAATCCCGCCAAATACGTTTTTAGTCAAAATAAAGCAGGCGTTTCCATTTCTTATAGCCCTTGGCTCAAAGCCTTAGTCAACGATATTCATTTGCTTTACGTGGCAGGGTACTGGAAAATTACTGATATGGATGCCATATCCATGTCCTTGCGGTATTTTTCATTGGGCAATATTGATTTTACCGACATGTACGGGAATGCTATCATGTCGCACACTCCTAACGAATTCGCGATAGACATGAATTATTCGCGCAAATTGACAGATGTCCTATCTATGGCAATTACCCCCCGGTTGATATATTCCGACCTCACGGGGCGGCAATTTGCTTCGGGGGTAGAAACCAAAGCCGGGGTTGCCGGTGCCGCCGACTTATCTTTGTTCTACGAACAAGATTTTTCCAGCAAAACCCTCCGAAACCAAACCCTGCGAATAGGATTAAATATCTCCAATATCGGGAATAAAATGTCTTACGCGACCGGAACCATGCGTAGAGACTTCATTAGTACTAACCTGAAACTAGGGTTAGGCTATAGTATGGATTTCGATGATTATAACCGACTTACATTCGTGGGCGAGATCAACAAATTGCTTATCCCTACCCCACCGGTATACGCGGAAGATAGCACGGGACAAACCGTTTACGACGATGCAGGGAATCCGGTTATCGCGGCAGGAAAAGATCCAAACGTGTCGGTAGCCCAAGGAATATTCCAGTCCTTTTACGATGCCCCCGGTGGTTTTGTGGAAGAAATGAGAGAATATAATTGGGCTTTGGGGATGGAATACGTGTATAGAGACTTGCTTGCCGTGCGTTTCGGCTATTTTAACGAAAGTAAATATAAAGGCGGTAGAAAATATTTTACCATTGGTGCAGGTGTGAAATACAATATTTTAGGTATTGACGTGTCGTATCTTTTCGCGGTGAACCAAAACCACCCATTAGAAAATACCCTGCGCTTTACCCTCACTTTCGACTTTGCCTCTTTTAAGAGTTCTGAGATTAAAAATCAGGGCAAATTATTGAAAAATAGCGGTATTAGTAACCAAATCAGGTAGCGACATCATGGATTATAGAGTTGGGACAGGGTATGATTCGCATCGGTTGGTGCAGGGACGTGCGCTCGTGCTTGGAGGAGTGCATATCCCCTTCGCGAAAGGTTGCCATGCCCATTCTGACGGAGATGCCGTAATTCATGCCTTGTGCGATGCCTTGTTGGGTGCCGCCGCTTTACCTGACATCGGACAACAATTCCCTGACACAAACATGCTCTATCAAGACATCAGTAGCCTCACGCTCTTAGAAAAAACAGTGGCTCTATTACAAAAATCAGGTTGGCAAATCCATAATGCCGACCTGACTATCGTGCTACAAGTCCCAAAATTAGCCCCCTATTTGCCCGCGATGAAACAACAACTATGCCCGTTGCTAAAAATTCCAGACACCGCGTTGTCTATAAAGGCTAAAACTAACGAATTCATGGGATTTACCGGTAGTAGTGAAGGAGTCGCCGCTATCGCGGTAGCGCTATTAGAAACAATACAATAACATCTTTTTATCTATTATTCAGTATCTTAACGATATGAAAAAATTATATATCGAAACCTATGGGTGCCAAATGAACGTTGCCGACAGCGAAGTTGTAGCCGCTATTTTGTCAGAAGAATATACCCTGACAAACACGATGCAAGAAGCTGACTTGTTACTCATCAACACGTGTTCGGTACGCGACCATGCCGAGCAACGTGTTCGAGCGCGACTACGCGAACTTGCCGCGCTCAAAAAAGGCAATGCCTCCCTACTCATAGGTCTGTTAGGGTGCATGGCAGAACGAGTTAAAGAGGCTTTGCTTAACGAAGAAGAGGCACTCGACTTTATCGCGGGTCCGGATGCCTATCGCACGTTACCCCAATTGATTTCCCGTGCCCAAAATAGAGAAAATCCGTTCAATGTATTACTTTCTACACAAGAAACTTACGATGATATTTTACCCATTCGATACGACACCAACGGGGTGTCAGCATTCATCTCTATCACACGGGGGTGCAATAATTTTTGTACCTATTGCGTAGTGCCCTACACCCGCGGTCGCGAACGTAGTCGCCCCCCGGAAACTATCTTGCACGAAGTGGAAGATCTCGCTAATAACGGCTACAAAGAACTAACTTTACTCGGTCAAAACGTAAATTCTTACTCTTGGAGAAATGACAAAGAAAACATGGATTTTCCTGACCTTATCGCGGCAGTAGCCTCTCATGTCCCTCACATACGCGTGCGTTTCGCTACCTCGCACCCCAAAGATATTTCCGACAAATTGCTACATACCATCGCCCGCTACCCTAATATCTGCAAACACATTCATCTGCCGGTACAAAGCGGTAGCGACAACATGCTCAACCGCATGAACCGGGGATATTCGCGCGAAAAATACCTGCAAAGAGTAGCACGTATCAAAGAATTATTGCCACATTGTACTCTGAGCACGGATATTATCACGGGCTTTTGTGGAGAAACCGAAAAAGATCATCAAGATACACTAACGCTGATGGAAACCGTGGGCTATGCCTCTGCCTTCCTGTTCAAATATTCAGTAAGAGAAGGTACCCTTGCTGCCAAAAAATTTACCGATGACATACCCGAAAATGTGAAGGCTCGCCGTTTCAACGAAATCTTGACCCTACAACAACAACTGTCTTTAAATAGCAATTTAAAAGAAGTAGGAAAAACAGTGGAGGTATTGGTAGAAGGGACATCAAAACGCTCGAACAAACAGTTGTTTGGCAGAACAAGTCAAAATAAAGTAGTCGTTTTTGACGGGGGAGATCGACAACCGGGAGACCTTGTCTTAGTAACGATTCATCGGTGTACCGCGGCAACACTCATCGGAAAATGAAATTTAAAAAATTTTGCTATCTTTGCAAATTCATTCATAAAAAAAATGATTTATATGAAAACAAGTGTTTTAAAGAAATTCGGTGGGTTATCCGGAATTTGTTTTTTTCTTTTTTTGGGCACGATGCGTGGAGAAACTCCGGTCGTTATCTATCATGATAACGCGGACACCTTGCAAATAGATTCCATATTTGTGCAAGAAAACGGAAAAATATATTTTGTCGGCAACGAGCTGTGGGTAGATGATGGGGTAAATGCCCCACATACTTTTTTGGTTTCTAACATCCGGAAGATCATCACGGGAAATACAAAATCGCCTATGAAACTACCCGCGATAACCCAAACGTTACCGGCAAAGCCCCTACTTTATCCTAACCCTACCGAAAGGGTACTCCATTTAACCGGCACGGGCAATCTTCCGGTACAAATCACGATTTATTCTATGTTGGGACAACCTTTGCTCCGACAAACGATATCTCCCGAAGAACCGATAGATATATCTTTCCTTTCTTCCGGTTATTATTTGCTGCAAACCCAAGGACACACGTTAAAATTCTGCAAACGATGAGGTAATTTATCATATACAATAGGGGTTAAACCTCATTGTTTCCAATTTAACCTCTCCAAGCGTCGTTACCGAAATCATCACTTCGGATTTTCCTTTCGGAACGTTTTTTAGCGCAACCACGCCGGTTCCGCGCCTTTCGCCGAGCAATTTCCCTCCGGCAAAAACTTTGATATAGGTAATATTTTCCAAGTCTTCGCCCGAAAAAGTCAAAGATTTTTCCTTGCCGGTAAAATTGATGTAGCGAAACCCGATTTCTGCATT
>JAISUP010000025.1 GCA_031272025.1 Bacteroidales bacterium
GACTCTTTGACCAAAATTTTTGGGCTAAATCCGCGGGGGTGTCGCGTTGACGAAGTCAAGAGGTATAGGGAAAAGGTACAAATTATTTTTCCTTAGCACCGGAAATTATTTTTTAACCAAATGATAAAAACTTATCGTTAGAAAAAAAAATTGCCTATTTTTGCAGTTTGTTAAAAATGTGTCTATGGAAAGTCAAAATCAAATGTCCGCGGGAAAAAAGAAACACGACACTCGCCTAATTCGCGTAGGGCTTTTTTGCATTGCCTCTATCGTGGTTTTTTATTTTGGTGCTAATTTTTTGAAAGGCATTGATGTTTTTAAGAAAAAAACTTATTATTATGCTGTTTTTGACGACCTTGATGGACTTACGGTAGGGAGTCCCGTGGTTTTACATGGCTTTAAAATAGGTAAAATTACCGGTATTTCTATTTTCGATACACGTCCGGTAAAATTGTGCACCGAAATCTTTGTTACTGAAAATATGTCTATCCCTGTAGATTCGAAAGTAGTTGTTTCTTCGGGCGACTTATTGGGGGGCAAGTTGTTGACACTCGAAATGGGACAATCTTTGGTATTTTTGCACGGGGGAGATACCTTAGTCGCCGGAGAAGCCACCGGCGAAATGACTGACATGATGGATAACGTGGGAAACCTCGTACTCAAATTAGATTCCGTGGTTTCCGGCATCAACAAGGTTTTCTACGCCGATGGAGGATTGGATAATTTTTCCCATGCTCTCGCTCGCCTCGACACCACAATGTACAACGTGCAAGGTATAATGAAGGACAATCGTCCTCAAATCAATAAGTTAGTAAACGACATTACCCTTTTTGCCCATTCTTTACACGAGATTACCCCTGATTTAAAACATGCAATATCTAATATAGAGCAAATTACAGACACTGTTGCCCAATTTGAATTGGGAAAAGTACTCAACGACATGCAATATTCTATGAATAGTTTGTCGTCTTTGTTGCACAAAATGGAACACGGGGACGGAAATGTGGGTAAATTACTCAATGAAGATAAGTTATACACGAACCTCGAAACCACTACTGCCGAACTGAATATGCTACTTAAAGATTTGCGCGAAAATCCCAAAAGATATGTCCATTTTTCTCTTTTTGGAAAAAGAGAAAAAGTAGAGAAACATTGAGAGAAAAAGAGACCACCCTTGAATTTACCGGTTTTTTATTTTCGTGTGTAAAAAAAAGTGTATCTTCGCGTACTTTTCATTGATTATTTTAAACCGTTTATTTTCTTATGAAGAATGGATTACTTTCGGGTATAGCGATTTTATTTTTCGCGGTTATTTTTGTTTTCACGATGTCGACAATGTCGGCAACAAATTCGCGAGATACTGTATTGATTACCGATAGGAATGAGGGTGTGGTTTCACGGGTGGCAGCGTGGTACACGGGGCATCTAAACTATGGCACGATTGTTTTGCTCATGACCGTGGAAAGTTCGTTCGTGCCTTTTCCCTCGGAAGTAGTTGTACCTCCCGCCGCTTATGCCGCCTGCAACAACGAACACCCAAACCTGTATGTTACCCCCAACAAATATCTCAATCTCTTTTTCGTGGTACTGTTTGCCACGTTAGGGGCAATGCTGGGATCACTCATCAATTATTTTCTCGCTCTTTGGTTAGGAAGACCTTTAGTTTATTGGTTTGCAGACAGTAAGATAGGACATCTTCTTCTTTTAAACGGGGAGAAAATAAAAAAATCAGAAGATTATTTCGTGAGTCATGGCAATATATCTACTTTTATCGGTCGTTTGGTACCGGGCATTCGGCAGTTAATCTCTATTCCCGCGGGGGTGTCAAAAATGCCGATGCGACCTTTTCTATTTTTTACCTTTCTCGGTGCCTTAATATGGAACACGATACTCGCCATTTTGGGGTATGTGGCTCATGGACAAAAAGCATTTATTGATAAATATAGCCATATCCTGTCGTGGGTATTGATAGGTCTTGGCGTTATTTTCGTGCTTTATCTCGTGAGACAATCCTTCGTGAAATCCCGAAAATCTTAGCCCCGGTACCTTATCCTGTTTTAACTTTTATTAACAAACAAAATGTATTGATAATAAATTATTTAATATATTTTTTTTGAAAAAATGATGTTTATATCATAAAATAGTTGTAACTTTGCAGCCGTTTTTTTTCTCTCATGATACATGGGAGAAAAAAATTTAATATGAAGGTATGAAATTGAATGGTACATATTATTATTTGATATTCTTGATGGTTTTACTGTTTCCCGTATCGGGAATTCGGGGGCAAAACTTATTGAAAGGAGTTGTGATAGACGAAACCGAAAACAGGGTTATCCCTTACGCGCAATTACACGTGAACTGTTTACATGAGGTTTTCCTTGCCGATGCGAGTGGGGCTTTTAGTATCAAAATACCCAAGGACACTTGTTCAATAAAAATTCAGTCGCCACTCTATGCTTCTTACGAGCGAGTATTTGTGTTTTCTGCAAAACAGCGGGAAATCACGATAAAGATAAAACTCTCTCCTTCGGTACAAATTCTCAATACTACCACGGTTGTAGGGTCTAAATACGAGAATAATCCTGAAAAATCCACGACATCAATTCTCGTGTTGTCTCCACAGGCAGCGGAGACACGTAATATTACCACGGTAGACGCGCTACTTAACACGGCGGGAGGAGTAGCAGTAGTAGACAATGAGCCACAAATTCGCGGGGGTAGCGGTTTTAGCAGTGGCATGGGCAGTCGCGTGCTTATTTTGCTCGACAATATGCCTTTGTTACGTCCTGATGCCGGTCGCCCGATGTGGAACTTTATTCCCATGGAAGACGTGGAACAAATAGACGTGATAAAAGGAGCTTCTTCGGTAGTATTTGGCTCGTCTGCACTCACGGGGGCAGTAAACGTGCACACGGCTTACCCCCGCTCCAAACCCAAAACCAAAATTTTAATGTATGCCGGATTATATGACGACCCAAACCCTTCGGGTAAAAAAATATATGTCGCCCCTTGGGAACAACAGCACCCGATTAAGTGGGGTATGAGTTTCTTACATTCGCGTATCATCAAGAAAAATTTTGACTTTATCGTGGGGGGTGAATTTTTTCAGGACCAGGGTTACATAGGTGCGGAGAAAACCGTGGCTCAAAGTCACGATTCTATTCAAAAGACAGCCGGGAAATACGAAAAACGCGGACGGCTCAACTTCGCCACCCGCTACAGGTTTCAGAAAGTAAAAAATCTGTCGCTTAGCATTAACGGGAATTTTATGTATTCCGATAACGCGCAATCCTTTTTTTGGCACGATGCCAACGAAGGCAGGTACATGTCTTATGAAGGGTCGTTGTCGCGATTCAAAGATTTTACTTTCTATCTTGACCCCGAACTGTCTTATACTAGCCCCAAAGGATATAGCCATTTTTTACGAAACAGGATCATTTATAGCAATAACGAAGAAACCTCCGGGACACAAAGTGCCCGAAGTAAATCCATATTTAACGAGTACCAATTCAACAAAAGTTTGAATCGTATCGGGATGAAAATTGTAGGTGGTTTCATGAATAATCACGCCATATCGGGGGGAGCAGTCTTTAACGGCGACCGTTTTTCTAACGAGAGCAGGGAACTGTCGTCAAATAACCTCGCCGCGTACGCTCAAATAGAGCAGAAATTTTTGAAAAACAGAAATCTCACGATAGAAGGGGGTGCTCGTTGGGAGTTTTATTATCTCGAAGGCGACCCTGCATGGGAAAACAAGCCCATTTTCAGGGCAGGGATCAATTATCAGATTCCTAAGACAAAAACGGCATTTCGCGCCTCTTTCGGGCAAGGCTATCGTTACCCCAGCATCGGGGAGAAATACATCGCGCTATCCGTAGGCGACTATGGCTTTTATCCTAACCCCGATCTTAAATCAGAAAAAAGTTGGAACCTCGAAGGGGGCATCGTGCAGCCTTTCTCTATTTTTGACTTCCAAGGGATGATAGATTTTGCCGGATTTTGGCAACGCTACGACAATTACATAGAGTTCGCCATGGGACCTTGGGGACAATCCGGCACCATCATGCAACGCATGGGTTTCAAATATCTTAACATCGGACCGGCATTGATTCAAGGAGTAGACTTCTCAGTTATGGGAGAAGGAAAAATATCTAAAAACGTGAAATACACCCTTTACGCGAGTTATACCTTTAGCAGCCCCGAAAGCCTCGACCCTAATTATGTCTATTATATCGACACGAACATAAACCCGGTCAGAGAATATACTTTCAACAACTCCTCTTCCGATACTTCGCGCAACGTACTCAAATATCGTATAGAGCATATCGCGAAAGTTGACCTTGCTTTTGTCTTTTACAAAAAATGGACCGTTGGATTTTCCATGACTTATTACAGTACCATGAAAAATGTAGATAAGTTTTTCTTTGAATATGACGAAGAAAACCCTACCTTAACAAAGAACGCGTATGGGACAATTGCCGGGCAACAATTCCCTTTTCGCGGGTATTACAACTACTATAACGGCAAAAGTAAAAATGGATCATTCGTGTGCGACGCGAGAGTAAGTTATGCCTTTGAAGATAAGGTAACACTCTCTCTTATTGCCAAAAATATCTTTAATCGCTCTTACACGTTGCGCCCCATGCTCGTGGAAGCCCCCCGAAATATCACTGTACAATTGGCAATGCAATTATAAATTAACAATAAAAATTTAACAAAATGAAACAGACATTTTTATCAGTAGTATTCGCGGTATTAGCGATCGGCGTCATGGCACAAGAAATTGGCGATGGCGGTTTTGAAAACAAGTGGAAAGAGTTTCCCGTGAATGGAAAATCGCAAAGTACGTATTGGGATTTCAGTCTTGACGATGTAACTGATTTATTCATGACACTCAATTCGTTGTACGAGATTCCCGATGATCCCCTGCCCACCAAATTAACCGCGTTTAGAGAAACCGATGCCCATAGCGGCAACTATGCCATTAAATTGCAGTCGGTAAATTTTACAAACAACCTTTTTGTCCCCGGCGTGTTGGGTACGGTAGACCGTAATTTTGCCAATATCTATTTGAGTGAAAATTATATTGAAGTAGAAAAGCCTTTCGCGTACAAACCGCGCTACCTGACAGGTTTCTTTAAATATATGCCGGTTAATGGTGATTCTGCTGAAATTTACATTAAAAGTTACAACGAGGGAGACCTGCTTGGCGAAGGTAGCCTGAAAATAAAAGGCACTTTTAGTGAATGGACTCCTTTCCGGCTTTGTGTAAATTACGAAGGAATTGGCGAATACACGGATGCTACCCATATAGAGATGCTCTTTATCGCGAGTGCAGCATACGACTGGAATAATCTCGAAAATTGTCGCGGGCAAGCGGGAACGGCACTTTACCTTGATGACCTCGCGTTTGACTACGAACCCGGGGAATATGCCTGCGAAAGCATCATACTCAACGTGAGAAATATGATAACACACAAAGACATAAAGGTTTATCCTACTCCTGCCTCACACGACCTGTATTTTGAGTTCTCGGAAAGAATCCCGCGCGGGCAAATTACGATTTACGACCTCACCGGTGCCGAGATAGCGTCTACAACTATTGAAGATAATCACGCGACAATCCCCGTGGCGAATGTGGCGAATGGCATTTATTTCTACAAGGTTACAGGTAGCAAACAAATGATTTGCACGGGAAAAGTGGTTGTGAAACACTAACCCTTTTTCGCGAGAAACCTTCATTACGACGCTACGTGCAAAGGACATAAAGGTCGTCTCTTTCGTTGATACACAACACGGGAAAACCCTCATCGTTTCCAATTAAGCGATATTCTTTAGGTCCAAGCAAAAAGTCAAACAGCGAATAGTAACGTGTCATCATGACTACCGTGAGTGAAGCATCGCTTTCGGCGGCATGAGACAATGAATACTTGTCTATATTGTCGGGGGGGGGAGTTATCCCTTGCAATTGATAATCTATCGACAAGTTTTGATACAGTTTTTTCGCGAAAGCAATGTTGTCGGTGATTTTCTGTCGCAAAAACTCGTCTTTATAGTTTGGATAAAGGATATGCACAGTGGATTGATAGAACCGGCTAAAATAGCCTGCCCATAGCATTTTCTCTTTAGCCTGCCTGTCCATATCTATGGGAAGTAGCACGTGTCGGAATACATTCTTTTCCGGACTCCGGTTTCCCACGACCATCACGGGCAATCGAGAGGGACGAATAAAACGGAGTGCTCGTTTCCGGTTAAAAAACGTACAATGCTTATCTTTTGATACCCCGATAACAAACATGATAGTGTGAGTTTGCTCGGCATATTGGTAAATCCCCCTAACTGTAAAATGCTGTGGCGGCATAAACGTTTCGATGTCCTGTTCCGAAAGGTTATCCATCGTGCGATGAAAATGATTGCTCATTCGCGGGGCACCCTTGTCGAGTGCTACCGACTGAATATGCCCAATTTCATCTTTCCAGATGTCATTTCCCGCGACGAGTTGTCCATCTGCCTTCCATTCTTTCAGATTTTGTGGTTGAAACGAAAAGTTCGAGATAACGGTAAGCGAAGCCTTAAAAATACCGGCAAGCACTCCCCCGTAACGCACGGCGGCATCCCCGTACGCGCTAAAATCGGTAAGGGCGATAATATTCAACTTCTCCGAACTTTTATCTTCGCTCATAGCAGTCCTTTTACCCGCGATTTTGCCGCGGTATATTCTTTAAAATAAAAAGGCTCAAAATAAGCAAGGTCTTCAAACATTTGGAGTTGAAAAGCCTTTAAGGCAGGTTTTAGCATCCAACGGGCAGACAAATGAGTGTCGTTGAAACGGGCATTAGGGTAACAAGATAGCAATTCCTTGCATTTTTCCACTCCATTTCCACAAAAAATCACTTCGCGAGATGACAGCAAGTCATGGAAAGAATTATTGTCCACGATAATATCCTGCACCTCTCCAATCATATCTAAATTTGTGTCAAATAACGCTGTATATACTTCCATTCGGCGAGCATCCAATAAAGGAACTATCAATGTGTCGGCAGCGGGACAAGCGGGCAATGAAATCATGGTTCCGGATGCGATATTTTGCAAAGTAGGAATGGCAATAAACGGGATATCAAGGGCATAACAAAGACCTTTGACCGCGGAAATCCCGATACGCAAGCCGGTATAAGAGCCCGGACCCGTGCTTATGGCAATGCCTTGCAAATCGTTGCATATAAGCCCTGCATCAGACAATGTCGCTTCAATATAGGGGACGAGCAACTGCGCGTGATCTCGTGAAGGGGATATCTCGCGATACGAAACAACGTGTTTTCCACGACTTACCGCGACCGAACAGACCTCTGTCGCCGTTTCAACCATCAATAAATGAGGATTCTCGTTTTCTGTCATTATTTATATAAAAAACATTGCAAATGTAATGTTTTTTTCTCGTTTTTTTTTCGTACCTTTGCCAAAATTTTCACGAATGAAAAAGAAATATATCTCCCTGATTTTATGTTTGTCGGGTTTTTTATTGACATCTGTCGCGCAAAATCCTGTCACGGATCCTCTTATGCCCGAGACAAAAAAAACAAGGGAAAAAACAAAAACAACCAAAAACGTGGAAATCATTCGAGATAGAATGATGTTTGATTTTTTTCACGTTTTTTGGCTACATGCTCCCGCGGAGTTGAATATTCAAAAGAAATTTCACCCCGGCTGTAATTTTTCGCTGATGTGGGACTTTAAAAAACCGGGGCAGTCGGTATCTTTCGGCTTGGGCGTTGGAGTTACTTATTATACACAATTCTCAAACGGACGCTTACTGCAATCTTCCGAAGACGGTGTCATGCGCTACTATCTCTTGCAAACCGACAGCTTTTCTCTCAACCGCCTCAACATGGTATCGTGTAATATTCCCTTAGAATTTCGCTACCGTCATCGTAGTGGTTTTAAGTTCTCTATCGGGGCTCGATTGGGTTTGATTGCCGAATTGTCGCAATCTTATAAAGGACAAGATCTCGAACAAACCGGCAAGTCGCTATATTTGAGAGATTTTAAACTTGAAAACAAAATGTCGTATCACTTTGATGTCTATGCCCGTATAGGGTGGAAATACGTGAGTGTTTATTACGGGTACCAAATAACCTCGCTCTTTGAAAAAGATAAAGGTCCATTAGCCATCCCCATGTCGTTGGGGGTAACTTGGAATATCTTCTAATTCTTTATTTATTAGTTTGATCATGAGCCATTTTCTTGAAAATAAATCCCCACTGGGGCAATTGGTCTTTTTGTTATTGTTTGTCTTGGGCAGTGCCTTGTTTTTTACCCTATTGGGACAGGTGCTGGGAATGTTACTATTTGCCAAACAAACTGCTGATCAACAACCCGTTTTCATGATGGTAGAACAAATGCTCATGTCGACAGGTATTTTTTTGTTACCGGCATTATTGTTTGCTCGTGCCATGAAAGGAAATTGGTTTTCCTACAATCGCGCGAATGCTTGTCCCGCGAAATCCCATTTGTATCTTGTATTTTTCTTGTCTTTCGTGCTATTGCCGGTCGTGAGCATGTTAGGATACCTTAACGAGCAAATTTCGTTACCCGCCGCGTGGAACGACATCGAACAATGGATTAAAAATATGGAAGAGAAGATAGACCAAATTTTAATGTTGTTGCTATCCAATCATTCGCCATGCAATATTCTGCTTTGTATGCTTACCATGGCTGTAGTCCCCGCGATATGCGAAGAGTTTTTCTTTCGCGGCACCTTACAACCCTTTTTCACGCGTTGGTTTTCCGGTTACTCTGCCGCGATATGGGTTACTGCTTTTATTTTCAGTGCGATACACTTACAGTTCGCGGGATTTATTCCTCGCTTTTTGTTGGGAGTTTATTTAGGATACCTCTACCGTTGGGGCGGTTCGTTATGGCTACCTGTATTTGCTCATTTTTTGCATAATGCTTTTTCGCTTGGACTATGGTTTTACATGGATAGCGTAGGAATGAGTACGAACACGATAAGCCCGACCGACTTCCCTTCTTTTATTCCCTTGTTCGCGGTTGCCGTACTCTTACTCCCTTGCGGACTACTTTTATTGTATAAAAAAAGAATACATTAAAAAATATGACTTTTGCCGAAGAAATTAAAAAATATGATTGGGAAACCATACAAAATGCGGTAGAAGAAAAAACTGCCGCTGACGTGGAAAGGGCGTTGTGCAAACAAAACCTGACCATTGATGATTTTATGTCGTTGGTTTCGCCGGTCGCGTCCGCGTTCCTCGAAAAGATGGCGGTCGCGAGCCGTTTTTATACCCGACAGCGTTTTGGCAATACCATACAGTTTTATATCCCGCTTTACTTGACCAATTCATGCGTGAACCAATGTGTGTATTGCGGGTTCAATTGCAAAAATCATTTTACGCGTACCATTCTTCGTGAAGAACAAATACTGCAAGAAATAAAGGCGATAAAGACATTGGGAAATTTTCAGCATATTTTATTGGTAACGGGAGAGAATCCTCGTCTTGCCGGGGCAGACTATATTGAACGTGCGGTGCGTATTGCTAAGGAATATTTTGCCTCCATTTCCATAGAAGTGCAGCCATTGAGTGAAGCAGAATACCGACAATTGTCGCTTGCCGGAGTTAATGCGGTGTATTGCTATCAAGAAACCTATCGCGAAGACCATTACCAACGTTACCACCCCAAAGGGATAAAATCAAATTACCGATGGCGCTTGGAGAGTTTCGACCGCATGGGCAAAGCAGGTATTCACAAAATAGGACTGGGTTTTTTGACCGGTTTAGAAGATTGGCGAACAGAAGCCGTTTGTATGATGTTACATTTGCGTTATTTGCAAAAACAGTATTGGCAAACCCGCTATTCTATTTCTTTCCCGCGCATGCGTCCCCACGCGGGCGAGAGTTTTCAGCCTAACGTGCTCATGAGCGACAAGGAATTGGCTCAACTCATCTTTGCCTGTCGTCTTTTTGACCACGACATAGAGATGACCCTTTCTACCCGTGAGGAACAACACTTTCGAGACCATATTTTTCCCTTGGGAATTACTTCACTGAGCGCGGGGTCAAAAACCGACCCCGGCGGCTATGCCGTCTTTAAAAAAGAAACTCCTCAATTCTCTATCAACGACAACCGTACCCCCGAAGAAATACTTAAAGTAGTAAAAATGAAAGGATACGAAGTCGTGTGGAAAGATTGGGACCTTTGTTTGCAATAATTTTTACTTATGAAAAAACGCTCTTTACAAGAACTTCACCGTGTATCGGTAGAACAATTTAAACAACAACCCAAAATTCCCGTAGTCGTGATTCTTGATAATATCAGGAGTATGCACAACGTGGGGTCCGTGTTTCGTACCGCCGATGCTTTTGCTATTGATAAGATATATCTTTGCGGCATCACGGCATGCCCCCCCAATAAGGAAATCAATAAAACCGCGTTGGGGGCTACCGAATCTGTAACATGGGAGTATCAAGAAGATGCCCTCGTGCTTATCAAAAAACTGCAACAAGAACAATATAAGGTATTCGCCGCCGAGCAAACCGACAAGTCTGTGCTTTTGCCTGACCTTTGTTTGCACCCCGATGAAAAAATCGCGCTCATTTTGGGAAACGAAGTCTTTGGCGTGGACGACCGTCTATTGCCTTCTCTTGACGGAGCCATAGAAATACCTCAATTTGGAACCAAACATTCGCTTAATGTTTCCGTTGCTGCAGGAATTATTCTTTGGCATCTTTCACAAATAAGATAGTACCGTAAAAGCCCTTTTATAGTATATTCGCGAACTTTTTATTTTCTTTGCGCGATATTTGCAATATTTTCTCTTGTTTTACGTTAAATATTATTATTATTGTATAGATGAAAAAGATTATATGGGTTATTGTATGTTTGCTTTTGCCGTTTTGTGTTGAAGCACAAGATTTTCATTGTCAACTGACGGTTAATTCCACCCAAATATCGGGGAGCAACCGCAATCGTTACGATGCGTTACAAGAGGAGTTGTATGCTTTCGTGAATGACCGTAAATGGTGTACCTACAAACTCAAAACCAACGAGCGAATAGAATGTTCTATCATGCTTAATCTTACCGAGGCATCGGGGGAAAAGATGAAGGCAACCATGACCATTCAGTTACAGCGTCCTGTTTATAAGACGAGTTATAAATCAACGGTATTGAATTTTCAAGATAAAAATGTAGAATTTACCTACGAAGAAGGTTCCCCCTTAGAGTATGCCGACAATACCAATCTCTCACAATTTACATCACTGATCGCGTTTTATCTCAATTTGTTTCTTGCTATTGATTTTGACACGTTTTCTTTGAATGGAGGTGCCGATTATTATACCAAATGTCAAAATATCGTGAGTTTAAATCAGAGCAGTTCGGAAAAAGGCTGGAAGGCTTACGAATCGGGACAGGCAAATCGCTATTGGCTCATAGAAAATCTTACCAACGGTCAATACAGTAAGTTACACGAATTTCTGTATAAATATCATCGTTTGGGGTTAGACGTGATGTATGAAACCCCCGATGCCGGCAGATCCATTATTGCCGAAAGCCTTAGGCTATTGCAACAGGTTAATTCACAACGGTCTAACTTATATATCATTCGCGTGTTAGTGCAGGCTAAATCGGAAGAAATTATCAATATTTTTAAAGAGGGATTACCCAACGAAAAAACACAAGTCGTTAATATCATGAAACAGTTAGATCCCTCAAATCCATCGAAATACGATGTCATCATGCAAAACACGAGTTCCTCACGATAAAATACGACATTATGCTTTGTTCACTACACGTTGAAAACTATGCCTTAATTCGCTCGCTGCAAATGAACTTTGACAAGGGGTTCACGGTTATTACCGGTGAAACCGGTGCAGGTAAATCCATATTGTTGGGTGCGCTTTCCCTGATTTTGGGCAATCGTGCCGACACGACCGTACTACACGACAAAAGCCGCAAATGTTATATTGAAGGAGAATTCGACATTCGTGCTTTGCCACTAAAACCCTTCTTTGAAGAAAATAATCTTGATTATCAAGATATAACAATTCTCCGTCGCGAGATTAACGAGATGGGAAAATCGCGGGCGTTTGTCAACGACACCCCCGTGGTACTTCCCGTGCTCAAAGCCTTAGCCGAACAACTCGTGGACATTCATTCACAACACCAAAACCTACTGCTACATCATGCCGCTTTTAGATTGAATATTTTAGATGAATTTGCTCAAAATAAATCAATTTTGCAAACATATCTGTCTATTTTTAAGAAATATAGAGAAACAGAAAAAAAATGGAAAGAACTGTATGAGAGACAAGTAAAAGCGGAAGAAGAACGCGACTATCTTCAATTTTTGCATGAAGAACTCGTGCAAGCAAATCTCGCTGAAGGTGAGCAAGAAGATATGGAGAAAAAAATGAAGTTCTTGTCTAACGCGGGCGAGGTAAAAGAACATTTGCTGTTGGCAAACGCGCTATTATCGGAACAGGAAGACAATATCTTATCAAGGCTAAAAATGGTGAAACACGAGAGCGAGGCACTCGTTTCCTTTGACCCTGATATGGAAGATATCTTGTCCCAATTATCGAGAGTTATTATTGATTTACAAGAAATTGCATTCACGTTCAGCAAAAAGGAAGCCAACGTGGAAGTAGACCCGCGTGAGATTGAACAGTTACAAGAACGATTGGATTTGCTCTATCTATTGGAACAAAAACATCATGCGCGTACCGTTGAAGATTTATTAAACAAACAAGATGAATTGTCAGGACGTTTGTGTGATATGATGGATAACCGAGAACAAGTAGAGCGTTTGGAAACAGAAAAACAAGTGTTGTACGAACAATTGTTAGCGGTAGCGGGAGAATTGTCTCAGGCACGTAAAGATGTCGCCACCAGCTTAGAAACAGCAATAACCCAGAAACTGCAAATGTTGGGAATGGAAAACGCTTTGTTTAGAGTGGATATATCCTCACGGGTATCTCCAACCGAAAGTGGTATTGACGATGTGCATTTTTATTTTTCTGCCAATAAAGGAATTGAACCCGAAGAAATTGGAAAAGTGGCTTCGGGAGGAGAACTTTCGCGGCTCATGCTATCCATAAAATCTATCATTACCGAAAGTGGCTTATTGCCCACGGTGATTTTCGATGAAATTGATGCCGGCATATCGGGAGAAGTCGCGGGTAAAGTCGCGAATATGATGAGTGAAATGTCTCGAAAACATCAATTGCTCGCTATCACCCACTTGCCACAAATCGCCGCGAAAGGAACTATCCATTATTTCGTGTACAAAGAAGTCTCAGAAAACATGACCTATACAAATATTCGCAGGTTACAAGAGGCGGAGCGGGAAGAGGAAGTGGCAAAAATGGTAAGTGCCGGCAAGCCAACCCCGCAAGCCATAGCGTGGGCAAAAACATTGTTGCAGACAAGTTTGAATTGTAATTAACAACAAATCCTATCCCCAATATACGTTTAAAGTATAATTACTTTTCAATAGTTTTTCTCTATCTCTAAGGATTGTTCTTCATTGATGTAATTGGCGAACTTCCAAACCGTTTCTGCATAAACCGACGGTCGCCCCGTATCGTACTGCACGCCGCCAACGACCAAGCCTTTCATACCTTCTTCGGCGCGTTGCGCTTCGAGGGCAGACGTGAGTTGAATTTCGCCGCTTTGGGTTTCGGCAGCCTGTTTGCGCAGAATGTCGAAAATTCCGGGGCGAAGCACATAAATGCCGTTCACGCAATAATAGGTTTTTCGCCCGTTGCGCTCGACTTTCATATAAAGTTTGGCGTCGTCGATGGTCGGTTTTTCCATTATCCGGTCGAGTTGGAGAGTAGCGTCGTCAACCCAGCCTCCGGCAACGGTTCCGTAATGAATAACCTGTTCGAGAGTTTCTTCGTAAACGCCTATCACACTTTGCGTTTCGTTGTACATCTGAAACAAATCCGT
>JAISUP010000099.1 GCA_031272025.1 Bacteroidales bacterium
TTTTTGCAAAATTACAATCCTTTTATAATATATAGGGCGAAAAAAATGTCAAATCTTACAACGGGTAAAAAATTTTTTTCATTTTTTTTGATTTTTTTTTATAACATATTTATACTTTGCTCATAAACAAACGAATCAATTTGTGAAGAGGCTGTTTCAAAAGTAGAAAAGCCGCGTCATTCCGGCGAAAGCCGGAATCCTCTTCTAATCGTTAAATATTAATATACAATCATTTAGAATTTGACAGTCTTCGGGAGATGGCGGATCAAGTCCGCCATGACGGGCTTTTGAGACAGCCTCTTTTTCGGGAGGTTATTCTTTTTCTATTGATATGTAAAACCTACGGTTTATTTGAGGACATTCATATCAATAGAAAGACAATCACCTTAATTTGTTCCAAACCTTTTCTTGCAAATTTTTCAATCTCAATTCTACAGTCGGGAGCGGTGGGAGATTGTTTTCCGGTCGGTCGAGATAAAAGTATGCTGTGGCGCAAATGTCATCGCTACGGTAATAATTTGCATGTGTGTATGGCATCTCGTCCGACATGAAGTACTTCGCGGCATCTTCATCATCGAGCAGGCGAACAGGCTGTGTAGGTTTTATTGATGTATTGTTCCACAGTAATGGTGTTACCTCTGCACCTTTCGCGATCATATCTTTCACTTTTGAGGTATTCGCGTTTCCCATTTGCTGTATAGTTACGCGACAATCGCGATGAAAATACACGGGGTCTGCAATGTGATAGCGGTAGAAAGCGTAAATGTCGAATTGTGATTTTGCCACCGGTGAGCCGAAGTTTCGACAAGCGTATTCACCTTGTCCCCATCCCGTGCCAATGTAGTCTTCCGTACCGGTGCCCACGAGTGAGGGGTGGTCGGTGTCGCCATCAAGGTAGATTTTCACTTCGCCTTCGCCAAACCAAGTGCCAAGATAAAGCGAATCGCCTCCAATGACCCCGATGTTTGCCCCCAGGTAGCGACCGGTGCCTTCCACGCGGGGCAGGATTTCATAGTCTTCGCCAAGTTTAGTTTTCGGGTCGCGGTTCCAATAGGCATGAAAATACATGGCATTTTCAGGTATTTTGTTCATTTTTAGAAAATTAATGTCGTACCAAAGCCATACTTCCTCGGTTGATTCGTTGGTGATAGTTATCAATCCCGCTTCGCGGAACGGCATCGGGATAGTGAAATTGAACGAGCGTCCTTCGGGATTAGAAAACAATACATTGTCGTAACGGGCAGTAAGTCCGTGCGCCAGACCGAAGAAATCTACTATTGGAGCCGATACCGCGGGCTTTTTCGCCCCGTCCCAATACATGTCTACGCGCACCGCGCGACGTTGTACGGGACTATTGGCAATACTCCCGCTAAACCACATTCTTTGGATGATACCGGCACCTTTAATGTCGAAAAGCACTTGTGTTTTACCCGGAGGGATGACAAAAAAAGCATTCCCTTTCGCACCTTTATTGGTTAAGCCGCCCATGCCTTTTTCGCCGGTCGGGTTTTCGGGACTGAACCATCCGGTTTCAACATCGGCAGGCGGGGCACTGAAAAGAGATAGCGAATTCTCCGGTTCCCGGGCACACGAAATGGTGACTGCAATCAAGAGCACAGCCATCAATAGTTTGAAAATAATAATCTTATTCATAATATTTTGGTTTAACAATTTAATGCAAAATTAAAAAAAAAATTCTACCATGAATATTTTGAAAAAATAAACATGCCTGCATGCAATAAAACCCCCTTGTTTCACGTTATTGTTTATTATTCTAAAATTTGAAAATTATGAACGTGAAAATTTTGTGGGCAGATGATGAAATTGATTTGTTGAAACCGCATATCATTTTCTTGGAAAACAAGGGATATACCGTTATTCCCGTGATGAGCGGGAACGAGGTGATAGAAAAATTGGAGAACGAAATTATAGATATTGTTTTTCTTGATGAGCAAATGCCCGGCATGAGTGGGATAGAAACCATGAAACAAATAAAGTCCCGTTTTCAGCATGTGCCGGTAGTTATGATTACCAAAAGTGAAGAAGAACGAATCATGGAAGATGCCATTGGCTCCAACATCGCGGATTATCTTATCAAACCGGTCAACCCACATCAGATTTTACTTTGTCTTAAAAAGATTATTGACAATAAAAAAATCGTTACCGAAAAAAGTGTCAGGGCTTACCAGGAGGCATTTAGAGAACTCTCGACCCGAATTTCCGACCGGCTCTCTATACAGGAATGGGAAAAATTGTATAAAGATTTAGTATATTGGGAGTTAGAACTTGAAAAGATTGAAGATAATGGAGTTGCAGATATCTTGGCAGAGCAAAAGACAGAGGCAAATACGCGTTTTTCTAAATTCGTGATGCGCGAATATTTAGGTTGGATTCAAGGAAAAACGCGAGAAAAACCTTTGCTTTCTCACACGGTTTTGAAAGAAAAACTTTTTCCTTTTCTATCGGAAGACAAACCCGCGTTTTTATTCGTGATAGACAATCTTCGTTATGATCAATGGAAAACCATACAGCCTTTTTTTAATGATTATTATCGAACTGAATATGAAGACATTACATATAGTATTTTGCCTACGGCAACTCATTATTCGCGCAATGCACTCTTCGCGGGGTTATTGCCTTCGGAAATAGAACGCAAATATCCTCAATTTTGGCTCAACGAGAACGAAGAAGGGGGTAAAAACCAATTTGAACAAGATTTGCTTGCCGAATATCTCAAGAGACATGGCAAAAACATGAAATTTTCGTTTACCAAAATTTTAAACGTGGATTTTGGAAAAAAGGTGTTCGACAATTTTCATCAATTGCTTGTCAACCCGTTGAATGTTATCGTGATCAACTTCGTGGATATGCTTTCTCACGCGAGGACAAACGTGGAACTGATTCGAGAACTTGCCGATGACGAGAAATCATACCGCAGTGTTACGGCTTCGTGGTTTGAAAATGCCATTTTCTTTGATATGGTAAAATTCTTGTCGGAGAAAAAAATCCCGATATACTTGACCACTGACCACGGTACCATTAAGATATGCAAAGCCATTAAAGTTGTGGGAGACAAACTTATCAATGCTAATTTACGCTATAAAGTTGGGCGAAATATGGATTATAATCCCAAAGAAGTCTATGAAATTAAAAACCCGTTAGAAGCCTATTTGCCCAAAGAAGGAGTTACGCACCGTTTTATCTTCGCGACCAATAATGACTTTTTTGCCTATCCAAACAACTTTAATTACTACGTGAATTATTACAAGAATACATTCCAACATGGGGGTATCTCTATGGAAGAGATGATGACACCTTTCGTGAAACTCGTTCCTAAATAGTCATGAATATTATTCATTACCAGAAAATAAAAGATAGTATTCCCGCGAATGTGCGCTTAGTGGTCGTGTCAAAAAAACGCTCCGAGCAAGATATCATGACCTTGTACGCGGCGGGACAACGGGCATTTGGAGAAAATCATGCCTTAGAAATTCGTGCCAAACACGAAGCCTTGCCCAAAGACATAGAATGGCATTTTATCGGACACTTGCAAACCAACAAAGTCAAGTATATTATTCCTTTTGTTTCGCTCGTGCATAGCATTGACAGTTTTAAACTATTGCAAGAAATTGACCGGCAAGCCAAACAGCACGGACGCGTAGTGCCTTGTTTGTTGCAGTTTCATATCGCGAGCGAAACAAGTAAATACGGGTTTTCGAGGGAAGAATGTATGGACATATTAGCCTCACAAGCCTTTGCTGCCTTACAGCACGCGCGTGTGCGCGGGGTTATGGGCATGGCATCTTTTACACGAGATACCCTGCAAATAAGTAGAGAATTTAAACAATTGTACTGCATTTTTCAAGACTTAAAAAAAGGGTATTTTAAATATGCCCCCGATTTTACGGATATATCTATGGGAATGAGCGAAGACTACCCTATCGCGATACAAGAAGGGGCGACTCTGATTCGGGTAGGCACAGCGATATTTAAAGAATAAAAGAATGAATAAGAATAATTTGAAGATCATTGCAGCCGTGGGCAACCGGTGGGAATTAGGATTGAAAAATCGCTTATTGTGTCATTTGCCCGAAGACATGAAATATTTTAAAGAGACTACTCGCGGGCATACGGTCATCATGGGCGACCGCACGTGGGAATCACTTCCCGTGAAGCCATTGCCGCACCGGAGAAATATCGTGCTCTCCTTAAATCCCGATTTCGAGTGCCAAGGGGCAAAATTATCAGGGTCGTTGCCTAAGACATTCGACTTGCTCGCCCCTGACGAGACGGCTTTCGTGATAGGCGGTGCTACCATATACAGGCTTTTTCTCCCATACGTAGGGCATCTTTATCTCACACGCGTTCTCGCCAATTTTGAGGCAGATGTCTTTTTTCCCGAAATCGACCTCTCTCGTTGGACGTTGGTAGAGGATACCTTCTTTGAAAAAGATGAAAAAAACTTATATAACTTACGCTTTCAGCATTATCAATTAAATCAGTAAGAAAATGAAAACAAAACAGGAGTTTAGAAATAGATATTTGCTTTTGCCTTTATGTGTTTGTGGAATATGTTTCTTTTTTTTCTCATGCAACAAGGAAGAGAAAACCGGACGAGTAAATATGAATTTTTCGTTTTCGGTAGGAGAACAGGAATTACAGTCTCATCAATTACAATATACCAACGCCGCGGGAAACGTGTATCAGGTAGATGAAGTCAAATATTTTATCTCTGACATACAACTTTTCAGGTCTACGGGGAAAATCTTCACCATCTCTGACCATAATTCGGTATACTATGTTGATAGGGATATTTCTTCCACGTTGCAATGGAATGTTGGGGATTTATTGCCTGTAGGGAAGTACGATAGCATTCGTTTTATCGTGGGGCTATCCGCGAGCCGGAACGTGTCGCACGCGTTTCCTAACCCACCGGAATGTAATATGGCGTGGCCCGATAGCATGGGCGGCGGCTATCATTACATGCAAATCAATGGCAAATGGAATGCCCCTGACGGGTTAACCCCATTTAGCATACATACCGGTATAAGCATAAGCAAAGATAGTGTTTCATCGTTAGAACGTCTGTATCATCACTGTTTTACGGTAACATTGCCCATGCAATTAACCGTATCGGAAAAAAATACAAACACCATAACGCTAAACATGGACATCAATCAATGGTTTAACGATCCTGTAATTTTTGATTTCGATGTATGGGGCGGCAGCATCATGAACAATCTACCGGCTCAATTGATTTTAAAACAAAATGGGAAAAACGTGTTTTCGGTAAAATAAGAAAATTATTAAAATATCAATATTTATGTTAGAAAGAATATCATCAAAAGTAACTCCCGGAGTTGTTACGGGAGATTTTGTTCAAGAAATTTTCAGGATTGCCAAAGCCGGGCAGTTCGCGTTACCGGCTGTGAATGTGGTAGGTACGGATTCTACCAACGCGGTTATGGAGGCTGCCAAGGAGGTAAACTCTCCGGTCATTGTTCAGTTTTCGCATGGCGGTGCGCAGTTTTACGCGGGGAAAGCGTTAGGTAATTCTGTTACACGGGCAGCCATATTGGGAGCCATATCGGGAGCCGAACACGTGCATAGAGTGAGCGCGGATTATGGCATTCCCGTGATAGTGCATACCGACCATGCCGCTAAAAAACTTTTGCCATGGATTGATGGGCTACTCTTGGCAAGCGAAGAGCATGTAAAACAACGCGGGATGCCCTTGTTTAGTTCGCACATGCTCGACCTCTCGGCAGAACCCCTAACCGAAAATATCGAAATATGCAAACGCTACCTTGACCGTATGTCAAAACTCGGTATTACCCTCGAGATAGAACTGGGCATTACCGGGGGCGAAGAAGATGGGGTAGACAACAGTGGGGTAGACAATTCCCGTCTTTACACACAACCCGAAGATGTGGCTTTTGCTTATAAAGAATTGTCCAATATTAGCCCCAATTTTACTATCGCGGCATCCTTTGGAAACGTGCATGGGGTATACAAACCGGGTAACGTGAAGTTAGAGCCTGTTATTTTATACAATTCTCAGGAATATATACAGCAAAAATTCAACACGAGGAAAAATCCCGTGAGTTTTGTTTTTCATGGAGGCTCCGGCTCCGAACCGGAAAAAATACAGGAATCTTTGCACTATGGTGTAGTTAAGATGAACATTGATACCGACACGCAATGGGCTTTTTGGGAAGGAGTGATGAACTACTATAAAACGCACGAGGCATACCTGCAAAGTCAAATAGGTAATCCCGAAGGTGCCGATAGCCCCAATAAGAAATACTACGACCCCAGATCATTTTTGCGTAGTGGCGAGTTGTCGGTGGTAGAGCGTCTAAAAATTGCCTTCCAAAACCTGAATGCCTTAGACAGGTACTAGGCAGTTGTCCATAAATAAATAATTTATTTCACTTTGGTACTCGTGCCCCCGTAACCCGCGGCGATCCTGAATCTCCGTTGCGCTGGACAATAAAAAGCGTGAGAACTTTAGCAAAAGAACTTGGAAATCAGGGATTCAAGGTTGGAAAAAGCCGAGTTGCTACCTTGCTTGCCGAACTTGGTTATTCGCTTATAGACAACCAAATTTTTTTTTTTATCAACAAAAAAAAAAATAATGTATATTTGCACTTTTTTTGAGACTTAATCTTTTTGTTTTATGAATGTAGAGAATCCTTTTATTGTTTCTAAGCCGGAGAGTGGTAGCCGGAAATTTTGGAGAATTGTTTTTGGCTCGTTTGTTGGCTTTTTGCTTGCCTCCGTGCTCATGGCTATACTTTCTTTTTTCGTGATGATAGGTATGGTCGCGGCATTTTCGTCCTCTATGAGCACGATGACCTCTAACCCTATGCCTGTGGTGAAAGAGAACAGTATTTTAAAAATCACGTTGCCCTATCAGATCGTGGAACGCGGGATAGATAACCCATTTGAAGGTACTGCTTTCTCGTTCAACGAGAACATGACAGGGTTAGATGACATTTTGCGCTCTATTAAAACGGCTGCCGAAGATTCCCGTGTATTGGGGATATATCTTAACGTACCATCAGTGAATGCTGCCCCGGCAACGATACACGAGATTCGCGACGCGCTCGCGCAATTCAAAACATCAGGTAAATTTATTTATGCTTATGCCCCTTATTATTCGCAAATGGCTTACTATATGGCTACTGTGGCAGATACCGTTGTCCTTAATGTTAAAGGGAGCATAGATTTCAAGGGTATTGCCTCACAAACCCTTTTTTATAAGGGTTTGTTAGACAAATTAGATGCAGAAGTACAGGTGGTGAGACACGGGAACTTTAAAAGTGCGGTAGAACCATTTCTCATGGAAAAAATGAGCGAGGCTAACCGGTTACAAACTTCGCTATTAGTAAATACAATATGGCAAGACGTGCGCGGTACGATATCGCTTTCACGCGACATCGATAACTCGCGTTTGGATAGCATTGCCAATCACTTATCTTGCTATAATGCCAATACCGCTCTTATGCTGGGATTGGTAGATAAAATTTGTTACGAGAAAAACGTGAACGAAGACCTGAAAACGCTTTCAGGCAAAAATGACCTTGACTTTGTATTGTTGTCGGAATATCGAAATGTACCCGTGGTCAAAGCACCCCAAGCAAACCGAGATGTCATTGCCATGATATACGCCAACGGGGACATTACAGACGGGAAAAGTAGCGACAATATTATCGGGGGGAACTCTCTTTGTAAAACGATACGTGAGGTATATGAAAATGAGAAAGTAAAGGCTATTGTTTTGCGGGTCAATTCTCCGGGAGGCAGTGCCTTTGCAGCGGAACAGATATGGCGTGAGATAGAAAATGCCAAAGATGCCGGTAAAATAGTAGTGGTTTCCATGGGCGACTACGCGGCTTCGGGGGGATATTATATCGCCTGCAATGCCCATGCTATAGTGGCACAGCCTACTACCATTACCGGTTCTATCGGGGTGTTCGGGATCATCCCCAATTTGCAAAATACCCTAAAAAACAAATTGGGGATCACGGTAGATGTGGTAAAAACTCACGAACACGCGGACAACATGTCCGTGTTTCGACCGTTGGATAAGACCGAACAAAAAGTGATACAAGTTCAAATAGAAGATATTTATGATACATTTTTGCAACGAGTTGCAGCCGGACGCGACATGACTTTGCAACAAATAGACTCTATCGCGCAAGGACGAGTTTGGTGTGGGCAAGACGCGCTCGCCATAGGATTGATAGATAAATTGGGTAATATCAATACTGCCATAGAAGAAGCCGCCCGTTTGGCAAACTTAACCGACTATAAAATAGAATCTTATCCTACTCGTCCGGATTGGTTGACCCGACTGTTTAAACCCGATAGAGAAGCGGCAACTACCCAAGCCTTAAAGTCTGAACTTGGCGAACTCTACTTTACATATTCTGCCTTAAAATATCTCACGGGCATGCAAGGAATACAAGCCCGTATGCCCATGGAAATCGAGATAAAATAAGCCAGCCCATGATGACTACAGCCTTCAATATTTATTTATATAGTATGACCGGACTCGCGTTAGTCGTGTTTGTGGTGCTCTATTTCGTGAAAGCCGGCTATGGTATTCTTTATAACCATAGTCCCCGTTGGGGAAAAACCATCAACAATCAATGGGCATGGTTTTTTATGGAAATGCCCATGTTCGTTGCCATGCTTATCTTTTGGCTAACCTCTTCCTATCGTTTTCAAACAGTACCCCTGATTATTTTTCTCTTGTTCGAGATACATTATTTCAAACGGGCATTTATTTTTCCATTTCGTTTAAAGGGAAAAAGTCAAATGCCCCTTGCTATCATGTCCATGGGCATTATTTTCAATATGCTCAACGCCGTGATGCAGGGATATTGGCTGTTTCATGAAGCCCATAAAGATATTTATATCACACACGCTCCTTTCGGTTACCCCGATGAATGGCTGCTCGATCCGCGTTTTATCGCGGGAACTTTGTTGTTTGTTGTCGGCTATATCATTAACACGCGCTCTGATAATATTATACAACATTTACGCGGCAACAAAAACGACACGAGACACTATTTACCCAAAGGGGGGATGTTTAATTATGTTACCAATGCCAATTACTTTGGAGAATTAGTAGAGTGGCTGGGTTTTGCCCTATTGTCGTGGTCGCTTGCCGGTTTTGTCTTTTTCTTGTGGACCTTTGCCAATTTAGTGCCCCGTGCCCACGCTACTTATCAACGCTATCTTGCAGACTTCGGACCGGAGGTAAAACAAAGAAAACTGAAACGAATTTTCCCTTTTTTGTATTAAATATTTGATTTAAATTTAAATAAAAGACCAAGCAGTTTATGAACAGTAAACCAACTTTATTGATTTTGGCAGCCGGGATAGGTAGCCGTTATGGAGGAATAAAACAATTAGACGGGTTAGGACCTCATGGAGAAACTATCATGGATTATTCCGTATCCGATGCTCGCGTGTCCGGGTTTGGAAAAGTTGTCTTCGTGATACGGAGAGAAATTGAGGATGACTTTAAAAGACTTATTCTCCCAAAATACGAGCAAGCGATAGAAGTGGATTATGTTTTTCAAGAAACAAGCCTTTTGCCCGAAGGTTTTGTTGCCAATCCTAATCGCACGAAACCTTACGGGACAGCACAGGCTGTGCTCGCGGCTAAACCGGTCATTAAAGAAAATTTTTCGGTTATCAATGCCGATGACTTTTATGGTAAAGAAGCCTTCGAAGTCTTATACGCGTTTCTAACCGCCCCGCACGAGCACAAAACTCCCCGTTTTGCAATGGTAGGATATCGCTTGGACAAAACATTATCGGATAATGGTAGCGTTACTCGAGGAATATGCGAAACCAATGCCGAAAATAAATTACAACATATTTCCGAAGTGGAAAAAATAAGCAAGGTGAATGAAAAAATCGTTTGTTTGGACCCTGCAACCCATGAGGAAAAATATCTCGCTCCAGATACAACAGTATCGATGAATTGTTGGGGATTTACCCCCGAAATTTTCCCTTTTATAGAAGAACAATTTGTAGATTTTTTGAAACACCATAACGACAACCCAAAATCCGAATTTTTACTGCCCACAGTGGTAGACTATATGATCAAAACGAACAAGGCAGAAGTGGATATTCTAAAAAGCAATGCCGAATGGTTTGGTATCACCTATCACGAAGACCGTGCTACCGTGGTGGAAAAATTAAAAAAACTAACAACTAATTAGCCCTTAGTAGCAGGGTAGGAGTATGTATTTTTATCCCTTATTGTTTTGACAGTAGGACAGTTAGACAGTAGGACAGTTAGACAGTAGGACAGTAGGACAGTTAGACAGTTAGACAGTTAGACAGTTAGACAGTTAGACAGTTAGACAGTTAGACAGTTAGACAGTTAGACAGTTAGACAGTTAGACAGTTAGACAGTTAGACAGTTAGA
>JAISUP010000021.1 GCA_031272025.1 Bacteroidales bacterium
ACACTACGATATGTTTCCAAACCCGACCGACACGCTCACATTTATTCCATTTTTGAACGGTTTTGCAAATCGCTATAAAAAGATGCCCCAAAAAGGCGTAGCCGATGCGGGTTACGGCATCGAAGAAAATTATGACTTTATGGAAACAAGTGAAATTGAGCCGTTTGTAAAATTCAATTATTTTCATAAAGAGCAAAAAACATCGTTTAAAAATAATCCTTTTATTGCTCAAAATCTGTTTTACAACGAAGAAAATGACTATTTTGTGTGTCCCATTGCGCAAAACAGGAAAAAGGGGCTGACTTCCATCTGTGAAAATCAGCCCTGATTTTTTGCAGCGGCTATAAAATGTTTAGCGGACAGTAATAATTATTTATATTTTCAAAACTTAAATTAAGGTTAAACGTGCTGTCTGCCGTTTGACCGAATATCAATATGGAAGAAGCCAACATTAAAATTAGGGAAACATTTTTTTTCATATAATTTACAGGTACACTGAAATTTAACATCTTTGTTGACATGAAAAGTACAATAATAATGTTCTATGGTGATCGCCTCCAAATTCTCGACAAGCATATAATATGTTTGTTCTGTACTACGAAGTTTTATTTTTGGAATCCTGGCTATAGTAAAACCTTTTCTGCCAAATAAACTAAAAACAGTTCACGCCTTTCGACATGAACCTACTTTGTTTATTCCCGGCAGAATTTTACTAGAATTCGGATTCCAAGGGAACAAAAATTACATAAAATTTTCGAAATTTCAAGCGTGTAAATAAAAGCGGGAATCCCCTGCAAATATACCCCATTCCTTTCCATAATCTTTATTTCTAAATTCTAAATTCTAAATTTCGGAATTGTCTGAACCACGATATTTCGGCTTTGCTCAATACAGGTTTTCACAAGATTTTCTTGATTATCAAGATTAGTCCCGTCATGCCCGCGAAGGCGGGAAGAGGCTGATAACGCAGGGGATTGCGGGTTGAGCCCGCAATGACGGCTCATTATCTTGTCATGCCCGCGATGATTAAGCATTCCTTCATTCTAACTGTCCAACTGTCCAACTGTCTAACTGTCTAACTGTCTAACTGTCTAACTGTCCAACTGTCTAACTGTCTAACTGTCTAACTGTCCAACTGTCCAACTGTCCAACTGTCCAACTGTCTAACTGTCTAACTGTCTAACTGTCTAACTATAATCACCAAACCTCATTTTCATGTTTTAGTTTAACCTGAATTGCCGGGTATTTTTCTTGAAGGTGTTTTGCCATACTTTCGGCG
Source organism: Bacteroidales bacterium (assembly GCA_031272025.1). Lineage (GTDB taxonomy): Bacteria > Bacteroidota > Bacteroidia > Bacteroidales > WCHB1-69 > JAGVVH01. The sequence continues at coordinate 1,280 of JAISUP010000021.1, forward strand.
AAGTAAACCGAGCGATGTTGTCCCCCCGTGCACCCGAATAAAATAGAGATATAATTAAAGTTTCGGGTTAGGTAATTTTCTACGGCATGATCCGCGATGGCAAAGACTTTGGATTTAAAAAAATGGGTTTCTTCGTGTTTTTCCATGAATTGTATCACCTTCATGTCTTTCCCTGATAGTTGTTGATATTGCATTTCTCTGCCCGGGTTAGGTAAAGAACGACAATCGAAGACAAAGCCGCCGCCATGTGCCGTTAAATTTGCAGGTATCCCTTTCTTATAAGAAAAACTGCCCACGTGCACAGTTAGTATATCTTCTTTTTTTCCATGCTCACTCCATTCGCTTGCCCCGACCATTTCCGTCAATACTCGTTGTAATTCAGGAATATGTATCCGGAAAGAAGATTGTTCTAGCAAGGAAGCAATATTGCGAATGGCGTAAGGAATACTTTGCAAAAAATGTGCTTTTCGCTCATAATATCCCCTAAAACCATACGTGCCCATGGACTGTAAAACGCGAATCAACACGAAAGCAGGGTAAGACACCAAAAAATCTTTTCTACGAACCGGTATGATTTGTTCTAACGCGTTCAAATATCTTTCTAATAAATATGCTCTAAAAGATGGTGGTAAATTGGCTTTGGCATCGTAAAGCAAAGAGGCGATGTCGTATTGCAACGCCCCTTTTCGCCCCCCCTGATAGTCGATAAAATAAATATTCCCATCGCGAATCATCAGGTTACGGGACTGAAAATCGCGATATAGAAAATATTCCGAATCTGTTTGCAAAAGAAATTGTATCAACGTGTTAAAGTCATTTTCAAGTTTTTGTTCGTCAAAAGATATTCCTGCCAATTTTAGAAAATAATACTTAAAATAGTTTAAGTCCCATTGCATGGATTGTTTGTCAAAAGCCGGGCGGGGATAGCAGCGCGAGAAATCGGCATTTTTGCCACTTGTTTGCAAACGCGGGAGTTGTTCTACCGCTTGTTCGTATAAGGCTTTCACCTCTTCACCCATGTCTGTTGCCGAATGTCGATGAAGGGTAAGAAAAGAATAAAGAGTTTCATCGCCTAAATCTTCGAGCAGGTAATATTGCCTTTGATGGTCGATGTTCAATAATTTTGGTACCCGAATTCCCCGTTCCGCGAAAACACGTGTCCAATAAAAAAAAGCCTCATTTTCGCGAATATCTTCATTATAAACTCCTATTAACGTGTTCTTTGATGCGAAAAATACGCGAATATAGCGGCGATTAGACCCGGAAAGCGGTAAATTTTTCATGACCGTGCAAGGTTCATTCACTACTTCTTCTATCCATTTTTTTAATGTCATTTCTTGATAACTCATGATATGATTAGGGTTTGTTTGTAAAGGTGATAAAAGTCATTCCCGATTTTTTCTTTTGAAAACTTCCGCACGGCGTAGTCATGCAGTTGTTGAGGATTGAATTTTTCGTGTTGGTCGAGCATCTTGTCGAGGCATTGTCGCAGGGCGGTCTCGTCCCTCGCCGACACTAAATAACCTCTATCTTCATTCACTATTTCGGGAATCCCCCCTACGCGGGTTGCTACAACCGGTTTTCCACAAGCAAATGCTTCAATAATCACGCAAGGTAAATTCTCGTAATTAGAAAATAAAACCAAAAAATCACTGTTTTGCAATTCACGTGCAACTTCATTTTCATTTTTATTGCCCAAAAAGAAAACCTTGTTACTCAAATGTTGCTCTATTACATATTGTTCAAGAGCGGGAATGCGGGTTTCGTGAATAATTTTTAAAATAAAATCAGATCTTTCTTTAGACAAAGCATGGATAACACGCAATATGCCGGACACATTTTTTATTTCATCATTTAATGTTGAAACATGTATCATCACTTTTTTGTCATGAAAAACAGGCACGGGAAAGAATTTACCGGTATCTACCGCGTTGGGAATGACTGTACTTCTCGTGCCGGGAAAAAGACAGGATATTTCTTTGCTCAAATTTTCAGAAACAGCCGTAAAATAAGTCGCTACTTGAAACAATTTAGACAGTTGTTTCCATTTTTCTCGCGAGAGGCAATGTCTGTTTCCCGGCTGATATACTGACCAATGTTCTGTAATGAGCAAAGGCACTTTCCACCTTTTACTCAAATATTTGGCAAAATTTCCCATGGGCAAAGCCACGTGTAAGTGTATCCCCGTAGGCGTGCCAAAGGTATGTCTTATCTCCCGTGCCCCCAGAAAATAAAGCCAATATTTCCATATTTTGGACACGTATCTTGCTAATTTTCCATTATATTCTTTATAATAGTAATTAAATATGATGTGATTTCCTTTTTGCTCTATGAGTTTTGCATGTTTGTATTTTTCGTTCTTTTTCACTACCCGTAAGGTTATAGATCTTGTAAATAAAGAAATAGCCTCAATATGTTTTTCTATAAAATTACCGCGATACGGGGTATCTTCGTCCGGGAACCACGATGGGATATGCAACACGTACATGCTTTTCTATTTTTTTGGGTTGTCGCGATGGTTATTCCAAGGTAGGCATATCTTTTCTAAACAATGATTTAACCATGATCGCGGCATCGCCCGACAAAATAAGATTGGAAGGGACGGCTATTTTACATAGCACCTGTATTTCATCGCTATTCAATACTTTATAACCTCTGATATTGTCAATAGACATTAAAATAGTAGGTGTAAGTTGCAAATAATCAACTTGTTCTGTAAAATCAAGAATTTCATCAAAAGTGTCATCAAAAGTAACTACATTTCCTGAAAAGAAATGTACCTCAATGCCCGGCTTTAAATTTCGGAGATATGCAATCGCGTGATAATTGATAGGTTGTCCGCTTGTTCCCCGGTAAAAATGCAGGTACGTTTTTTCTAATCCTTTTTCGGTATAGTTTTCACTTTTTCTTACGCGATTTTTATTACCAAAATAATACCATTCGCCGGTTTTTCGATCTTGATGATAGTTGCCGCGCACGATAAGGGTGCTGTCTTCATGATAAATTTCCATGATTCCTTCGCGTTTGCCATTTAAGTAAGGAGTATGTGTGTAGCGATGTCCCGTGGTATAATAAGTCGTTTGCAAACCCTGTAATTTTCCATCTACATAGACTTCTTCGCGTAGCAAATTCCCGTTCTCCGGGGAATAGGTTTTTTCAACGCCATGTTGTTCGCCAAGTTTATAATTTTCTTCTTTAACAAGTGTCCCTTTGTCGTTATAGTATAACCATGTTCCATCTTTTTGTTGGTTCACGAATACGCCTAACGCGGCGGTACGACCATTAGGGTGAAACAATCGCGTTTGCACTTCCCGGGTGCCTTGCAAAAAATGACTTTCATTTTTCAGTTTCCCGTTAGGGTGGTAGTATTTAAAAATGCCCACGGGCTGGTCGTGTGCAAAAGTACCCTCGTAAAGGAGATGTCCCTTCTCATCGTATTTTTTCCACAATCCTTGTTTGCGACCTTGTCCATCTACTTGATTAGTATCAACTTGTGCAACAATAGACATCGTTGTTACTGCCGTGATAGATAAAAATAACAGTAATTTTTTCATTTTGTTCATGCTTTAAGAGAAAATTCCAATACCGCGAAAATAATCGCGCATACAAAAGTAGCCACCATGATTCCTCGTCCCGTCAAATCGTATTTGAGTTTAAGCAAATAATATCTTAGGATAAATAAATTGGGAATAATGCTGAGTAGCAAAGTTTTTTGAGCGATACCACTCACCCATATATCTTTTCCGCTCAAAGTCTCCACGAGTACCGCTACCCCGAACAATACCCCAAAAAGTGTTGCAGGCAGCAATAACCCCAAAGCCACTCCTATCCATAGATTATCTTTTCTCAATTTCTCCATGATATTTTTTCGTTATATTATTTTGATTATTTTGGCAAAGATACAATTTTTTTTATAAAAAATCGAAAAAGAATGCTTTTTTTATTTTTTTTTTCTCATGTAATTTTATGATAATAAAAAAGTATGTATATTTGCAACTTGTTTTTATGGTAAATCAATATAAAAAATTAAAGATATGAGAAAAGGAAAATTGTTATTAGTAATGAGCATGTTAACACTGCTTGTGGTGGGATGTGGCATTAAAAAGATGGTGAAAAAATATCCTGATGTCGCGATTAAATTGGAAAATCCTGACCTCGAGAACAAGGGTGGCAAAGTAGAATACACGGTCAAAGGAACGGTGCCGCCCAAATACATGAAGAAAAAAGCAGATGTTACGATTGAAGTTCCCGTGTTGTCTTACGATCAAGCCACAGGGAAAGAAACCAAAAATTACGGCACGCTTACTTTGGTAGGAGAAAAGTCGAAAAAGAGTGGTACCGTGATTCCTTACAAAACGGGGGGTAATTTTACCAAAACGGGCTCCTTTGATTATAACGAAAGTCTCGAAAATGCAGATATTCAGGCTATAGCCACGATTTCGAAGGGCAAGAAAACGCAAACCATGCCCGTGCGGCACCTTGGAGAAGGCATTTCTAATACCTCTTCGCTCGTGGGTTTAGTGCCCGAAGTGAAAGAAACCGATGAAAACGGCAAAATCACCGGAAACGGTTCATTCCTGCTCTATGCACCCCATCAATACAAACCCGAATTTATTACCAAAACCGGGGTCATTTATTTCGAGGTAAACATGTCGAACCTCAATTGGAACTTGAAATTAAACAAAGATCAAACCGCGAAAGACAATATTAAAGCGCTGGTAGATTTTATCGCCGAAAATCGTAAAGTAGACAAAATTATCGTTACCGGTTGGGCATCCCCGGAAGGAGAAGAATCTAAAAACCAGGGATTGTCGGAAAAACGATTTGAACAAGGTAAAAAATGGTTCGAACAAGAATACGACAAGTATTTGAAAGATTATGCCAAGAAAAACAAAATTAAACTCAAAGACTTGGTAAAACCGACTTTCGTGTTTGAAAATCATGCCAATGGAGAAGATTGGGGTGGTTTTGAAACCGCTGTGGAGAAATCGAAAATTGCCGAGAAAAACCAAATCTTAAATGTTGTTCGTTCCCAATCTAACAATAACCTCAGAGAGCAAAAAATTAGAGAAATGACAGACATTTATAACGAGATAAAAGAAGCCATTTTGCCCCCGTTACGGAGAAGTGAGGTGTCGATGGTATGCAACAAAAATACATTTAACGAACAACAAATCATGGCATTGGCATTGACCCATCCTGACACGTTATCGGTGAACGAGAAGTTGTACGCGGCATCCAAAGACGAGAATCTGCAACATAAAGAAAACATTTACACGAACATTATCAATACTACAGGGAGCCAAAACGAATGGCGCGCTTACAATAACCTTGCCGTGTTACAATTGAGCGAAGTATTAAGGGGCAACATGAGCGAGTACGAACAAGCCGTGAGCAATCTCAATAAAGCGGCTGCCATTTCCCCGCGCAACGGCATTGTTCTTAACAATATCGCGATTGCTACCGTACTTTCCGGCGACGTTAAAGGGGCTAAATCCAAATTTGAAGAAGCAAGTAAAGCCACGGTATATCCTATAGCGCAAGACTATAATTTGGGAATGTATAAAATATTAGACGGGGACTACAATGCCGCTAAAAACCTGATGAACGGGAAACATTGCGACTATAACATGGCTTTGGCTCAATTGGTAAACAAAGAATATAGCGCGGCAAAAACAACGCTTGATTGTATTCCCGATCAAGATGCTAAAGTATTGTATTTAAAAGCCATTTTGTCGGCACGTACCGGAAATGAAGCCGAAGTGATGTCTAACTTGAGACAAACCGTAGACAAAGATAGCAAATACAAACACAAAGCCAAACGAAATCCGGAATTTAAAAAATATCGCAAAAGTGCCGAGTTTGAAAATATCGTGAAATAAAAATTTATAAGCATAGTTTTTTGCCAAATGCTTAGACGTTTTACTTGTGCTTGCCACGCTACCCGCGTTGTAAGCACAAGTTTTTATTTACACGCTTGAAGTTAAAAACCTCTTTCAACAAAGAGATTATTGAGACATAGAAAAATATACACATATAATTTAGGTTACAATATCATGGATATCACGTGGATGCATGCAATTGTTTTAATTTGTTCGGGTTTAGTAGTTGGTTTTATTAACACTTTGGCAGGAGGGGGCACGATTATATCCTTGTCGGTGTTCATGTTTTTTGGGTTGCCGCCGGTGATAGCCAATGGCACGAACAGGGTGGCGGTATTGTTGCAAAACATAACGGCAGTAACGAACTTTGCCCGGCACAAACTAATTCCTTGGACGAGGACATATCGGCTATCTGTGCCCATTGTCGCGGGGGCATGCGCGGGGGCATGGTTTGCCGGAGTAATGTCTAATACAGTTTTTCATTACCTTTTCGCGGCGGTAGCGGTATTGTTCGCGACACTACTACTTACTCGTCCCGAAAGGTGGTTGAAAGAACGTGCCGACTTGCTCGCGCAACCTTCGCGCCCCCTGCACTACCTGCTCATGTTCGGGATTGGTATCTACTGTGGAGTTATTCATGTTGGTGCGGGGTACATGATATTGGCACTGTTGGTTTTGGGAACGGGATACGAACTCCTTAAAGCCAATGCTATTAAGAATTTTTTGGTTATGGTATATGTTCCCTTCTCGTTGTTGATATTCGCGTGGCAAGGTAACGTGCGTTGGGATTACGGGTTGGTTCATGCCATTGGCAACATCATTGGGGCATACATAGGCTCTCGCGTGGCACTGCGCGGGGGGGCTCCCATCATTCGCTACATTATGCTCGTGCTCATCTCCGTGGTCATCTTGCAGTTGATGGGAGTCATCCAACCGGAAACTATCGCGAAATGGTTGAAATAAGGCGACATCAAATAACAACCTACGTAATCTGCATTATTCATAACAAAAAGAAAAAAAATCCTTTTTGTTGCAAATTTTTATTCGTTTGTGTGTAATTGAAAATTTTATGCTACCTTTGCCGAAAAATTTAAGATATATCAACCCTGCCGTATGAACTATTTGGTGCCTTTTATTTCATTATTGAACGAGATGTCGCCCTATTTACTGCTGGGATTTCTGATAGCCGGCGTTTTGAAGGTTTTTGTTCCTAACGATAAGTTTATCAGTCATTTATCTCGGAGCGATTTTAAATCCGTTTTATGGTCGGCACTTGTGGGCGTGCCGTTGACGCTTTGTTCGTGCGGAGTGATCCCGACGGGAATGTCGTTACGCAAGGAGGGCGCCAGTCGCGGGGCTACGGTCGCTTTTCTGATTTCCACGCCTCAAACGGGCGCCGACAGCATTGCCGCGACATATTCGGTGCTCGGTCTGCCGTTTGCCTTGCTGCGACCGGTGGCGGCGTTTATCACAAGTCTGTTCGGCGGTTTGTTGGTAAACAGGTTCGATGGGGATAATTCGGCGATAAACAGCGATTTGAAGTCTTCAACAAAAAGCGACGAAGAGGAATATCGAAACAAAAATAAACTGATGCGGGTTTTGCATTACAGTTTTGTGGAGATGCTTCAGGATATAGGTAAATGGTTGATATTAGGCATTTTATTTGCCGGACTGATCGCAATTTTCCTGCCCGACAGCGTATTTTCGACCTATCTCAATAATCCCCTGCTCAATATGCTGATAGTGCTTGCGGTGGCTGTGCCGACATACACCTGTGCCACAGGCTCGATTCCGATGGCTGCTGCGCTGATGATGAAAGGCTTGTCGCCCGGCGCCGCGCTTG